>NZ_JAVDQG010000005.1 GCF_031454155.1 Desmospora profundinema
TTTACGTGGAGGGAGGCTTGGTTTTCCGGCGGAGTCGACTCTGCCACGCATGGAGCGAAGACGGAAAACCAAGCCGACCGACTTGTCCGCGTAAAACCTGAAGGGGCACTAGATGGTCTCTGGTAAAACACCGGGTCCCTGTTGAAGCCGCTGTTAGGATAGCGGCTCCTTTTTCTCTCCTGCTTTTGATCCTCTTTCTTCAACAACCTCCCGATATAAAAAACACCCCCTCAGCAGATGATTCTACGGGTATTCCCGTATCTGCTAAGGGAGTGCAGGCCTTATCGTTCGATTTTTGCTTAATACTGAACCAAGGTGAAAATATCGAGATCCCCAGGCAATTTTTCCCGTCCGTTAAGATAGGTGAGCTCGATCACGAACGCCGCTCCCACCACCTCGGCTCCCAGTTCATTAACTAGGTTTAAGGTGGCTTGGATCGTTCCTCCGGTGGCGAGCAGGTCGTCCACAATCAGGATCCGCTGTCCCGCTTGAATGGCATCGCGGTGGATGGCCAGCCGATCTTTTCCGTATTCAAGACTGTAACCGGTTTCGACCGTTTCGGCGGGCAATTTCCCTGCCTTGCGCACAGGGATGAAACCCACGCCCAACGCGTAAGCCAACGGCGTCCCCACCACAAAGCCACGGGCCTCCGGACCGACGATCAGATCCACTTGCTGTTCCCTGATTTTTTCCGCCATGCGGTCGATCGCCGCTCGAAAAGCGGGACCGTCCTTCAACAGAGTGGTGATATCCTTGAAACGAACTCCCGGTTGAGGAAAATCCTCGATTACCCGGATTTTGTCTTTGAAATCCATAACTCTGCGCCTCCTCTATGGGCTGGCTCCGAACGAACCGAATCAATATAAGTGCACAGATCACGCGTCGAAGAATAAACAAAACACTGCTGCACCTCTTCCCGCTCCTGCTGCCTCCGATAACGGGAAGAGGCGGACAAGGGGCGTTTCTCCGCCTGCGGGGCAAGTGTAAGCCGTCCGTTCTCCCTGCGCACAAAGTCCAACTCCTCAAATACCTGTAGCATAAAGCCGATTCCCTTGACCGACATTCCCGTCATTCGGGCGAGCCGATCCAAATCCCGGGGAATACGCAGCTCCCCCACTTTCATCATAGCCCCGTACAGCTGTTTGAAATGCTCCCGTTCCGGTGCACGGGAAGGTCCATCCCAATCCGCATCTCCATAGGCGAAGTAGATCCGTTCCAGTCGATCCAACCCCCGGAACCACTTTTCAGCAACCGTTAGGCTCGGCGGCATATGAATCAGAACCAGGTATCGTACAAGTTCGTCTCCTCGCTCGTATGTCTTCAGGGACTCCCAGGATCGAACCATCGCGGCTAATCCGGATTCCCACCAGACCGGCTTTCCTCCGTCATAGAGAAACAAGGTTTCCGGACGGTCCGCCAACGCCCGTAATCGTTCCCGTTGATCCGTGTTACTGCGCCAATCGAAAACCTGCATATGTGGAACTGCCACATCCCGGATCAGGAACTGAGGGATTCGCCGCTGATTCCATTCGTTGATCGACAACTCACCCAACAATTCCGGATGGGATTGAGGCGTGATCTCCTCCGCCAGGTCACCCATGCGGAACCCGACTGCATCCAGAGAAGAGCCGTTCTGCTCCAACATGATTTTCAGGTGGTTTTTATCCCGCCCGATCCGTTGAATCCGACCCAAGCCGACACCGGTCAGGCGGAAGCGGGGAGTCGGGTTTCCCATGCCGTATGGGGCCAGCTTTTCGATGGATTCAATCAGGGGGAGATCTACCTCTGTCAATGACAGATCCGAATCCACTACTGACAACGGAGTATAATCCTCCTCCGTGAGCCATTCACCGGCCAGACGATCGAGATGTCGATGGAATGCGGACAGGTTTTCCCGTGGCAAGGTCATTCCCGCTGCCATCGTATGCCCCCCATAATGGGATAGACACTGGCTACATGCGGTCAGGGCCTGAAACATGTCAAACCCGGTAATGCTGCGGGCCGATCCTTTGGCCATCCCCGTCTCCTCATCGATTCCCAGGACAATGGTGGGACGATAATAGCGTTCCACCAAGCGGGAGGCGACGATCCCGATTACGCCCACGTTCCAGTTTGGGGCGGCCACCAGAATAAAGCGGCAATTGGCTTCGGGATCCGTCTCCACCTGGGCGATGGCTTCGGCGGCGATCGATTCCACCAGCTGCTGCCGCTCCCGGTTCATCCGATCCAATTCTTCCGCGATCAGTCGGGCTTGATCCCCATCATCCGTCAGCATCAGTTCCACCGCCCGCCCCGCCGTATCCAGGCGTCCGCTGGCGTTGATCCGGGGGCCCAGGGAGAATCCCACATGGCCGGCCCCCACTTCCCCGTCGATTCCGGATGCCTCCACCAGAGCCGTCATCCCCGTCGATGGAAAGCGGTTCATCGCCTCCAAACCCCGGGCGGCCAAAATCCGATTTTCTTCCATCAGCGGAACCAAATCCGCGATGGTTCCCAGAGCGGCCAGTTCCCATCCGTCATCGGGCGGTTCTCCCAGCAGGGCGTGGCAGAGTTTGAAGGCTACCCCCACACCTGCCAGTAGATCGAAGGGATAGGAACAATCCGGTTTCTTGGGATTAATCACCGCCAGTGCCTTAGGCAACACTGCTGGGGGTTCATGGTGATCCGTGATGATCAGATCCAGTCCCAACTCTCTGGCATAGGCCGCCTGCTCCACCGCACTGATCCCGGTATCGACGGTGACCATCAAGCCGACGCCTTCCGTTTTCGCTCGGGTCAGAGCCTGCTGGTTCAGTCCATAACCTTCGGTAAACCGGTTGGGTATGTAATAATCCACATCGGCTTCCATTCGACGAAAAACCCGCATCATGAGGCTGGTGCTGGTCACTCCATCTGCATCGTAATCGCCGTAGATGCGGATTTTCTCCCCCCTGTCCAGGGCTTGCCTAATCCGTTCCACCGCCCGGTCCATCCCGTCCAGCAAAAAGGGATCGTGAAGGTCATCGACACTGGCACGTAAAAAACGTCGGGCAGCCTCCGGCTCACTCAACCCGCGGTTGATTAACAATCGGGCGACCAACGGATGTAGATCCAGCGCTTTCGCCAATTCTGTGACACGTGTCGCTTCCCCATCGGAAAGGCGCCATCGCGTCTTGGATTGTAGCATGGGGTCACCTCGCTTAGCACTAGGACGTGTCTGAACAATCTGTAGGGCGAGATCCCGGGACGGTATGGCTGTCTTCGATTCGTTGCAAAAGAGCGCAAAGGCGAACCAAAAGCCATACCGACCCTTCTTTTTCTCACGGAAAATCAAATGACGAGACAGGCCCTAAGCATCTTCGTTCCCAAGTCTCGCTATGCCGCCTATCATTATAGCACACAAACTTCATCCCCAGGCAAAAGGACCACCTGTCCTCCCTATTTTTCGGAGGAATGGCCCCGCTCCCCTTTATAGGGATTGATGTGAACCATCACGTCGGATACGTGATCATGTCCCTCCACTAAAGCGGTCTTCACCCGTTTCCCGATCCCATGTCCTTCCTCCACGGTGATATGAGGCTCTACCGCTATCTTGACATCCACGATGACATAAAAGCCATGCTCCCGGGCCAACAATTCATCCACCCGTTTCACCCCCTGGACGGATGCCGCCGTCTCCACCAGTTCGGCAGCATCTTCCTCGTGCAGGACATGGTCCAATGTGGTGTGAATCGATTCCTTGGCCAAATGAAAAGCCATACGCAGCACTAACAGGGAGACAAAGATCCCCGCGATTGCATCCAAATAAACCAACTGGCCGATTCCCAACCATTGACCCAGGATCGCTCCCCCGATCCCGATCAGTGCGGCCAGAGAAGAGTATACATCGGAACGGTGCTCCCAGGCATTGGCGATAATCGCCTGACTGCCGATCCGCTTGCCCAACCGGTATTTGTACTGGAACATCGCTTCCTTGGCCACAATGGAAACCGCTGCGGCCACCACTGCCAGCCATCCTGGAGCGGTCACCTCTTCAAACAGCGACTCGAAGGAACCGCGGCCAATCTCGAAACCGACCATTGCCAGGATCACCGATACGATAATGGCGGCAACCGATTCCGCCTTCCCGTGACCATACGGATGATCCTGATCCGGAGGCTCTTGAGCTACCCGGACCCCGATCAATACCGCCAGCGAACCCGCCACGTCGGAAGCCGAATGGACAGCATCTGCCACCAGAGCGCGGCTGTCGGCGATTACACCGACCACACCCTTGAGGATGGCCAGTATCAAATTTCCCACGATTCCCACCCAAGCACCGGTTTCCGCTTGGCGCATCTCCTTGGCTTTCATCGCCCTCTCCTCCACCACCGCAAAGCCGCGGGGTAGCGCCCGCGGCTGTTGCTGTCATCGTGAAACCCGGGAACAAAGGGACCCAGGTGCGACTGGTGCTGGTCATTCCAGTCCTGTCGCAAACCGTTTTCTCTATTCAGTCACGGCCTTCGCTTTCAGTTTTTCCCGTTCCATCGATTTCCATTTCCAGGTGATCCATACCTGACTAGCCACGAAGACGGAGGAGTAAATCCCGGCAAACAGACCCAGCAACAGAGCCAATGAGAAATAACGGATGCTCTCCCCGCCAAAAGCGAACAAGGCCGCAGCGGCGAAGATCACGGTCAGACCCGTGTTGATGGACCGAACCAGCGTTTGTTGCAAACTACGGTTGACCGCTTCCTTCAAATCTTCCCAGCGTTTCGGTTGCTCTATCTCGATATTTTCCCGGATGCGGTCAAAAACAACGATGGTATCGTTCACCGAATAACCGACGATGGTAAGAACCGCCGCCACGAACACCAGGTCCACCTCCCACTGGAAGATGGAAAAGATGCCAATGACAAACAGCGCATCATGAAACAGGGCCAACACCGCTGTCATGGCAAAACGGTATTCAAAGCGGATCGTCACATACAAGATAATCCCCACCGAGGCGATTAAAACCGAGATCATGGCGTTTTTGGCCAATTCCCGCCCGACGATCGGATCCACCGTCTGTTCGTTGACCGCCACCTGCTCTCCGAATTTCTCCCGAAATTGGTCGCGGATTTCATTTACTTTCTCCACTTCCAGATTTTCATCGGTCCGAAAAACGAGCAGCTCATTTTCGTTTCCGGCTTTGCGGATGCTGGGATTTTCATATCCCAACTTCTCCAGGATCGCTCTTCCTTCCTCCAGATCAAATTCCTGACCGATACTGACATCCACCCGTGAACCGCTGACAAAATCGACGCCCAGGTTCAGGCCTTGAATCAACAGGGAAGCGATCCCCAGCAGGAGGATGGAAGCGGACAGGATGAAAAAAAGCTTCCGCTTACCCACAAAGTCAAACTTAAAGTTCACCGATCTCATCCTCCTTCACCGCGTACCAGCCCGGCTTTCGGAATAAACCGGATCGCACCAGCAGATTCATCAGCAACCGCGACAAGGCGACTGCGGTCAGGAAGCTGACGACGATGCCCACGATCAGCGCGACGGCAAAGCCGCGCACACCGGCGGTCCCGAAGTAAAAGAGAACCGCCGCCGCCAAAATGGTCGTCACGTTGGCATCGAAGATCGTGAGGAAGGAACGACGGGAACCGGATTTGTTGGCGGATGTGACGCTCTTTCCCAATCGCATCTCGTCTTTGATCCGCTCATACATGATGATATTGGCATCCACCGCCATTCCCACCCCCAAAATGAAGGCCGCAATTCCGGGCAGGGTCAGGGTGACATTCAGAAGGTTGAAGGTCAAGAGTACCAGATACCCGTATGTAATCAGCGTGATTACCGCCACCAATCCGGGCAAGCGGTAATATCCGATCATAAAGATGAAGATGATGGCGATTCCGTAAAGCCCCGCCACCAGGCTTTGCTGCAATGAGACTGCTCCCAGGCTGGAATCCACGGCAAAACTCTGAATTTCACTCAATTCCACCGGCAACGCGCCCGCATTCAGCAGTTCAGCCAGCTCCTGAGCCTCTTCGGCGGTGAAATTACCGCTGATTTGGGCCCGTCCATCGGAAATGATGTTTCGGATTACAGGAGCGCTTAACTCATTGTCATCCAAATAAATGGGAACCGGTTGGTTCAGATATTCCCGTGTTAGGTCGGCAAATTTGTTGGCATCCTTAAACCGCACACTTACAACCGGCCTACCGTTTTCATCATAATCTTGGCGGGCTCCGCCGGGAGATAAATCGGTCCCGCGCATCAAAACCTCTTCCCCGTCAGGAGCGCGAAACGTCAGGACAGCCGGTGTCCCCAAAACCTCCCGGGCTCGGTCAGGGTCATCCACCCCCGCTAACTGCACCCGGATTCGATCCGGCTCTTCCACGGTGATCTGCGGCTCCGTCACCCCCAGAACATCGATCCGCTCACTGACAGCCCGTGAAGCGTCGGACAACACTTGTTCGTTGATTTGCTGTCCTTTTTCCAACGGTTTAGCTTGATACAACACCTCGAAACCACCCTGCAAATCAAGCCCCAGGGTAATCCCCCTAGCAACATCCAAGCTGGTGGCGGCCACCGTAGCCAGGATAGCGATGACCAACAGGGAGAAGAGAACGATTCTTCCCTTGCGAACCCTCATGCTGACGCTCCTCCTTCATTTTCGAAGACAACCAACCCCATTATCCCAACTCCCACAGGGCATGTCAATTTATACCGAAACGAAAAACCCGGGCCAATTAACGGTCCGGGTTTTTATATACACTTACCATCAGCCAGTTCATAAACCGCGTCGCCTTCAGCGACATGATGTCGTTCACCAGGCGGTTGAGCCGGGGCCACCCCCGGCGGTAATTTTCCGACACACAAGCCCATACTTGTTCGCCGGTCACATCTTCGTATCCATAATAGCGAAATTCCGCCGCCTTGCTGTTGCACAAATCCTCGATACACTGCATCAACTCGGATTCGCTCAACAATTCCACATTTTGTTGCCGCGCACGACTGACACGGCTGACTGGTTTTAACGTTTGGCGCATCAAGCGATCCTCCCCCGTTTTCATCTCGGGACTTGTCCCTTCATTATACCTTTCTGGACGATCCCTTGAATACCTCTCACCCGACTCTTTTTCCTTTGTCATGTGAGACAGGGACAAGCGCATAGATTGTAGTACAAACCCTCGCGGAAAGGAAGGGGCCTCACCTTGACCAAGCAAACGTTTCTCCACGGCACGCTCATTCTGGTCGGGGCGGGATTTATCACCAAGGTGTTGGGATTCGTCTATCGGATCGCCCTCTCCCGGCTCATTGGTGACGAAGGGATGGGCCTCTTTCAAATGGCCTTTCCCATCTTGATTCTGATCCTGACCCTGACGACAGCGGGATTGCCTGTCGCCATCTCCAAGTTGGTATCGGAAGCGGAAGCTACCGGGGACGAATCCCGAGTCCGTTCCATCTTGGTCGTCTCCCTGATCATTGTCACCGGTTTGGCCACCCTATTTACCATCCTGGTCATCGCAGCGGCCCCGTTGATTGCCCATACGCTCCTAACCGACAGCCGCGCATTGTACGCTTTGTGGGGAATTGCCCCTGTTATCCCGATCGTGGCGGTCTCCTCTGTGTTCCGGGGGTACTTTCAAGGTCGACAACATATGAATCCATATGCCGTCTCTCAAATTGTGGAGCAAGTGGTTCGGATTTTTACCGTCTTGCTCCTGGCACGTCTGCTTTTCCCGTATGGTGTGGAATATGCCGCCGCCGGAGCCATGATCGGGATGGTGATCGGCGAAGGAGCCGGCATGCTGATTCTCCTCCGGTCTTACCGGCGTGACCCCAAACGTCCGGCCCTTCGCTTTCCGATGCGAAACATCCGGGAAGGGTGGGATCATTTTGCCTCCACCACCAAACAGATGATGCGAATCACGATTCCCGTCACCGCCAGCCGACTAGTGGGATCCCTCTCGTATGCGGTGGAACCGGTCGTCGTATCCCAGAGCCTCGCCCTCGCAGGGATTACTGTTGCCGCCTCTACCGCCTTGTACGGCCAATTGGAGGGAATGGCCATCCCATTAGTGTTTTTTCCTTCTTTCATTACCTATGCCCTGTCCGTCTCCCTCGTCCCCTCTATTTCCGAAGCGGCGGCCAAGGGACAGGTTCGGTTGGTGGAGCATCGGCTAAACCAGGCCATCCGCCTCTCCATGATCGTGGGAGGCCCCTGCGCCATCATCCTGTTTATGCTGGCAGAGCCGTTAACCTTGCTCCTTTATCACAATAGTGATGTCGCACGGTTGCTTCAGATCATGTCCCCCTTCGCCCTCTTCCTGTATTTGCAGGGACCCTTATCCGCCGTTCTGCAAGGGTTGGACAAAGCCAAGGACGCGATGCGTAACTCCATCTACGGTGCCGTGATCAAAACGGCGCTTATCTTCCTGTTGGGTTCCCAGCCGGCGTTAGGGATCGATGGAGTGGTGATGGCGATCAACTGCGGCATCATCATTGTCACCGCCCTTCATTTCATCAGTGTCATCCACTACGTCCCCTTCACACTGATGTTTTGGGACTGGGTGAAGCTCCTGCTGGCCGTGGCAGGGATGGGAACCGTTTTACATGTTGTCATGAATCGGGCGGATGGAACCTTGTTTGCCTCCGTTGGTCTGGCAATAGCCGTCAGTCTGATCACCTATGCCGCCTCCCTGATCTTCCTCGGTCTGCTGAAAAAAGAGGATGTTCAACGAGTGCCTTACGTAGGCAAATGGTTGTCCCCTCTGTTTCCCCGTTAATCTTCCCGTGGATCGATGTAAAAACGGCCGTTTTCGTCGATGCTGGCAAAAAAAACATCCTTGAGGTTGGGATAGCCGTAACGAAGCAGCTGCTCCATCAACCAGGATCGGTCTTTTTTTAAATCCTCCAAAGCATCCTCCTGTACTTTACCGTCAATCACCACCGGAACCGGCAGTCTGGACAGTCGATCCACCTCGCCGAAGTAATCTCCTTTGGTCAACGGCAAATGCTCTTCCTTTGGAAAAACGCTCAGTTTCCCTGACGGCTCCAGAATGGCGAATTCCACGTCCGCCACATTGGATATGTTTTTTTCCCTCAACTGAACCATCAAATCTTCCATGTTGTAGCGCTGTTTCCGCATCTCCTTTTCCTGCACCTTGCCATTGCTGATCAAGATGGAGGGTTTTCCTTCCACCACGGCGCGAATTCGTGAGCTCTTCAAGGTCACCAATGCCAAAAAAACCTGTGCACCCAGCATCGTCACCATCGGGATAATCCCGTGAATCACGGGGATTTTGGGGTCTTGAATGGAAATGACGGCAAAATCGGCAATCATGATGGACACCACCAAATCAAACACGGACAGCTTGCCGATCTCCCTTTTTCCCATTAGACGCATCACCAAGAGGACGAAGAAATAGACAAACAAAGAACGTAAAAAGATTGTCCATATATCCACCGCCATTTCCCTCCCTTGCTCGGTTTCTCTTACGGATCAGCCAAGTCTCGCCTTGGTCACTCGTTCCCAGGTCTCGCTTTGCACTAAAGCACAAGTCTCGCCTTAGTCACTCCGTTCCCAGGTCTCGCTTTGTATTCTCAGCCGAACGGATCGGTTTTATCAAAGATGACCCGATCATAAAACGCAAAAAGGGTTCATACCCATGTACAAACCCTTTCGGGAGGTGTTCCCCATGAAGCAATCCAACGTGGATGGGACAGGAAAACTTCAACTCAACTCCCCGCTCCTTACCGGCTTGCTCGTTATATTTGCCATCGTGCTGGCAGGTTCCGTCGTGACTGCTCTCCTTTTGCGCTTCACTGCCACTGCGGAATCTTCCCTCCCTTATTTCACCTACGGCATCAACGGGATCGCGCTGTTGGCCGGCGGATGGTGTGCCGGGAGGAAAGCCAGGCAGAAAGGGTGGTTGTACGGTGGCTTAACCGGGATCCTGTATGTGGGCATCATTTTGTTGATCGGGTTCTTGGCTTTTGACACCGTCATGAGAGTCCAACCCCTGCTTTTCACCTTATGTGCGACAGGATTAGGCGCCATCGGGGGCATCTTCGGTGTCAACACATCCGCCCCGTAAACAAAATCAGGTTTGGCACACCCCTGATGGTGGAAAAAAACGATTGGATCGATTGCTTCGGTTGTGATGATAGGAAACCGAAGCCTTTCTTTTTCAACTGACCATTAAATCAAGGGGTGCCTGAAACCTTGTTTCAATCCAGTTTTTCCATCCTGGTCTCCGGTTTGGTCACCTTGCTTCTGTTGCTTCGCATTTGCTTGCGAATAAACAACCCGCTTTCACCCATCATCGGATTAACACGGGAAATGACCAAGAACCGCCTCCTCCTCTTCCACTTCCTCGGAGCAGCCAGTGTTTTGTTGATCAATAAACTGGAACTGCTCCTCAAACCCGCTCTCTTTCCCGGGCTGGACCTCACACCGACCATTAAACAATGGGAAGGGACATGGACCCCATGGATCCAGCACAACCTGGAACATCCCCTCCTCACGGTTGTCACCACTTATGTCTATGTCATCCTGTTCTCCGTCCTGTTGTTTGTTTCTTTGTTCATCTATCATCATGAAGCGGACCGGCGTTCCCTTTACGGCCTCTTATACGCCATCGGACTCAACTATCTGTTGGCCATCCCTTTCTTTATCGTCATTGCGGTCAATGAAAGCTGGACGATTCACGACGAGATCCGCTTCCTCATACCCGGGATCTACCCCGGCTTTGAGGAGCAATACCGTCACTTTTCCGGACTGGATAATTCCTTCCCCAGTTTGCATACCTCCATCTCCATCACGATGGCTGTATTGGCTTGGCGGTCCGCCAACCGCCGCTTGGCCGTTGTCTGTTTCACATCGGCAGCGATCGTATTGTTTGGAATCGTTTATTTGGGAATCCATTGGTATTTGGATTTATTGGCCGGACTCCTGCACGCCTGGATCTGTCTTTCGCTGGCCGATCACTTCAGTGAACGACCGCTGGGTAGCGATTGGCTATTGGAATCAGACAGCAAAGCTCGGGAAAGCCTGCCCCCGGTCTCATGAAAAAAGAGAACGTCCCCACTGCAGAGGGGACGTTCTCTTTTGACAGGGCGGTTCCTACCCGTCACACCGGATGGAAACCCAACCATCTTTCCATTGCGTAACCGAAGATCACCAATCCTCCACTGACGAGAACAGCCGCCTCCACGGATAGGTGAGTGCCAACCGTCACCCTCTCGGATACCATCAGCAGGGTGAAGGACAGGAAGGGGATCTGAACCAGTAGAGCCAGCCACAGTGGAAGTCGACATTCTTGCAAGAACACTTTTAATGCTATTTCCACCAGACCGAACAGAAGCAGATAAGCCAGGATGGACAGAGTGGAAAGAAAGATCCAATCCCACCACTTTCCGGCTTGAGCATCATCGGGAAGCCATAGAGCCGCCAACCACAAACCGAGAAAACAGAAGAGCGATAAAATCATGATCGCAAGAAGTCCTCCAAAAAAGACGGCGGGGATTAACGTTGTCCAACTCCATTTCCGCTCTTGAGTTCCCACTTGATCCAGAACCATTAAACACCAAGCCGAGGCAAGGAACCAGAGGACAACAAACAAGATCACAAACATCCAATCCTCTCCTCACATGCGCCTACTCCATCTGTTCTATGTATACGAGCAACAAAGAGGGCATGTGACCAAGAAGTAGATGGATCATCTGCTACTTAAAATACCAAAACACCCCCGCCTTTTCCGGCGGGGGTGTTTGTTTTCGATCAGCTGTTTTCGTTTTGATTCTCATCCTCGTTCACCACAGCATTGACCGCGCTGCGCTCAAAGGTAAGACGGGTGTTTTCGTTCACCTTCAGATTGATCCGATCGTCGGTCAAGTCCATGATGGTACCGTGTAATCCGCCGATGGTGATCACCTTATCCCCTTTTTTCAGGGAAGCCAACATCGCATTGCGCTCTTTTTGCCTCTTTTGCTGCGGGCGTAAGAGCAGGAAATAAAAGATGGCGAAGATCAGGATCAGGGGCAAAAACTGTACTAAACCTTCCATGTAGACATCTCCTTCACTGGGTTATCAAAGTGGGTCCCCGCTGTTAAAAGTTGCGGGTTCCGTCTGGTTCACTCGTTTTGTAATAGCTCTCAAAAAACTCCCGTCTAAAATCAAGCAGACGGTCCTCGTGAATAGCCTGTCGCACCTGCTTCATCAACGTGAGCAGGAAGTGCAGGTTGTGGATGGTGGTGAGGCGGAAGCCGAAGGTTTCATCCGATTTGATCAAGTGACGAATATACGCTCGGCTGTAATGACGGCATGTATAGCAGTCACACGCCGGATCCAGAGGGCCAAAATCCCGGGCATAAGCGGCGTTTCGGATTACGACCCGCCCTTGGCTGGTCATGGTCGTGCCATTGCGGGCAATTCGGGTAGGCAACACGCAGTCAAACATATCCACCCCGCGAATAACCCCTTCCACCAGTGCATCCGGGGAACCAACCCCCATTAGATAACGGGGTTTATCTGTCGGCAAAAGCGGTGTGGTGTGTTCCAGCGCTTCATACATCAGCGGTTTGGGCTCCCCCACGCTAAGACCGCCAATGGCATAGCCGGGAAGTTCCACATCCGTAATCTGTTTGGCACTTTCTGCGCGCAGGTCCTGAAACATGCCACCCTGGACGATCCCAAACAGCGCCTGTTCCTCCGGCCGGCGGTGAGCCTCTTTGCAGCGATGCAACCATCGGGTGGTCCGTTCTAGGGACTCCTTGACATATCCCCGCTCTGCCGGGTAAGGAGGACATTCATCAAACGCCATGATGATATCTGCTCCCAGGGCGTTTTGGATTTCGATCGCTTTCTCCGGACTGATGAACAAGGGCTCCCCGCTCAGGTGGGAGCGAAAAGAAACCCCTTCTTCAGTGATCTTCCGAAGGTCGCTCAAACTGAATACCTGAAATCCGCCGCTGTCGGTCAAGATGGCGCGGTCCCAATTCATGAAGGAATGAAGTCCCCCCGCCTCCCGGACGATCTCATGACCGGGGCGCAAGAAGAGATGATAGGTGTTGGCCAGGATGATGCCGCTCCCCAATCCCTTCAGTTCTTCAGGACTGACTGTCTTCACTGTGGCCAGTGTTCCCACCGGCATAAACACCGGAGTGTCAAAGCTGCCGTGGGGGGTATGTATACACCCGAGACGGGCTCCCGATTGGGAGCAGGTTTTGATCAATTCGTAACGAAGGGCCAATGGCTGTTCCTCCTACTCGTACCATTATACCTTAGTGCTAATGTCAGATAAACATCCAACCTGAGAACGATTCGGTAACCCGACCAGGGAACGAATGAATCCAGGTGAGAGTAGTGCCGATCCGTGTATCATACGATCAACATGGCATCCCCAAAACTGAAGAAGCGGTAACGCTCCTGCACAGCTTCTCGATAGGCTTTCAGCACTTCCTCCCGGGTTGCGAAAGCACTGATCAGCATCAAGAGGGTGGAACGAGGCAAATGAAAGTTGGTCAGCAAAGCGTCCACCACCTGAAATGAAAAGCCCGGGTGGATAAAGATGTCGGTCCACCCTTTGCAAGCGACCACCTCACCATGCTCGCGAGCCACCGACTCCAATGTGCGGACCGACGTCGTTCCCACAGCACACACCCGATTACCGCTCATTTGTGCCTTCTGGATGATACGCGCCGTTTCCTCGGACACCTCGAAGAATTCGGCATGCATCCGATGATCCTCCACACGCTCCACTGTGACGGGACGAAAGGTGCCCAAGCCCACATGCAAAGTGATCGGAGCGATGTGTACCCCCCGCTTCTTTGCTTCTGCCAACAACTGCGGCGTGAAGTGAAGCCCCGCCGTTGGAGCGGCAGCCGACCCTACCTCTTTGGAGTAAACGGTCTGGTACCGTTCCGGCTCATCCAGTCGCTCCCGGATGTATGGGGGTAGCGGCATTTCTCCCAGCCGGGACAACAAGGGCTCCAGGTCTTCTTCCCCGTGTTCCAACCGAAACACCCTTCCACCGGCCACATCTGTCGTCTCTTGGGCTGTTGCCCGCAGCAAACCGTTTCCGAAGGAAATAACGGTTCCTTCCTTCACCCGCTTCGCCGGTTTTACCAACGCCTCCCATCGGCCTTCTCCCAGTGGATTTAGCAGCAACAGCTCCACCTGTGCACCCGTTTCTTCCTTGATCCCGATCAAGCGGGCGGGGCGGACACGGGTGTCATTTACCACCCAGACATCACCCGGACGAACATACTCCAGCCAATCGGGAAACTGCCGGTGCTCGATCCGGCCATCCCGCCGATGAAGCACCATCAGCCGGGATCCGGACCGTTCCTTCAAAGGAGTCTGTGCAATCAACTCATCCGGCAGATGAAAATCAAAGTGAGAAACATCCATCTTTAAGAATCCACCTTTCCATGAAAAACGCCCGCCCCTCACCGGAACAGGCGAAACACGTACATCAACAGACTGAGCACCACACTGATCACGATACATGTGACGATCGGAAAATAAAATTTAACATTCTCTTTTTCCACCACGATGTCTCCCGGCAAGCGGCCAAAGGGAAGAAATCGCCCGCCCACCTGCCATAAGAGACCGATCACGATCAACAGGACACCCGCGAAAATCAAAAGTTTGGGAATCTGGCTCATCCGGGCATCTCCACCCCAAAATGTTGGTAACACCGAGACGTGACCATCCGTCCCCGGGGAGTTCGCTGCAGGAACCCGATCTGAAGAAGATAAGGTTCATAAACGTCTTCAACCGTATGCGACTCTTCTCCAATCGTAGCCGCCAGCGTTTCCAACCCCACCGGGCCGCCCCGGAAATGGTCCATGATCGATCGTAACAGCTTGTGGTCCACTTGGTCCAGTCCCAGTTTATCCACCTGGATTCGGTCCAATGCGTCCCTCGCCGTCTCCCGAGTAATCACCCCGTCCCCCTTCACCTGGACAAAATCCCGCACCCGCTTCAGGAGTCGGTTGGCCACCCGCGGAGTTCCTCTGGCGCGACAGGCAATTTCCCACGCCCCCTCTTCACGGACCGTCACTTGCAGAAGATCCGCAGCCCGGGTGACGATCCAAACAAGCTCCTCCTCGGTGTAATACTCCAATCGGCTCACGACTCCGAATCGATCCCGTAAAGGAGAGGAAAGCGATCCGGCTCGGGTGGTTGCGCCCACCAGGGTGAACGGAGGCAAATCGAGGCGGACGGAGCGGGCACTGGGACCTTTCCCAATGACGATATCCAGGGCGAAGTCCTCCATCGCCGGATACAGCACCTCTTCCACACTTCGATTGAGACGGTGGATTTCGTCAATAAACAGGAGATCTCCCTGTTGCAAATTGGTTAAAATAGCAGCTAAATCCCCTGGCCGTTCAATCGCCGGCCCCGAGGTGGTTCGCAAATGGACCCCCAACTCATTGGCGATGATATGGGAAAGCGTCGTTTTTCCCAATCCCGGCGGACCGTACAACAAGACATGATCCAGGCTCTCCCGTCGCATTTTGGCCGCTTCTATGTATACCTTCAGGTTTTCCTTCACCCGGGACTGGCCGATATAATCGTCCAGAAAGCGAGGACGCAGGCTAAATTCCACGGGTTCGTCTTCCATGGACATCTGGCTTGAGATGATGCGCTCATCCATCCCGCATCCCCCCTTATCGTTTCATCGAAATCTGCAGGGCACGGCGAATCCAGTCATCCAGGGACGGCTCTTTCTCCCCAAACCCTCGCCGTGCTTCATCAACTGCCAGGGAGGCTTCATCCTCATTATAGCCGAGGGCCGTCAGGGCTTCAATCACCTCACTTGAAGCGGATCGGCCCGGCGTTACGGCGGCAGCGGGTCCTCCCGTCGGCAGGGTTTGAACCCAACCCACCTTTTTCAACTTATCTTTCAACTCCAAGATCAGCCTTTGGGCCGTCTTTTTTCCGATCCCCGGCAGCTGTGTCAAGAAGCGGAGGTCCTCCCGTTCCACCGCCTCCACCAAAGCAGCGGGAGAGCCCGCTCCGGTGATAGCGAGCGCAACCTTGGGTCCGATTCCGGACACCTCCAACAACAGTCGAAAACAATCGCGTACCGATCCATCGGAAAAGCCGTATAAGGTGTGTGCATCTTCCCGAACTACCTGGTGGGTGAAGATACGAACCGCTTCCCCCTCCTCCCATTGAAAGGGATTCGAACAGTGGAGTCTGTAACCGACCCCGCCCGCTTCCACCACGACGCATTCCGGCGTATGATAAGCGACACGCCCCTGGATAAAATCGATCATCACGGCTTCCCTCCTTGTTTCATCAACCGATGGAAACCGGAAGAATGGGCCTCGCAGATGGCGACCCCCAAAGCGTCCGCCACATCGTCCGGCCGGGGGATCGCCGGAAGGTTTAACAACACCCGTACCATCTCCTGAATCTGACGCTTTTGGGCCCCGCCGTATCCGGCCACCGCCATCTTCACTTCCATCGGTGTATACTCGGTGATCGCCGCTCCTGCTTCCTCTGCAGCCAGCATCACCACACCACGGGCCTGGCCGACGGTAAAAGCGGTGGTTACGTTCCGGTTAAAAAACAGCTTTTCAATCGCAACCACATCGGGACGATAACGGTTCAACAACTCCGTGCTGGCGTCATACACTTGCTTCAACCGGGCTGCGGTCGGGGTGTGGGCAGGAGTTTGGATACTTCCATAATCGACCGCCTTCAGTTGGTTCCCCCTTCGGTCCACCACTCCATATCCAACAATGGCGATCCCTGGATCTATTCCCATAATTCGCACAACTAAGCCTCCCTGTTTGACGAACGTCCATTCTCTTTGCCCGATTATATCACATTTTTTATCCCTTCTATTTCTTTCGAGAAACATCGAGCGGGATCCGCACTATCCAGTTCAGGTACCAAAATCGGTTGACCGGGAATGTTTAAAGGAGAGTTGGTTCACAATGGTAAAGAACGATCCGGTCACACCACGGAAGAGGGGGTTAATGCGAATGAACACAAAAGCACTCGGTCGAGCGTCGATCATCTTCTTGGCGCTTCTGTTGCTCTCTGCATGCGCGAACCAGCTCTCCGGTTCGGAAAGAACAGCGGTGGAATTCTACAAATCCGTCTGGGTCGAGGGTAACCTCGAACAAGCGGAACGATTGGTAAGCGACCGGGTTAATCTGCAAGAAGTACGGTGGCGAGTAGCGGATACAAGGGAAGAGGAGATGGATAATCCCCCGATCCTGGTAGTGGAGTCGCCCACAGACACACAGATGATCAATACCCGTACGATTCTGATCCACCGCCCCTCTGACAAAAGGGACTACAGAGTGACGGTTCGCCGCATTCCCGGAGGGAACTGGAGAGTGATTCGATTCCAGCAAAACTATGACAAAGACCGGGGAGGGTACATCGGCAACAACCCCTATCAACGACTCGTGCAGGAATTTCCCGGATTGAACTGGAAACGAGTGGAAACCCCATGACAACCCTGTTCCAAAAGAAAAAATGGAAGGAAAGCGCCATCTCAGGCGTTCACCTCCGCAATGATCCACATCCATTCGAACGGTCGACGGTCCCCAGCGTCGATCGTTTTTTGTTTATAGGATCGTGTAAAAAGAAAAAAGACTCGCGCGAGGCGAGCTTCATGTGGGTAACGTCCAAAGAAGGAGTGACGTTCCACCCGCAAAACGCGGTGCACTCCGGTCTTCCAATCGGTGTGATCCACGCTCGGGCTGGCTTCGTCCATCCCTATGCCGTCCCTGTTTGAGCCTGAGGGATGACATTCATAATCATACAACAACCATGATCATTATACAAGGGAGGGAAACCGTTAAGCATCCGCCGGAGGCTTTGTCTGGAATTCTTTTTTGCCGATCTCATCGTATCCCTGAGGTTGCCAACATTCCTCCGTCAAGCCTTTCGAATCAAAATAAATCCGCAGATAGCGGGCCGCCTCTTCCCAGGTGTCCCACTTTTCCACATTATAGGGAGGGCTCCCCTGGTTATTCCAGACAGCCCATCCCCCGTCGGGCAACCGGGTGGCAAAACACCAAGCGTCCGGAGGAATCAAAAAAATGGAATACGTATGTTTCGACATCTCATCAAACGACTTGAAACCCAGGCTCATGGCAAAACGGTTTCGATACGACACGTATTTCATAAATGCCTTGAATACCATATACACGTCTCCAAGTTTGATATCCTTAGATTTATTCGAGGCAAATCGACAAATATCCTCCTTGAGGATCCTCCATTATTTTTTTTCGTGAAAAGAATTACATAATATCCCTTCGCACCCGATTACAAACCATTCATTCATAATCATCCAAAAAAACGAGAGTAACCACACCACTCCATGTCGTGATTTGGAGAGCGAAAAACCGACCTGTATCCATCCACCCCATTCTATATTCCTATTTTAGCGGAAATAGGAAGAGTCAGACAGGCCTTTTTTCTTGTAAGGTTATTGACATCTTTTTAGGCTCGCACATACAATAATGATAACGGATTTTTGCACAAGGGCAAAACATGTTTCCAAAGGAAAAAATGCTTGCCTAATAAAACAAACATGCCTATGAGCTACAATTCATGCGAAATCGGTCATGTATTCAGGAGGATTAAAATGGGAATCAAACAATCTCGTTTCAAATGGTTAATAATGGTTTGCTGCTTCTTAATCGTCTCGATCCCGTTGGCCGGCTGTGGCTTAAATGGAGCAACGGCCATTCCCGAAGATGGCCCCATTGAAGTGACAGCCACCACCGGGATGGTGGGCGACATTGTAAAAAATGTCGGCGGAGACCGCGTCAACGTGACAACTCTGATGGGTCCCGGCGTGGATCCTCACTTGTATAAAGCATCCCAGGGAGATATCGGGAAGCTGGATAAAGCCCATATGATTTTTTACAGCGGGCTTCAACTAGAGGGAAACATGGGAGACATCCTGTCGAAGTTGTCCAATGAGAAACCCGTGGTTCCCGTTGCTGAATCCATCCCTGAGGAAAAATTAAAGGATGCCGATGATGAGGCCTACCAAACGGATCCCCATGTCTGGTTTGATGTCCAATTGTGGATCGAAGCCGTAAAAGTGGTGGAACAAGAATTGTCGAAAGCCGACCCCAACCACCAGGAAGAATACCGTCAACGAGCGGAATCCTATATCGCAGACCTGGAGGAGTTGGATCAATATGCGCGAGAACAGATTCAATCCATTCCTGAAAAGCAGCGAGTGTTGGTAACCGCACACGATGCTTTTGAATACTTCGGTGATGCCTATGGAATTGAAGTGGTGGGTCTGCAAGGGATCAACACCGCTTCCGAATATGGTCTGCGAGATGTACAGCGCATCGTAAACCTGATTTCCGAGCGCAAGGTGAAAGCCGTCTTTATCGAAACCAGCGTCCCCAAACGATCGATTGAAGCGGTCGTCAAAGGAGCCGAACAGCGAGGACATCAGGTGGAAATCGGCGGGGAGTTGTTCTCCGACGCCATGGGAGAAGAAGGTACGGAAGAAGGAACCTATATCGGTATGGTCCGACACAATGTGGACACCATTGTCTCCGCCTTAAAGTAACCATTTTTGAACAGAAAGGGGGGCTGACTCTATGAAATCGACCCTGTATCCACTATTGGTGCGGGACTTGTCCATCGCCTATCACCGAAAATTGGTTCTCCGTGACATCCAATTTCGTGTGCCGGAAGGAAATCTGGTTGGAATCGTCGGCCCCAACGGCGCCGGCAAGTCAACCCTGATTAAGGGGATCTTAGGGATCCTCCCGCTCACGAGCGGTGAAGTGAAGATCTATGGGAAACCATACCGGGAGCAGCGTTCCATCGTCGGCTATGTTCCCCAGCGGGAGTCCGTCGACTGGGACTTTCCCACCAATGCCCTGGACGTTGTCCTGATGGGCCGCTTTGGCCAGTTGGGCTGGTTTAAACGCCCCCGGGCGGAAGATCGCGATTTTGCATATGAATGCCTCGAAAAAGTGGGTATGGCCGACTTTGCGAAACGTCAGATCAGTCAACTTTCCGGGGGCCAACAGCAACGGGTCTTTTTGGCCCGTTCCCTGGCCCAAGACGCCCAGGTTTACTTCATGGATGAGCCGTTTGTCGGAGTAGACGCCGCCACCGAAAAAGCGATTATCCAGATTTTAAATGACTTGAAGGCACAGAAGAAAACCGTCTTGGTGGTGCACCACGATCTCCAAACCGTCCAGGAGTACTTTGACTGGTTAATTCTTTTAAACATGCGTCAAATCGCCGTCGGCCCCTCCAATCAGGTATTCACGGCGGAAAACCTGCAAAAAGCATACGGAGGCCGGCTCTCGGTATTGCCGGAACAATCCGGTGTCGCCGTGCCGAGGTGATGTCGATGCCATCTATAGAAACTATCTTGCGATTTTTGAGCGATCCCAACACCCTGTGGGTGTTGTCGGGAACGATGCTATTAGGCCTTTCCAGCGGAGTGATCGGTGCTTTCGCCTTCCTCCGGAAGCGAAGCCTGATGGGGGACGTTCTCGCCCACGCCGCACTTCCTGGGATCTGTATCGCTTTCATGCTGACCGGAGCCAAAAGCCCGATCTTTTTCCTGATCGGCGCAATCCTGAGCGGGGTGCTGGCCTCGATCGCCATCAACGTCATCACCCGCTTCTCCCGCATCAAGGAAGACACGGCCTTAGGCTTGATCCTTTCCGTCTTTTTCGGGTTTGGCATCGTCTTGTTAACACAGATCCAACACCAGGGCAGCGGCAACCAAAGCGGTTTGGACAAATTTTTGTTTGGTCAATCCGCTTCCCTGGTTGGAGAAGATGTCTGGGTGATGGGCAGTGTAGCCGTTCTATTATTGGTCGTCACCTTCCTCTTTTTTAAGGAATTCAAATTGCTTTGTTTTGATGCGGGCTTCGGACGCAGCCTGGGATTTCCCATGACTGCACTGGACCTGTTCCTGATGCTGCTCCTGGTGGTGGCTGTCGTTATCGGTCTTCAGGCGGCGGGCGTTGTGCTGGTGGTCGCACTCATCGTGACACCGGCTGCAGCTGCCCGATACTGGACAGAGCGACTGGACATCATGTTGATCTTGTCCGCGATTTTAGGCGGACTCTCCGGTGCATTGGGGACAGGGTTGAGTACCATGGGGTACAATCTCCCCACCGGCCCTCTGATCGTCGTGGCAGCCTCCTTTATCTTTTTCATTTCCATGGTGTTTGCTCCGCAACGCGGACTGTTGGCGAAAGCCTTACGGTTGGCTCGTGTCCGCCGGGAGACGGCTCAGGAGTCAATCCTTCACATGTTGTACGAAGCTCGTGAGCGCGGAGCAGGCCCTGTCACCGTCCGTGATGTTGCCACACGGTTCACCTTATCGTCATGGCGACTCCAACAAGCCGTGCGCAACCTCGTGAAAAAAGGATGGATCCGAATCGAATCCCGAGGAGAAGACCGGGTCCTGACTGCTACGGAAAACGGTTGGCAAGCCGCCTACAACAGCGTGTTGCACGCACGCCTGACAGAGGTGTGGATGATGCACGAAAACGAAGTAGGCGGCGCCATCCGCGACCCCGACAGTGGTGCATTACGAGAAGAAATCCCCGAAGACATCCTCCCCACACTGTGGAAACTATTGATTCTGCATGGACGGGAGCCTCAGTGGAAACCATCCCTGGTGCAAAAGCCTGAACAAGGGGGGGTGGAAGGATGACGATGGGAATGACCATCATTATTACCGGCGCCATGGTCGCAATCGCCTGCGGTTTTTTAGGTTGTTTTCTAATCCTGCGGCGGTTGGCTATGGTGGGAGACGCGATCAGTCATGCCGTTCTTCCCGGAATCGTCGTCGCTTATCTGATCAGCGGTACCAAGGATTCGGTTTGGATGTTGTTGGGAGCCGCTGCATTCGGCCTCTTGTGTACATTCCTGATCCAAATTTTGAGCCAGCAGGGAGTCCAACATGATGCAGCCATCAGCGTGACTTTCACCTTTCTCTTTGCAGTGGGGGTGATCCTGGTCTCTCTGTACACACGGCAGGTTCATCTGGACCTGGACCACGTTTTGTACGGGGAAATCGCCTATGTGCCATTCAATACCTGGACCTTGTTTGGTTGGGAAGCCGGCCCCCGTGCCATGTGGATCGTGGGAGCCGCTCTGTTCCTGTCCCTGGTGGTGGTGGGTCTGTTGTACAAGGAGTTCAAAGTGGTTGCCTTTGATCCGCAGATGGCTGCTGCTCTGGGAATTCCCGTCTTATTGATCCACTATTTACTGATGGGATTGGTCTCCGTCACAACAGTGGCATCCTTTGAAAGTGTCGGTGCCATATTGGTGGTAGCCATGTTAATCGTACCGGGAGCGACCGCCTATCTGTTGACGGACAAATTGGAATGGATGCTTGCCATCAGCGCCCTCGTCGGGATCCTGAGCTCCATCTTCGGCTATTGGATCTCATTGTGGCTGGATGCCTCCATCGCCGGATCGATGACGGTCGCCGCAGGACTGCTTTTCGTCTGCGCGTTCCTCTTCTCTCCCCTGCACGGAGTCGTCACACGCTGGATCGTTCGTCGGTCGATGCGCTTGGCCGCGATCAAAGGAGGAGAAGGGTGAACAACGAACAGGAATAAAAGCCGCCCCCTGCCCTGAGATTAAGGGCAAGGGGCGGCTTTATTTTATAAAATCATTTTGACTGAATGCCTCATAGTTTTTCCAACTCCGCTTCGTCGATATCGAAATTGGCATATACGTTTTGAACGTCGTCATGGTCCTCCAAGGCTTCCATCAGCGCCAGGATCTTAGGTATATGCTCCCCGTCTACATCCACGGTATTGGTAGGAACCATCGTCACCTCAGCAGTGGAAAAACGAATCCCTTCTGCTTCTATGGCATTTTTCACATCCTCGAACGCTTCCGGAGCCGTGAACACTTCAATGACATCCTCTGTCACCTCGAAATCCTCTGCTCCGGCTTCCAGAGCCAACATCATCAGGTCATCTTCTCCCATCTCCGTCGACTCTCGGTCCACACGGAGCAGCCCTTTGCGCTCAAACATCCACGCGACACAGCCGGATTCACCCAGGTTGCCATCCCTTTTGGAAAAAATATGGCGCATGTCGGCAGCGGTACGGTTGCGGTTGTCCGTCAGGGCTTCCACCATGACGGCGGCCCCGGCTGGACCATATCCTTCATACGTGACGGCTTCATAATGACCGCCGCCCTCTTCCCCTGTTCCCCGCTTGATCGCCCGATCAATGTTGTCATTGGGCATGTTTTGGGAACGAGCTTTGGCGATGGCGAGACGAAGGCGCTGGTTCTGTTCCGGATCGCCGCCTCCTTCCCGTGCAGCCACCATAATCTCCCTTGACAATTTGGCGAACATTTTCCCTCTGATGGCATCTTGACGCCCTTTGCGATGTTGGATGTTTTTCCACTTGGAATGGCCGGCCATGCGGATCACCTCTTTCGTTCGGTTTCCTGTTGCATGCTGGCGGAGACGGATGGGAGGACCGCTCCGTTTGCGGTATACTGGAGTCAGCGTCTTGTACGACTGCAAGCACGCTTTTTTACGCATTTTGGACAGAGAAAAGACCCACCTGCTCTGTAAAGGGCACGGCGGATCCGACCGTCAAAAACAGCGGCATGTCGAGTCCCGCCTCCTTTTTCAAAAAGGCGGTCCTGTTGTTGTTCTCCACGCATGCGAACCTCAATCATTTCCATCTTACCACATGCAGCCGATTCAGACCAACCACGGCCGAAAGCGAGTCCACGGTCGCCAACGGGAAACCTTGGCCACCAAGCTCTGTAGATACGGCAGGGTGCGGGCCAGTGCATAATCGGGGTCACCTCGGCTCAGTCCCAGTGCTTCTCGATAGATTTCATTGGGAAAGGCCAACAGAATCCGGAGCAGCTCCCGTTCCACTAACGGGAGAGGGCGTTCCCTCTCATAGGCAGCCATCGTCCGGTGCAGGATAGAAACATCCCAATCCTGTTCCCACATCGCCCGGGAGAGCAATTGCCACAAATCTCCCACCTGCAAATCGTATCCGGCGGTATCAAAATCGATCAGCCAGCCCTTGCCGGTAAAGTCCCATACCCAATTGTGACTGGCCAGATCCCGGTGAACCAAACTTTGCATCCTCTGCTCTCTGCCACACCAGTAATCCCATGGATAACGAGCCAGCGCGTCCAGCACTTGTTGCCCGCAGTGGAGGAGTTCTCCCTCCACCGGTTGTAACACTTGCCGTACCTGGGATGAGGGCGGAGTCGTACGGATCAATTGGACAAAGGAATGGAATCGCTCTTCCACCCGCCTAATCAAATGGCGTCCGGGGGAAAGCGTAGGGGTATGCAATCTACGTCCCAATCGGTGAAACTTTCCCAGTACACCCGCACTGCCAGTAAGATCGTTCCGATCTCCGTATTGGGCACTTCGTCCCTGAATCCAGGCAGACAATTGCCATTTCTGTCCATCCGTCAACCACCGAGGCATTCCTTTAAAGCCGCGGTTCCTCATTTCTCGATCCACTCCAGCCCACCAACGGAGAAAGGCGGGTCGCCGCGACTGCTTTGCCACCCAACAACCATGGGAAGTTGTCACCAGCCAATTCCGCCGGAACGGCTGGATATCGGTGATTCGCTCCCCCAGCAACCGTTCCCAAAGGAGGTGTTCATCCGAACCTGCCTTACGCTCCCCTTCCCATTCCCGGCCATTCACAGCTCGGCGGAACTGCTCTCCCGTTCTTCCTCATTGCGGAAAAGCTCGGTGTAATCACGAGTCTGACCGTTGTTTTGTTCCGAGCTTTCCAGAGGCAGTGGATGCAGAGGGCCCAACGAAGAGGGGGCCTTTAGAGGAGCATCCGGGGGAGTAGCCTCCTCTGATGAAGGTGTCATCGGGTGAGTCATACCTGGGGTGCCTGGATAACCAGGTGCGGGGTCGCCTACTCCGGGCATCGGATATCGGTGACCAGGTGCAGGATAACCCACCCCGGGCATCGGATATCGGTGACCAGGTGCAGGATAACCCACCCCGGGCATCGGATATCGGTGACCAGGTGCGGGATAACCCACCCCGGGCATCGGATACATCGGACCGGGTGCGGGATAGCCCATCCCGGGCATCGGATACATCGGACCCGGTGCGGGATAGCCCGGTCCCGGCATCGGATGCATCGGACCCGGTGCGGGATAGCCCGGTCCCGGCATCATTGGTGAAGGGGGATATGGATGTGCGGGCTGTTTCGGGCCACAACCACAACCTTTTCTGGGTGGTTGTGCGGGGGTGGGATAGGTAGTAGGCGGCATGTCGGGAGTCAACCCTGGGTATGGAGAGGGCATCGTACCCGGCGGCATCAGCGGCATGGGCTCCTGAGGTTGGTACTTAGGGGCTTCAGGCATGGGCGGCACTCCCGGAGAAGGATAGGGGGGCGGAACCCTCCAATCTCTTCCCAGTGATGGCCGTTCCATCGATGACTCTCTGGAACTGGAGCTTTCCTTCGATGGTGAGGGTGTCGGCTCCTGCTGGACCGCTGCTTCGCTTGTTTTATGCAAAGAGACCGGAACCTTACCGGTGGGAATCCGCACCTTGGTCCCGGGCTCCAAGCGATCAGGGTCCCCGAGGTCATCATTGGCGTGCAACAGGGTCTGAATCGGGATGTCGAAGCGACGGGCGATCGACCACACGGTGTCCCCGGGCTGCACGATGTGCAATTTCACTCTTCGTTCCCTCCCTAAAAAAACAAACTCGGTACTATGTATATGCACCCATGGGCGGTTTGCCCCCTATAAGAGGAGGAAAAGATATGATCGACGGTCCGGAAGCGAAAACTTGATTTCCCTTCAATCACACCCCTCCTCCTACATAGCAGTTAGGTGATGTGCTACCCCACGTAAAGGAGTCGAATATGAAAATCAAAGGTCGACCGCTTTGGATCACAATCTACATTTTGTCATTTACGTCGCTCGTACTCCTGTTGATTGGATTTTCCTGGGCTTTGGCGGAAGTAACGGGAACCTCCTCCGCCCCCCAACCAGAGGAAGCAAGAGAAACCGACACCATAGCTACTCCCGGTGGTGAACGTCTACTGGTCAGTCTGGGAGATTCCCTCACCCGGGGAACCGGCGACGCTACCGGACAGGGATATTTTGGCCGGGTACGTTCGTCCCTCCGGGAACAAGATCCGACCGTCAACGCCGTCAACTTGGGAATTAAAGGACAAACCTCGTCTGAGTTGAAACAGCAACTGACGCAAAAACAAGTTCGTGATCTCCTGAACAACGCCAGTTGGATTACCTTAACCATCGGGGGAAACGACCTATTTCGCGGAAGCGGCTCCTTAGAATCCATCGACCGGAATGAAGCTACCGCTACCAAGGAAGAGTACGTCGACAATTTGAAAACCATACTGGAATCGATCCGGAAGGAAAATCCCGAGGCTCCGGTGCTTATCTTCGGTCTCTATAATCCCTTTGGCAACTTGGAGGATCGTGAGACCACCGATGCTCTGGTACGCGAATGGAATCAAAGCATCGAAGAAACCATAGCAAACGACCCCGGTGTGGTCATGATCCCTGTGTACGACCTATTTCAGCTCAATCCTGACCACTACCTGTATACGGATCATTTCCATCCCAATGACAACGGTTATCAGATGATGGCTGACCGTCTCTTGCAAACGCTAAACGCATGGGAGGAACGACCGGAGGTGAATACGGATGCCCGGTAATGATCGCAAGGCTGTTTTGTCCGTTCGAGGATTGAGCAAAACCATCGGAAAACGGAAAATCGTTCAGGATGTCGCTTTCGATGTGTGGGAGGGGGAAATTTTTGGTTTTTTAGGGCCCAACGGTGCCGGAAAAACAACCACTATCCGCATGCTGGTGGGTCTGATTCGTCCCACCGGCGGAACGGTCACCATCGAGGGACACGACCTCACCCGACACTTTACTCAAGCGATCAGCCAAGTGGGAGCCATCGTTGAAAACCCGGAGATGTACCCCTATCTCACCGGACGAGAAAATCTGGAACATTTCGCCCGAATGGAAGGGCAAATCCCAACGGAGCGGATCGAAGAAGTGGTACAACTAGTCGAACTGAGGGATCGAATCGACGAACCTGTAAAAACATACTCCCTCGGCATGCGCCAACGGCTGGGGATTGCCCAGGCACTCCTGCGCCGTCCCCGGTTGCTGATCCTGGACGAACCCACCAACGGTTTGGATCCATCCGGTATACGGGAGATGCGCCGGTTTATCCAACGACTCGCCAAAGAGCAGGGAATCAGCGTCTTTATCTCCAGCCACATTCTGCATGAAGTTCAACTGTTATGTGACCGAGTCGCCATAATCAGTAAAGGGAAAGTGGTTCGAACAGGACCCGTCAGCCAGCTTCTCGAGGGGGAGTCACCCGTGGAATGGCGTGTGCATCCGACGGAAAAAGGTGTGGAGATATTTCGTTCCCTTCCTGCCGTCACTGCCCTGGAGTCTCTTTCCGACAGCGGTGTCATCCGCACCCATCTCCCGGAAGATTCGATCGCTGACGTCAATCGGGCACTTCTGGAAGCCGGTGTCCAAGTGACCGAGATCCGGCGGAAACATCCGACTCTGGAGGATGTCTTCCTCCAAATGACGGAGGGAGATCACATTGCGTAACGGAATCAGCCTCATCTACAACGAACTGTTGAAGATGGTAAAGAAAAAACGGCTGCTGGTTGTCCTTCTGATCGTAGCCATCCTGATCCCCATCTTCACCTACGCCCAATACCGTACCGTCCAAAACACAGTGGAACAATTGGGCACGGACGATTGGCGTTCGGTGCTTCAACAGCAGATTATCGACAGCCAAAACCGCCTCTCCTCCAGCCGCCTACCGGAAGAATGGCGGGAATATCTCAAATTGAACATTCAACAACAACAATACTACCTGGATCATGACATCAACCCGATGGCACCGGGTGCCCCCACCTTTGTGCGGCAGTTTATCCAGGAGTCCATATCCCTGTTTTTACCTTTGTTGGTGGTAGTGGTCGCCTCCGATATCGTCTCGTCGGAACATTCCGCCGGCACCATCAAGATGTTGCTCACCCGACCGGTACGACGGTGGCGCATCTTGCTCAGCAAGTATCTCGCCCTGCTTCTCGTCGTCTCACTGGTGGTAATGGCGACTGCGGTATTGGGTTATCTGATCTCCGGTGTGATCTTCGGGTATTCCGGCTGGACAATGCCGGTATTAACCGGATTTCAAGAAGAAAACGGCGAACTGCTCACGGATGAGGTGCGCCTGATCCCACAATGGCAAGCCATCCTGATGGGGTACGGCTTGGGTTGGTTCTCCTGTGTGGCCGTGGCCACCATCGCCTTTATGGTCTCAGTGTTGGTCAGAAGCACCGCTGCCAGCATGGGGATCATGATGGCAGCCCTGATTTCCGGCAGCCTGCTCACCCAGCTAGCCCCGTCATGGTCCACCTTGAAATATCTGGCCTTTACCAACCTGCGGCTGACGGACTACCTCAGCGGCAACCCGACCATGATCGAAGGGATGACCCTTCCCTTCTCCCTGACAGTCCTGGGAACCTGGTCGCTTGTCTCCCTCGCTGTCGCCTTCACCGTGTTTATTCGCAAAGACGTTTTGGCCTGAACATCCGGGTCATAAAAAGTCCCGGGTGGACTTTTTTCCCCCGGACGGATATCCTTCTCTTAGGGACCTTCATGACAGAAAGGATGGAAAACCATTGTCGAAGCAACAGATCGGAGTAATCGGTTTAGCCGTCATGGGGAAAAACCTTGCTCTTAATATGGAGTCTAAGGGTTTCTCCGTCTCCGTATACAACCGCTCCCGTGAAAAAACAGATGCATTTATGGAAGAGGCCGGCCAAAAAAATATCGTCGGCACCTACACATTGGAAGAATTCGTTCATTCCCTGGAATCACCGCGCAAAATCATGTTGATGGTAAAAGCCGGATCCGCCACCGACGCCACCATCGAACAACTGAAACCGCTGTTGGATGAAGGGGACATCCTCATCGACGGAGGCAACGCCTTCTTCCAGGACACCCTGCGCCGCAGCAAGGAGCTGGAAGAGGCCGGGTTCCGCTTTGTCGGTGCAGGCGTTTCCGGCGGTGAAGAAGGCGCATTAAAAGGGCCGTCTATTATGCCCGGCGGACCGCGGAGCGCCTATGAACAGGTGGCTCCCATCTTCTCCGCCATCGCCGCCCAAGTGAACGGCGAACCCTGCACCACCTATATCGGCCCTGACGGTGCCGGCCACTATGTCAAAATGGTGCACAACGGCATTGAATACGGGGATATGCAACTGATTACGGAAGCATACCACCTAATGAAAGACGTTCTGGAACTGTCTACGGACAAGCTTCACCAGGTCTTCTCCGAATGGAATCGAGGGGAACTGGACAGCTACCTGATCGAAATCACCGCCGACATTTTCACCAAAAAAGACGACGAAACCGGCAAACCGATCGTAGATGTGATTCTGGATACGGCGGGTCAAAAAGGCACCGGCAAATGGACCAGCCAAAGTGCGCTCGATTTGGGCGTGCCACTCTCCATTATCACCCAATCCGTCTTCTCTCGCTTCCTGTCTGCGATGAAAGCGGAACGGGAACGGGCCGCTCAAGTTCTTCCCGGACCGGTTGCCACCGGCGTCGACAACAAGGAAGAGTGGATTGAGGCGATCCGCCAGGCGCTCTACGCCAGCAAGATCTGTTCCTACGCCCAGGGCTTCGCCCAGATGAAGGCCGCTTCCGACGAATACGAATGGGATTTGGATTACGGCAGCATCGCCATGATCTTCCGTGGCGGCTGCATTATCCGGGCACGCTTCCTGCAAAACATCAAAGAAGCCTACGACGCCGAGCCGGCATTGGCTAACTTGCTTCTCTCCCCGTATTTTAAAGACATCGTGGAACGATATCAGGATTCCTGGCGCAAGGTGGTCTCTTTAGCCATCCAACAGGGCATTCCCGTTCCGGGCTTGTCCTCCGCCCTTGCATACTATGACAGTTATCGCTGCGCCCGGTTGCCCGCCAACCTGCTGCAGGCTCAACGGGACTACTTCGGTGCCCACACCTACCAACGCATTGACAAAGAAGGAACCTTTCACACGGAATGGTTAAAATAAATGACTAATCAAAACGCAGCCCGTGACGGGCTGCGTTTTGCTATGAATCGAGCGATCAAAGTGTAATAGGCGAGCGGGTGGTGTGAGGCTCTGTCGGGGCGGAAACCAGCCCGAAAATCGGTGATGTACCCATCGGATGACCTTCGGCTTGGTTAAATTTCTCCACCAACGACCATGCCAAAAAAATAACATACAGCACCATACAAGTAATCAAGATGGTTAAGAAAATACGCATCGCTTCCCCTCCCATCTTGAAGCCTATGCCGGGAAGTTGGAAATTTTTCCTTCTCTTATCAATCCTGAACTTCCCAATCCTTAACCTTTTACTTTTGTCGGTGTGGAGTAGCCCCGCTCCCGATACACCCTACCCCTGGTTTTGGATGGACTTGCTTGGATTTTTGGCGGAGCTGCGGTCGCTTGGAGCGCACCTCGATCCAAAACAAACGAACGTCCCCGGCCACACGGGGGCAGTAGGATGATAGGCAAACCAAAGCCGGTGCGATTGGACAGGACACCGGCTTTTAATCTTCACTATCAAAAATCAATCTGATCCGGATGGGGACCGATTCGCTCGTTTTTATTTAACGCATCGATCTGGGCGACTTCATCTTGGGATAAATCAAAGTCGAACAGATTCGCATTATTTCTCATCCGTTCTTCCCTTACTGTTTTAGGAATGGTGGCTACCCCTTTTTCCAGGTCCCAGCGAAGGACCACCTGAGCCTCATTTTTCCCATGCCTTTCGGCGATTTTTTGGATGACCGGCTCCTTCAGCAGCTTGCCTCTGCACAGAGGGGACCATGCCACTGGTCGAATCCCTTCGTTTTTACAAAAAGAAACCAGCGCACCCTGTGTGAGATAGGGATGAAACTCAATTTGGTTGACAGCAGGCGTTACTGAGCCTGCATCCATCACATCTCTCAAATGATGGATCTCGAAATTGCTGACACCGATGGCTTTGATTCTTCCCTCATCATGCAGCCGCTCCAACGCTCTCCACGTATCCACATATTTTCCCGGCACCGGCCAATGAATCAGGTACAGGTCGATATAGTCCGTCCCCAACCGTTCCAGACTTTCCTCAAATGCTTCTAAGGTAGAGCCGTATCCCTGACGGTCGTTTGACACTTTTGTGGTGATAAACACATCCTCACGGGGCACTCCTGAGTTGCGAACCGCCCGGCCCACCCCCTCTTCGTTGCCGTATGCGGCTGCGGTATCAAAATGGTGATATCCCAGCTCCAAGGCCTGTTGTACCACCCGCTCCACCTCTTCACCGGGTCGGACCTTGTACAAACCCAACCCCACCCAGGGCATCTGTACACGGTTATTCAACGTGACGCGCTCACGCAAGCTTCTGAACATCCCCATTCTCCTTCCAACCCGTTTATCATTTCCCTGTTTTCTCGCTGAAGGATTCAGATTTTGACTCTCATTTTCGTGTTTAACCGTTTATCCCGGTTTTCATACCGGCAGAATGTAATGGTTTCCATTCTACCTGCAAAAAAAGAAGGCCCCATTTGGGACCTTCCCCGTCAACTGTTTTTCCCATTCGTCACCGTACGCTTTTTCACTGCAGCATCGCCACCGGTAAAAAGATTCCACATCGCTCCGATGATCCCCCCGATGAGAGCGGGGAACAACCATCCGATTCCTTCCGGCTGCAGCGGAATCAGGGCAAGCCACTGGCCCCATACACCCAGCGGCACATGGAAAGCGGCCAAGCCGTCAAATAGGCTGATCAACGCTGTGCCAACCAATGCTCCCACAAAGACGGGCGTGCGTACCGACAACACCTGATCCAGCAAGGTCAGGATAATCAGAACGATGGCAATGGGATAAACCGCCACCAATACCGGTACAGAGATGGTAATAATCTGCGTCAGCCCCAGGTTGGCCACACCCAAGCTGACCAGGCAGAGTGCGAGAGCCACCTGGTTATAGGACAAAACACGCAACAGCCGGGAGAAAAAGAGAGAGGCGGCTGTCACCAAACCCACTGATGTCGTAAGACAAGCGATGGTGACCGCCGATCCCAACAGCAATACTCCCACCGGACCAAACAATTCATGAGACACCCGAGCCAGGATCTGCGCGCCATTATCCGATTCCCCCAAAACGGCACTGGTGCCGCCCAAGTATCCCAACACCAGGTAAAAGAAGGCCAACCCCACACCTGCGACAACAGCCGCTCGGATCGCGTTACGGGCTACATCGCGCGAACCTGTCACACCCCGGTCGCGGATCGCGTTGATGACCACGATCCCAAATACCAACGCCCCCAAGGTATCCATCGTAAGGTATCCTTCCAGAAAACCGTTCACAAAAGGCGTGGATTCGTACGCTTCCACCGGCTTGGCCAATCCTCCGATGGGATCCAGCCAACTCTTGATTAAAAGCATGACAATCAGGGCCAGCAGAACCGGTGTCAGGATTTTACCGATCCGCCCCACCAGCTTGGAAGGGTTTAACGCCAACCAAAAAGTAAGGCCAAAGAAAATCACGGTATAGAGAAACAACGGCCATACACCCTCCCGAAGTCCTTCCGAAAGAAAAGGGGAGGCCCCCATCTCAAAAGCGACTGTACCGGTCCGGGGAATCCCGAACATCGGACCAATCGCTAAATAGACAATGGTGGGAAAAATAACACCAAAGACGGGATGCACCTTGCCGGCCATCGCCTGCAAGTTTCCTCCACTGACACCAACCGCAATCACTCCCAGCAGAGGCAACCCGACACCCGTGATAATAAAACCGATAAGGGCAGGCCACAGATTCGATCCCGCAGCTTGTCCCAAGGCCGGTGGAAAAATCATATTTCCAGCCCCAAAAAACAGAGCGAACAGCATTAAACCAATCACGAATGACTCCCGTTTCGACAACACGTGCACATCCCCCAACCCTTTCCGTCACTCTGCTTCTTCATAGGATATTCAAATGACAAACAAAATTTTCAGTACAATCGCACATACGAAGGATTCCGAAAGACAATGTATCACCGACCGCGCGGAAACGCAACCCCTATCCATCACAAAAAAACCGGCAAGCGGATCCTTGCCGGTATCCGGTTTGGTTTACGATTAAAGCTCTACGAAAATATTGATTCCAACATCCATAAGGGCTCCAACCACCACCATCACGGCTCCCAACACCCCCAGACTGTAAACGTGGATTAAATTCTGGGGTGTCGAAACCGTCGCCGCTTCTTTAAAGGAGAAGAAAGTGGATGTGGAGGCAGTCGGAAAGCGTTATCGGGTGGACGCTGACAAATGTAACCGGCAAACTCTGCGGGAAATCGCCCATCAGGCGGGATTTAAACTGTTTATGGAGGAAAGCGGGACGACAGTTTGGAACGGATATGTGACACCGGTACAGGGGAAATGGAAGATTTAAGCGGAGGTGGCGGTGAAGACGGAGATCGACGGCTTATTTCCTGTCTACGGCGTATACAACGGAGGGGTTTTGGTGCGGGTGGAAATCGTGATCGACGAAGAAGATTAACGGATATCCTACTGCTTCCACCCCCTCTCCGCTATAATAAAAAAGGTGGATCACAAGAGTCTTGATCACACCGATCGACCTATTCTCAAGGAGGGAACGCATTGACTTTATTGATCGTTGGAATCGTCGTCGTTGTCCTTATTCTTTTTTGGTTTGCCACATACAACTCCCTGGTTAAGTACCGCAACTGGGTGGAGGAATCGTGGGCCCAGATCGATGTCCAATTGAAGCGGCGCTACGATTTAATTCCCAACCTGGTGGAGACAGTGAAAGGATACGCCAAACACGAGCGTGAAACCTTGGAACAAGTGATTGAAGCCCGCAACCGGATGTTCACCCAGGGAAACAGCCGCAACGACGAGATGGAGGCCAACAATCAACTGAGTGCCGGACTGAAAAGCTTATTTGCGCTGTCGGAATCCTATCCCGACTTGAAAGCCAATCAAAACTTCCTGATGCTGCAGGAAGAACTGACAGGCACGGAGAATAAGATCGCCTACTCTCGTCAGAGTTACAACAAAACGGTCATGGCATACAACATTAAGGTTCAGTCAATCCCCACCAATATCGTGGCTTCCGTTCACGGCTTCACGCGCCGGGAGATGTTGGAGACCCCGGCGGAAGAGCGGCAAAACGTGAAGGTCTCCTTCTGACGAAGGAGGGTCAACCATGCTTCTTCACCAACAGATTGAATCCAACAAGCGTAAAACGGTTCTGATTGTTACCGGATTTATCCTGTTTGTCCTGCTGGTGGGAGCCAGCGTCAGCTACATCCAAATGGGCGAGCCTCTGTGGGGAGCCACCTTCGCTGGTCTTCTCGCCATTGGGTACACCTTGTTCATGGTACTGTCCAGCACCCGGGTCGTCATGGCGATGAACCACGCCCAGGAAGTGAAACAGAAAGAAGACCACCCCTTCCTCTGGCATACCGTGGAGGGATTGGCCATGGCCGCCAGGGTCCCCACCCCGCGGATTTTCATTATCCAGGACCCCAGTCCCAACGCGTTTGCCACCGGCATCTCCCCCAAAGACGGAGCGGTGGCGGTCACAACCGGCTTGATGGACCGCCTCAACCGGGAAGAAGTGGAGGCGGTGTTGGCCCATGAGGTGGCTCACATCAAAAACTACGACATCCGCCTGGCCACTATTGCCCTCGCCTTGGTTTCGGTGATCGCCATCCTGAGCGATTTCGGATCCCGGATCTTGTTCTGGGGGCGGCGGGAACGAAATGTTCACCCCATCGTCTACGTGGTGGCATTGGTATTGTTATTCCTCTCTCCGTTTATCGCCACCATCATCCGCCTGGCCATCTCCCGCAACCGGGAATACCTGGCCGATGCCAGCGGGGCGGAGTTGTGCCGCAACCCCTATGCCTTAGCTTCGGCCTTGGAAAAGATTGCGGGGGTCCGGGAACCGGTAAAGGAAGCATCCAACGCCTCCGCCATGCTGTACTTCTCCGATCCCCTGAAAAAGAAAATGACCGGTCTCTTCTCCACCCATCCGCCTGCAGAAGAGCGGATCCGCCGTCTGCGGGGGATGTAATATCCTTAACCCAATGACACTCACGACTGAAGACAATGACGATCTGTAATCCCAATCAAAAAAGCCGATTCTCTCCAACTGGAGAGAGTCGGCTTTTCAGCGATCCGGATCGTTTACTTCTCCGTCATCCAGCTTGCCCGGCTGCCACTTTTTCCTTGGCCGCTGCATCTTCCGGAAACGCTTGCGTCCCGTCGACAGTCACCAGCTGGCGGAATTCCTTTAACAGGTGCTGGGTGACGGGTCCAGGGACACCGTCGGCAATGGTGCGTCCGTCCACGTTCACCACCGCGATTACTTCGGCGGCGGTCCCGGTGAGGAACACCTCATCAGCCACATACACATCGTGACGGGTGAAGGGTTGCTCCTTCACCGTGTATCCGTTTCGTTCACACAAATCCATAATCGCCTGGCGCGTGATGCCCTCCAGTGCACCCACATAGCCCGGCGGGGTATAGAGGATCCCTTTTTTCACCAAAAAGATGTTGTCTCCGGAACCTTCCGCCACATAACCGTCGCCGTTCAGCATGAGCGCTTCCCCGACGCCGGCTTGGTTGGCTTCGATCTTAACCAGGATGTTGTTCAGATAGTTCAGGGATTTAATTTTAGGGTTGAGTGCATCCGGTACGTTCCGCCGGGTGGGAACGGTGATGATCTTTAGTCCCCGATCATAGGTCTCCTGCGGGAATAATCGGACTTGATCAACAATGATGATCACTTGGGGGTCGTTACACTTGGAGGGGTCCAGGCAGAGCTCCCCTTTTCCCCGTGAGACGACTAGACGGATATAGGCGTCCCTTAACTCGTTTTTGCGAACAGCTTCCACGACGGACTGCTCCAACTCCTCGATTTTCAACGGAATGTCCAGCATGATGGATCGCGCCGACTCATACAGACGTACCAGATGATCCCGCAACCGGAACACATTCCCGTCATAGACCCGGATCCCCTCAAAAATACCGTCCCCATAGAGGAATCCATGATCGAAAATGGAAACTGTCGCCTCCTCCTTTTTCACATAACGACCATTCATGTACACCCAACGTTCTTCCATTTTCCTCCACCCCCGATTGGTTTTCCTATATCAAAAAGCCTCCGCGCGCAGGTCAAACCAGACCTCAGAACCTGCCGCACGGGGCTTTTGTCCCCACGGTGTACACCCGGTGTCAGGTGTTGGCGCCGCTCGGACCAGCCTTCCTTTTTGTAAGAAGCGGAACCCTAGGCGCCCTTCTGAATCATACAATGAGATTTAATTTTAACGATGATTATATGCCCCATGGTCACGATTGTCAAGCGATTCCGACGAATTGCTCGACTCTCCCGAAAAACAGGGATAGGAACCAAGCAGACGTACGGTACAACCACGGTCGCGGATTTCATCCATCGCCTGTTTCATTGCGAGATCGTCGATCTCCTTCTCCGCATCGATGAAAAACCGATAGGTTCCCAGCCGCTTTTTAGTCGGACGGGATTCCAGCCGAGACAGGTTGATCCCCTGTCGGACGAAAGAAGCGAGCACATTGTACAGAGCTCCGGGATAGTCCTCCGGCAAGGAGAGAAGCAAACTCGTCTTACGACAACGAGGCTGCTTTCGTTCCGGCACCGTTTTGCCAACGGCGATAAAGCGGGTGATATTGTTTTCGTAATCCTGGATGGCCGCATCCCGCTGATACAGTCCATAAAGAGCCCCAGCCGACCGCGGTCCGATGGCCAACCACCGATCACGTCCCTGGGAACCGACACGGCGGGCGGCATCTGCCGTGCTGTCCACGTAAGAGACGACTGCATCGGGCACATGTTGACGCAGGTACTCCCTGCATTGCGCTACCGCCTGCGGATGAGAAAGGATCCGGGTGAAGCGGGAGAGCTCCGTCTCTTTATGGTCAGGATGGCAAAACAGACATTGATCAATGGGCACCACCACTTCCGCAGTGATGGGAACATCCACATGATGAGTCAGCCAATCCAGAGTCAGTGTAACCGAACCTTCGATGGCGTTTTCCACCGGCACTACCCCGTAAGGGGTCTCCCCGCTGTCAACGGCGGTCAGCACATCGGGTATGGAATCACAGGGGTGCAATAAATAGTGCTCTTCCGGAAACATGCGTCGGGCCGCTTCGTGGGTGAACGTCCCCCTTGGCCCCAGATAGGCAACCGGTTCCTTCATCGACTCGCACTCGCTCCTTTTATGTTTCCACACACTGTACTACGATCTTCCATTGCTGTCAATCGGACGGTCGCCCCTGTGGAAACCGATTCCAGTGAATAGACATCGGCCTGGACATCGGCATCAGCCAAAGCGGAAACCAAAAATCTTTCCACCTGGACCGGATCATCCGCAAATGCCATCACCGTCGGACCCGCCCCACTGAGAAAAGCACCGATGCCTCCGTGGCGGGTCACCCCTTCCAATACCGCCTTTAGCCCCGGCACCAAGGATGTCCGGTAAGGTTGGTGAAAACGATCGTTTAGCCCCGCTGCCAACGCCTGCCGGTCTCCGGTAAGGAGACCGGCCACCAACAAGTTGGCTCGGCTGCTCCCCATTACCGCCTCCGGGTGAGCGAGGGTGTTCGGCAATACTTGGCGTGCCTTGGCCGTTTTCAACTGCATGCGGGGAACGGCCGCCACCAGCAGAAATGGAGGGGGGGAAGCGGTGATGTAGTCGAGCCGGTCTCCGTCCCAGGAGGCAATCACCACACCCCCGAACAGAGAGGCCCCTACGTTGTCCGGATGTCCTTCCCACCGTACCGCCTTTTGATACAACACATCCCGCTCCCAGGGTTCCCCCAGCAGGTGATTGGCCGCCGCCAAACCGCCGACAATGGCAGCGGCGCTGCTTCCCAATCCCCGCGCCAGGGGAATGTCGCTAGATACCTCCACCCGGCATTGGGGCATCGGTTGACCGGCCTCGGCAAAACAAGCAGCCATCACTTGCAGGATGAGATTCTCCCCGTCGGTTTGAATCTCCCGCAGATGGGGATCGATGGGGACCACCTCCGTTTGCAACGCCGGTGTCACGTGCAGAGTGAGCCAGTGGTCGATCGCCATCCCGACGGAATCAAATCCCGAACCCAGGTTGGCGGTGCTCCCGGGAACCCGCACTTCAAAGGGGTGCATGGGAAGCCCTCCTCGGCTCCCGGATCGCCTGTGCCACTGCGTCAAAGTCGTTAGGAAGGCGGAGCGGCTTCACCGGAACGGCTTCCATCGCAGTGGACGGATCCTTCAACCCATTCCCCGTGAGAACGGCCACCACTTTTGCACCAGTGGAAATCTTCCCTTCCCGGCGTGCTTTCTTCACACCGGCCAGGGAGGCGGCAGATGCCGGTTCCGCAAACAGCCCTTCCAGTCGCGTCAGTTCCCGGTACGCCTCTAGGATTTCCGCATCGGTGACGGAGTCAATCGCTCCGCCCGATTCATCCGCCGCCCGTACCGCCGATTCCCAACTGGCCGGATTGCCGATGCGGATGGCCGTCGCCACGGTCTCCGGTTGGGCGATAGGTTCCCCGCGGACAATGGCGGCTGCTCCTTCCGCTTCAAATCCGCGCATGAGCGGGAGTGAATCGATCCGACCCCGATCCCGATATTCCTGGAATCCTTTCCAATAAGCAGTAATATTGCCGGCATTCCCTACCGGAATCGCCAACACATCCGGTGCCGCACCCAACTGTTCGCACACCTCGAAGGCCCCCGTTTTCTGTCCTTCGATTCGATAGGGATTAACGGAATTAACCAATGTCACATCTTGTTCATCCGCGATCCGCCGCACAATCTTCAACCCTTCATCGAAATTCCCCTGGATGGCCAGCACTTCTGCTCCATACACCACCGCTTGCGAGAGTTTGCCCAGTGCGATGTGGCCATCCGGCACCACCACCACGGCCCGCATCCCCATACGGGCGGCATATGCGGCTGCGGAAGCAGAGGTATTGCCGGTGGATGCACAGATGACGGCACGACTACCCGCTTCCGCCGCCTTGGCTACAGCCACCACCATCCCCCGGTCCTTGAAGGATCCCGTCGGGTTGAAACCCTCCACTTTGGCAAAGAGTTCCACCCCCCACGCTTCCGACAATCGTTCCAGGTGAACCAAGGGGGTATTGCCCTCGTACAGGGTGAGGGCAGGGGTATCCCGTGTCACAGGAAGGTACTCGCGATACTGTTTCAAGATGCCCATCCGATTCATCAATGTTCTCCCCCTTCCACACGGTAGTGACTTTGAATGCGAACCACGGTCGGCAAGGCTTCCAGCCCTTCGATAATGTGAAGTAACTGCTCGCCGTTAGCCTGGTGGGTAACCAGAATAATCTCCGCCTCTTGCTCCCGTGTCCGGGGCACCTGCAACACTTTTTCCAAGCTGACTCCTTTATCGGCAAACAGCTGGGTAATACCGGCCAATACTCCAGCCTCATCCGCCACATGGAGGCAGAAATAATGTTTGGACCAGATATCCGCAGGGGCTTTGGGCTTGTGTTCCCGGTAAGGGGCCACCACCGAACGTCCATTAACCCCCAGTTTCTGATTTTTCACCACGGTCACCAGATCGGAAACAACCGCCGTCGCCGTCGGTAACTCTCCCGCACCCGGACCATAAAACATCGTCTCTCCGACCGCTTCCCCATGGACGTAAACCGCATTGTACACCCCGTCCACCGACGACAGCGGATGTTCGTCGGGAAGCAATGCCGGCTGGACACTCACTTCCACTTTTCCCTCATCCTGTCTGGCGATCCCCACCAGTTTCAGCGTGTATCCCAATTGACCGGCAAACCGGACATCCTCCAGCGTTACATCCCCGATCCCCCGCACTTTCACCTCATCCAGGGGCCATTCAGTATGAAAGCCCAGGGTGGCCAGAATCGCCATCTTACGGGCGGCATCCCAACCGTCCACATCAGCGGTGGGATCCGCTTCGGCGTACCCCAGCCGTTGTGCTTCCGCCAAGGCATCTTCAAATGCCATTCCATTTTTCTTCATTTCACTCAGGATAAAGTTGGTGGTCCCGTTTACAATCCCCACCATGCGTGTGATGCGGTCTGAAGAAAATCCTTCCACCAACGCCCGCAGGATGGGGATTCCGCCGGCCACACTGGCTTCATAAAACACATCGCAATGGTTTTTAGCCGCTACCGACAGCAGTTCTGCCCCGTGAAGCGCCATCAGGTCCTTGTTGGCGGTAACCACATGTTTTCCGGTTTCCAATGCTTGACGGATGTACCCGCGGGTCGGTTCGATTCCTCCCATCACCTCCACCACGATATCGATCCCGTCATGATGGAGCAACTCTTCCGGCTTGTCGGTCAAAACCCCCTCCGGCAGACGGACAGCCCGCTCCTTTTGTTTGTCCCGCACCAGCGCCTTTTCGATGGTGATGGTACACCCCGTCTGATTCCACAGGTCCTCTTGGTGACGTTCCACCAATCGCACCACCCCCGAACCGACGGTGCCCAAACCCATCAGGCCCACTTTGATCTCTTGTACCGCCATGATTTCCCTCACTCCCTGAATGATCCGTATCTCTTTGTCACTCACCTCTGGAGACCAACTGGGCTTGTTTCACCCCATCCAGCGACTTTAATCCTTCCAGCATCGTGGTCACATCGGTAATCATCTGGGCAGTGTCCAACGACATAGTAACGCCGGCCACTCCCTGAAGGGGAATCGTCTGGTTGATGGTGAGCACGTTCCCCCGTTGCGTTGCCAAGTATGACAAAATGCTGGACAACACTCCCGCCCGATGTTCCAGTGTGAGGGAGATGGTAATAATCTTCTCTTTCATCAATGCGTTAAAGGGATAAACCCCATCCTTGTATTTATAAAACGAACTGCGGCTCATCCCGACCTGTTCCACCGCCTCCTGCACCGTCTGCACTTCCCCCGAGGCGAGAAGGGACTTCGCCTCCACCGTCTTCTGAATCGCTTCCGGCAACATATCCGACCGAATCAAAAAGTACGTCTCGTCCCTCTCCTTCATGGATCAAAATCCCCCTTATCCGCATCGTCTCCTCTTGATGAACAGATGTCTGTATATAACGGACATTATAGAAGGGAATTCGGATGAATGCAAGCTTTTTTTTTTCGCATACGCTTTCATTTTTCAGGTGACACAGTCCCTATGTTAAGATGAACAAGAAAATCGACCCGATCTTAAATCAAAGGAGTGCAACGCTTGTGACATCCGTCTTGTTCGTCTGTTTGGGCAACATCTGCCGCTCCCCGATGGCGGAAGCCGTGATGCGTCACCAATTGGAACAGGAAGGACTGGCCGACCAGGTCCAGGTGGACTCCGCCGGTACGGGTAACTGGCACGTCGGCCATCCCCCCCATCGCGGTACCCGGGATATCCTGAAACGGGAAGGAATCTCCGACGAAGGGATTCAAGCCCGTCAAATCAAAGGGGAGGACCTGTCCGCCTTTGATTTTGTCATCGTTATGGATAACAGCAATTTCGACGATGTCAGCCGGCTGGCGAAGGGAAAAGCGGACAACATCCACCGTTTCGTCGACTTCATCCCCGATACCCCTTACCGGGAAGTACCGGACCCTTATTTCACCGGAAACTTTGACGAAACCTATTCCCTGGTGGAGGCGGGATGCCGTGGCATCGTACAGGCAATCAAGGAGAGGGAAACCGGCTGATGCCCACCCGCGAAACCATTGAAACCATCCTGCGAAAGAGACTGGGACCCAACCTCTCCGTAAAGGGAATCACCCCCGTCTCCGGCGGTGACATGAACGATGCCTTCCGGGTGGAAACCACCAAAAGCGTCTGGTTTCTCAAAATGCATGCCCATGCCCCCTACGGCTTCTTCGACGCGGAATGGGACGGGCTGGAGGCGCTGCGTACTGCGGCCTCCTTGCTCCGTATTCCGCATGTGCAAAAAGCGGAGGAAAGGGATGGAGAATGGCCGGCCTGGCTCCTGATGGAATGGATCCACCCCGGCGAACCGGGCCCCCGCACAGCGGAAGTCTTAGGGCAGGGCTTGGCGGAGCTGCATCGCTTTACCGCTTCCGCATTTGGTTGGCAGGCGGATAATTTCATCGGGATCTTGCTCCAACCCAATACCCGCACGGATCACTGGCCCTCCTTTTGGCGGGATCAACGGCTTCTTCCCCAATTTCGTTTGGCAGAAAAGCGCAACCGCCTCCCCTCAGAGCGCTATCGCCGACTGGAACGTCTGATGGACCGTCTCGATCATTGGCTGGATACCTCCGATGCCGTACCTTCTCTCCTGCATGGGGATTTGTGGGGAGGCAACTGGCTGGTCGACACTGACGGGCGTCCCTGCCTGATCGACCCCGCCGCTTACCACGGCCACCGCGAAGTGGACCTGGCGATGACGGAGTTGTTCGGGGGTTTTCCGAAAACATTTCATCATGCTTACCGAGAAGCGTATCCGGTCGATCCCGGTTACGAGGAACGGCGCCCATTGTACCAACTGTATTACCTGTTGGTTCATCTGAATTTGTTCGGAGAAGGGTATGGTGAGTCGGTGGATCGGATTTTGCGGCGTTATGCGGGATAAGGAAAACCAGCCTCCGGCGAGGCTGGCTTTTCTGTTCCCTATAAAGCTAATTGGGGCATTTGGATCATCCGTGAACTGCTCTCGACTAAAGTGGTAGAGCTTCTCGGTTCATCGAGACTTAGGCGAGTACTCTCCTCGAGCTTCACTTCCCGTAGTTCCTACGGTACATGTTGAAAATGTTTTTGTGGGTCTATCCACATGACAAGAATCGTTTTACGTGGTGACTGTTCCTTCCTCACCACAACCCCAACCGATTCGGTTTTCGCTTTACTCCGACACAGCATCTTCATATAAAAAAGCACCCCTAAGGGGTGCATAACAGCCAAATAGAACATCGAGGGTTTCAGGGTTGTTGCAGTACTTCGGTTTGGGAGCCTGGTTGAGCAGCACCCGGTTGCTCCCCTCCCGGCTGTTCCTGGCCGGGTTGTCCGTGAGCCGGTTGTTGCTGCGGGGATTGTTGGACCGGTTCAAAACCTTGATTAGGATTGCGATTGTCCAAAATCAGTCTGTTGGAAGCATTCCCTTCTTCCGAAATTCGAATCGCATCGGCGATTACCACCCCGTCCGCATGATTGGATAGGGTAACCGTCACCTTTTCTCCCTGCTGGAAGTCGAAGGTCCCAATCGGAATCCAACGTCCTCCACCTGTCCGCTGATCCACGAACTCCGTCACTTGCCCGCCTGAATAACGAACGGTGTAGGGGGCATTGAAAGCACGGTCAAAAGCCGCAGCGTAATTGACTCGAATATTGTACGTCCCCTCTTGTTTCACTTGGAACGACCACGTGAACACGGCTGATCCATCGCCTGGTTGATGAGCGTGATAATCAGGACCAAAATAACCGTTTGCGTTGGTGGAAACCACCCAATTCCCCCACAACGTCTCCTGCATCCTCATCAATCCCGGTCCATCTGTTTCACGCATCCAGCGTTCCCGGAACTCCTCAATTACACGCATTTCGTTCGCTTCCAATGTTTCCAGATGACGGAACCCAATCATCACCGACATAATGGTCACCAAAAACATAACCGGAATCACCAACCGGATTAACCGCTTCACCGTTCGACACCCTCTCTGTTTGGCTGCTGTATATCAACCGCTTCTTGCTATCGTTCCACCCTCCACGTGCCATCGCGCCGCGGGTCTGCACTTCCCTCGATCTCGCCGGTATCCAGATTCAGCCGAAGCGTCTGAATCCCTCCAAAGTAAAGAGAAGATGTGGTGGCTGTTTGAGGATAGCCCCTGTGCTCCAGTTCTAACCGTACCTCTTCCGGAAAGGCTCGTTCCATCGCCACTGTATCGTCCTCAACCTCCACGTAGGAACGCGGGCTTTCCATAGCCTCCGCAAGGGGCTTTTCGTACTTCAAGTGTCGAATCAGCACTTGAGCAACCATCGCCGGGATCCGTCGTCCTCCTGCGCTTCCGATCCCAATCACGGCTTCCCCGTCCTTTACCAAAATGGTCGGGGATGTATAGCTGTACGGCCGCTTGCCAGGCTCCGGTCGATTGGGAAGCTCCGGATTTAAGCTGAAGTTTTTCAGTTGGTTGTTCATGAAAAACCCTTTGACATAAACCCCGGAACCGAAATAACCACTTACCGTGTTGGTACCGGATACCATCATTCCGTCCCGGTCGATCACCACAAAGTGGGTGGTGTTGTCATGGTCCTCAATGTCTGCTTCACTGTCCAGCTTTTCCCGATAATCCTCCGACAGTTTATCCATCTTAATATCCGATGCTAATTTTTGTGTATATTCCTTCGATATCATTTTCTGCTCCGGCACGTCTACGAAGGCGGGATCCCCGATTTTACGCAACCGGTCCCGGTAACTGCGCTTATAAATCTCTCCGGTCAAGTGAACGAAATCCGCCATCTTTTCCTTGGTGGCTTCCACTTGCAGCGCTTCCGCCATTTGCAGGGTCTGGATCATCATGATCCCGCCTGATGGGGCCGGTGGACCGTATACATCGTAGCCGGCAAATTCACCTTTAACCGGCTCTTTTTTTATCACTTCATAGCGCCTTAAATCATCCAAGGTGATTTGCGGCACCTTACTTACAATTTCCTGCGCAAGGGTTCCCTCATAAAATGCGGAAGAGCCTTCCATTTGAATCCGTTCTAAGGTTTGGGCCAACTCATCCTGTACCAAGATGTCGCCTCTTTTTAAGCCCTGACCCTCCGGATACATGTGTTCGACTTCAGTCATGGGCATGCGAAAGGCTGCCCTCTCGATCCGCGACTCATCGATGGAGGTCAGTTCCACCCCTTCAGTAGCCAGTTCAATAGATGGTTCGATTAGTTCTCTCATGTCCATGCTGCCGAAATCCTGATGAATGGCTTCCATGCCTTTGACAAAGCCGGGAACCCCAATTCCCAGGGGAGACATCATACCGCTGTAAGAAGCGATTTCCCGGTAATCGTAAACTACCGGCTCCTGGTTTTGCGGGCGTACTAACAAGGTGCCACCGCCACCAATCCCCGAACCATGGGGTTCCACCACTCCCAGCGCGTAGGAAATGGCGACCGCAGCATCAACGGCGTTTCCTCCCTGGGAAAGCACCCGCATCCCCACCTCTGTAGCCATGGGGTGTGCAGTCGCGACGCTGTAGTTCCGTTCAGGTCCGGAAATACTTAAGCTGTCGGAATTTGTGTCAGGCGATTTTCCAAATGCCTCATACAGATAGACGCCCGACATGCCCACGATGACGATGATCGACAGGAGAATATTTAATGTCCTCGTTGTCATGGCTCCATCCCCGTTTCTCCGGTCGATTGCTGATCTTGGGGTTGATCAAGCCCAGGCTGCTGTTCCAAGGGGGATTCCTGCTGGGTCCCGGTTTCATCGGATTCAAGTTGATCCGCTTCCTCCGCTCCACCGCTTTCCCCATTCTTCAGCACTTTGGAGTGGTCCCATTCATGGTAGATGTAATCTTTCTCTCGGGTCCACTTCTTTTTCCATCCTTCATTATATATGATTTCATCCGCCAACTGCAGATAGATCTTTTCCCTGCGATAACCGTTAAGCACTCCTGTCAGCGGTCGCGGCTGCCCCTCTCGAATCAACATTGGATGGACTTCCAGCCGTGCCTTTCCATCCGATCCAAGTTTGTATTGAACCAACGCTGTCTCCCGTGTTCGGGACCAGCCTTGGTCAAAGATGAAATTTCCAAGGCTGTATAAAATTACGGAGTCCTTATAAAGCTCGATGGGTTCCAATACATGAGGATGGTGGCCGATAATGATGTCGGCACCGGCATCCACCATCGCCCTGCCTAAGTCCCGTTGGCGAGGATGAACATTGTTGTCGTATTCGACACCCCAATGAACGTGCACAACCACCAAATCTGCATTTTTCCTCGCTTTTTCAATCAAAGGCAGGATGGTTTGGGGACGGGCAGGCACCACACCTGGAAAATCTCGCTTCACCGTCGTTCCCGCTTCCCATACATCCGTCACGCCCAAGGTGGCCACTTTTATCCCATTTACATTCTGGTACAGGACCCGGCGAGAATCGTACCGATCACTCCCTGCGCCCACTGTCGGCAAATCGAGATCTCGAAAGGTACTGATCGTATCCAACAACCCCGGCGCACCATAATTCATGGTGTAGTTATTGGCTAAATTAACCGAGCTAAAGCCTGCTTTTTTTATCCCCACCGCGGCCTCATCCCGGGCATGGAGGCGATTCTCCTTGTTTCCTTCTTTGGGGTAATCTTCCGGATTTCCTTTTAAAATAGGGCTCGCAACGTTCCCCGTCACCAGATCCGATTCATTAAAGTAAGGTTGAACCCGGTTAAAGAGGTGGTCGTACCCATTCCGTTCCCCCGCCTTCCCCACATATCGACCAAACATCATATCCCCCACCATGGTCATCGTGAGAAGATCTTCCGATTCCTTTGTGGCCGGATCGGCTTCCACCGTATTTCCTGCGAAAGTATCCGCCAGGGAAAACACGGCCAGCAGGATAACCGAGACGATGAGGGCGATGGTGGTATGCAGAGGCGCTTTCACTTTATGCTTTTTCGTCCAGCGCAACATGCGCTGTTTGCGATTCAACTTTTTACTCATGAAAGCTACCCCCGCTTAAAACAGATAGTAGGCATACATCGTCAAGAAAGTCAGGCCGCTTAAGAGCAGGGTGCTTCCAACGGTGGGAATCAACCCTTGTTTCTGAATTGTGTTGGCAATCAGTCCGGGAACGATCACACCGATTCCACGAAACTCAAAGATTTCAAATGGGACTATCGGGTAGAAATAATCAAAAACGAGTTTAAGAACAATCCCCGTCGCCAACATGGCGGCAAACTTGCGCCGTCCATACAAGATGGTGAAGCGGCCGATCACTTGGGTGACGATGAGGTAGGTCAGGAAACTAATGGACAAAACAACCAAAATGAAAACCGGTTGGTCAAAGACCAGTCCCAGGTAGCCGGGTACCACCAGCCCCGCGGGAACCACCCCGGTTTTTTCCGCATAGAGAAGGCTGAATACAACACCAATGACCAGCGAAATATATAAATCCGAGCCAAACACAGAGAATTTCCTCCCAGCCTGGTTAGCTTAGCTAACATACGAGATTTGGGTGTGCTTCTGCTCCTCCAGAAGCTCGCACAACGGCTCTGCCGCACCGTGAATGTTTCCCACCCCGTAGACGACCCTGTCGGACAACAGCGGGGCCAGGTAATCCATGATCTCCCGGGTTCCCCGTCCCTCCAAGTTCATGAGGTTGTCGGCAGGGATTTTTCCGGCTTCATAGGCATCCATAATGGGGCGGGTGGACTCCCCGATGACGAACAAGGTGTCCATGTCAATGGATGGCAACACATCGACGGCAAATTGTTCTGTCCGGTCAACCCGGTCGGGGCGGCAGTTCATGATGACGACCGGTTTATGATCTGTCGGATAACCCAACTGGACGATCCGTTTCCAGATGTTAATGGTGGAAGCCGCGTCATTGGCGGCAAATCCATTGGCAAAGTAAGCAGGCCGATCCGGATCTCCCACAGGCAGGATACTCATTGCCCCCGGGTCCGGCGGGGCATGGAGCATCCCCCGGAAAGCCGTTTCCTGATCGATCCCGACGGCTTCTGCCACGGCCAGCGCCAGTGCCGCATTTTCTGGGAAGATCATATACTCGAATTGCCGGAGGTATTCTTCGGAAATCCGGCTGGTATCGCATACGTACACTTGGGTACGACGCTTACGGGCTTCCCGCTTGTAAAAATCCACATAAGGACTATCGTTGATAATCAAGTGTCCCCGCTCTGGGATGGTGGCTGTAAACGCTTGGGCCACTTCATCCAAGGTGGGACCCATGACATCCATATGGTCTTCCAATACATTGACGATCACACCGACATTGGCTTGAAGCATGCGTTCCTGGAACACAATCTGGTAATCGGGATTAACCGCCATACACTCACTGACCAGGCACTCGGCCTTCAGCTTGGACGCTTTGGCCAAGACCTCCTTTTGCTCGCGGATATTGGGGCCTTCTGGTCGGCGTTTGATCGGTTCCTCTTCGTCGGTATACCAATAAATCATCCGCGCCTGGGTTCCGGTGGTTTTTCCCACCGTGCGCATCCCAGCCTCGATCATGATTCCCGTGATTAACCGGGTGACCGTAGACTTCCCGCGGATTCCGTTGATATTGATGCGCAGAGGCACTGATCGGATCACTTTTTGATGGCGCCGCCATTCCAGGATCCCCAGTACCAGCACCAATGACAACAGCAATGGAATGAGAAGCATGGGAACCAACATCTCCTAAATAATTGGAATTGAAGTCTCCAACGGTCGCTCCATATATAATAAATTCTTTTAATAGAAAAATCCACTAAACATAAGACCTATCTTTTTCCCAAAAATCATCCGCAACCAGCACCGATAGCGCTACTATTAAATCACACCAGTGTTAACGAATTGTTAATTTCGCGGAAATGACTGATGCTCTCTCTCCATATTAGGTAGAATCACCAATCCGTAAAAAAACCGTTGAACAATAAGTCCAACGGTTCCACGATCTTCCGCTTTGAAAGTGCTTTTTTTCCTCCTTCAACCGATCAACATACCGGCGATCGCAGCACTTAAAAGAGAAGCCAACGTACCTGCCAGGACCGCCCGCAAACCGAATTGGGCGATTTCACTTCTACGGTTGGGGGCCATCCCCCCCAGAGCTCCCATCTGGATGGCAATACTGCCTAAGTTGGCAAATCCACACAGGGCAAACGTCACTACGGCGACGGTCTTCGGCGACAGCTGGTCGATGGTTGGAGCAAAGTTGCTGTACGCCACAAATTCATTCAAGACGATTTTCTGTCCGATAAAATTGCCCGCCACCAACGCCTCGGACCAAGGAACGCCGATGATAAAAGCGAGAGGAGAGAAAATCACACCCAATACCATCTCCAGGCTGAGCCCCTCGATGCCTATCCACCCTCCGACCGTTCCCAGAACACCGTTCATCAGGGCGATCAAAGCGATAAAGGCCAACAGCAATGCGGCGATGTTCAAAACCAGCCGCAAACCCTCCAACGCGCCGCTGGCAGCGGCTTCGATGACATTGACATGTCTGATCTCATCCACCAACTCCACATCATCCGGTGATACGGGGGTATCCGTTTCCGGTTTCATGATCTTGGCCATCACCAAACCGGCGGGGGCGGCCATAAAGCTGGCAGCCAACAGATACTCCAACGGAATTCCCAATAGGGAATATCCCACCAAGACCGACCCGGCTACCGATGCAAACCCACCGGTCATCACCGCAAACAGCTCGGAAGCGGTCATTCGTTTAATGTAGGGTCGCACAACCAAGGGAGCCTCTGTTTGACCCACAAAGATGTTGGCCGTTGCCGACAGCGATTCCGCCCGACTGGTGTGTAGCAGTTTGGAAACTCCCCCGCCCAGCAGTCGAATCACCCATTGCATCATACCCAAATGATAGAGAACAGAGATCAAAGCGGAGAAAAAAATGATGATGGGAAGCACTTGCAATGCAAATATCGGCCCCTCGTTTCCCTGTAACAACTCACCAAACAGAAAAGCGATTCCATCATTAGCGAATTGAATCAGTTTCTGAACCTGAAAGCTGAGCCACTGCAATCCTGCTTTTCCTGTTTCCCACTGAAGCACGATCCAGGCGAACGTCCATTGAATCGCCAGCCCGCCCAACACCGTACGGGGGCGAATGGCCGAGCGATTGTCGGAAAAAAGAAATGCAATCAACAACACCGTCAAGATGCCGCCGATTCCCCACAAGATATCCATGCTTGAATCAACCTTTCCCGTCAACCATCCTGAAAATCAAATTCCATGTCCCCGATTCGCACCGTATCCCCTTCTTGAGCCCCCCGTTCTCTTAAGGCCTCATCGACACCCATCCGTTTTAGGATGTGTGCAAACCGGCGAACCGAATCTTCATATTGGAAATTAGTCATTTTCACCAACTTCTCCACGCGTGCCCCTTCTACCAGGAAAATCTCGTTTTCCCGGCGAATCGTGAAGGGCTCTTCCGGTACTTCACTTTTATAAACCTTGACTTCTTCACCATGGTCGGCGATCAAGGGCTCGTCCGGAATTTCATCCAGCCGGTCCGCCACCGCGTACAACAACTCTTTCAGACCTTCGCGGGTAGCGGCTGAAATCGGAAACACCGGTACATCTTCTCCCACCTCGGCCCGAAACAACTCCAGGTTGTCAGCGGCTTCCGGCAGGTCCATCTTGTTGGCGGCCACGACCTGAGGACGATCAGCCAGTAGTTCACGATAACGCTTCAACTCTTCGTTGATTTGCAGATAGTCCTGATACGGATCCCGTCCTTCGGAACCGGCCATGTCCACCACATGGACCAAGAGTTTCGTCCGTTCCACGTGCCGTAAAAACTGGTGTCCCAATCCCACTCCTTCATGGGCACCTTCAATCAAACCCGGCAGGTCCGCCATGACGAAACTACGCCCCTCCTCCACTTCCACCATGCCCAGATTGGGCGCAATCGTCGTGAAGTGATAGGCGCCGATTTTGGGCTTCGCTGCACTCACCGTGGAAAGAAGCGTCGATTTACCAACACTGGGATAGCCAACGAGCCCCACATCGGCCAACAATTTCAACTCCAACTCCACCCAGCGCTCCTCACCGGGCTCCCCGTTTTCAGCCACATGAGGCGCCGGATTTTTCGGGGTGGCAAAGCGGATATTCCCCCGTCCGCCGCGGCCACCCTTGGCGATCACCGCTTCTTGACCGTGGCGAACGAGATCCGCCAGCACCTGACCGGTATCCGCATCTCTCACCGTTGTTCCGGGAGGAACGCGAACGACCAAGGCATCCGCTCCCTTACCGTGTTGGCTTTTGGAGCGTCCGTTTTCGCCTCGGCTCGCTTTAAAATGTTTCTGATAACGAAAATCCATCAAAGTCCGCAGACCTTCATCCACACGGAAGACGACATCTGCACCGCGGCCTCCGTCACCGCCGGCAGGCCCGCCGCTGGGCTCATATTTTTCCCGACGGAAGGCCACCATCCCTTTCCCGCCGTCTCCCCCTTTAACGTATATCTTTACCTGGTCGACAAACATGGCCCGTCCACCACCTTTCCATTTCCTATGTGTCCTTACAGGGAACGTGCACCGTCATTCCCCGCTCTTCCGGTTCCACTTGAACATTCCACGGATCCATAGTATGTCTCAGTCGGAACCAGTCACTCTCCGTAATGGCAGGCCATGATTCCGACTCCCCTTCCAAGCGGACCGATACACCTTTATCCTCGTCTTTCTCCAGGTAAATCCACAACTCCCCCGGGTCTCCGACTGTCCGTGCCAGACCGGTGAGCCAATCCATCACATGGCGAAGGACCTGTTCCACACGCACGGCTTCCGGTCCAGCCAAATCGGACAAATTCGGGGATACGATTACCTCCGTTTTCCACTCCATCCACTCCACTCGCAAGGTGGATAAAAACAAAGCGAGTGAAGGACACTTTACACGAGCGGCTTCCCGTTCGGCAGCCAATTCAGAGGCCAATGTCTGCAAGTGGTCGGATACCCGTCCCGTCTGTTTCAAGGCTGTGTAAGCCATCAGGACTTGAATATGGTTTAACCAATCATGTCGTTGACGGGACCATAGTGTCAAAAACCGTTGAGCCTGTTTTTCCTGTTTTTCCTGCTTTGCTTGCCGGCTGCCTTCACGGTGCTTCCAACACCAAACGAGCAAGAAGCAGCCGAAAACAGCCAATGCCAGTCCGACGAATGGCCCCCAAGGCTGTAGAGCCATCAGGAGCATCCATGCGGCCATCGGCCATGCTTGCCACCAGTCCCTCATGGTTCTCTCCCCCATCTCCCGGAGGTTCGTGTCTCATTGTATCGAAACAACACCCACAAAAAAACCCCGGCCTCCCCACAGGAGACCGGGATTTGTTTCCCGCTGATCAAACTTGGGCTTCAGCCACGACTTCAGCCACTTTCGGGTAAACACAGACCCGTTTTTTGTCACGGCCCATCCGTTCAAACTTCACGACACCATCCACTTTGGCGAAGAGGGTGTCATCACCGCCGCGACCCACACCGGCTCCGGGATAGATCTTGGTTCCGCGTTGACGGACCAAAATGCTGCCAGCGTTAACCGATTGACCGTCACCACGCTTCACGCCGAGGCGTTTGGCGATGCTGTCACGACCGTTTTTCGTGGATCCAACCCCTTTTTTCTGGGCGAAAAATTGCAGGTTCATTTTCAACATGGCAGTCCACCTCCTTCAATAAAGTTTGTTATCCTCAAAAGTCACGTGGGAAGGATGTTCCAGGGCCACTTGCCGCAAGGATTCCGCCATCGCCTCCAACAGAAGGCGCACCTTGTCTTCCCGATCCGGCTCCAAACCGGAGGGAACACGACAATCCAGATGTCCTTCGTTTTCGTCGGCAACCCAGTATACCCGGGATTGGAGTATCGACTCAATGGCGTTGACCATCCCGATCGCGATGCCGGATACCGCCGCGCAGACAAGGTCCCGGCCATAAGGTCCGGCTTGGGCATGCCCTTTGATCAAGACCCGGTCCAATCGTCCCTCCCCGTCACGTTCCACCATTATCCGAATCATCGTCAACCCCGCGGGTTACGCCTCGATGGATTCGATGACGACCTTGGTGAAAGGTTGGCGATGACCTTGTTTACGCTTATAGTTTTTCTTCGGCTTGTACTTGAAAACCACGACTTTTTTCCCTTTGCCGTGCTTTTCCACTGTACCCGTCACTTTGGCCCCCTCGACCACAGGAGTACCGATGACGGCACCGTCTTCTTTACCCACTAGGAGCACTTTATCAAATGTGACAGTTTCGCCCTCTTTAGCGGCCAGCTTTTCAATGTAGACGGGTTGTCCCTTTTCCACGCGATATTGCTTACCGCCGGTCTCGATCAATGCGTACATCCCGGAACCTCCTTCACATGAAGACTCGCCGGGGAGCAGGTGGGCTTCCCCTTAAAACCTGTCCCGTGCGGTTGTGCCATCTCCGGGAGAGCGGCACGTAACAAAACGATTTTATCACAGTCATGATTTCATGTCAAGATCGGATTCGAGCAATCGGTTCCAGCCCTTTATTATGAAAACCATATCCTATGATACATGGGATTTCTTCTTTGGTCAAATTGCGGATTGACTAAGCCGTCAGATCCCCGACCACACCTCGGGTGTTTTTTCCGTCAAAATAATGTTGAAAGAGTGCTTCCTCCGGCAGCGCACGCCATGCTCCCACACTGTCCTTCACCTCGATTACATGGTACGCTTCCTTTCGAAAGCGGCGGAAAACCCGGACCAGCGGTTCGTCCCGATTCACCCGTACCCGCAAAATAGGAGCCGCCGGATCCACGCCGTGTTCTCTCCGGTACAACAAAAACCGCATTAATTGAAATTCACGCTTGCGATAAGCGATCCAATTGGCCTGGAGTAAAAACAGCCCAATTACGGTCAAATTCCACTCCCGTTCACCGACAAACCAAGTATAAACAAGCAACAAACCCGCTCCGGCAACTCCCGTGTGAAATGTCCACTGAATCGCTTGACGGTAGGGAAGCCGATAGCTGAGCAATGCCTGGAGTATCCGTCCCCCATCCAAAGGGTAGAGGGGCAGCAGATTGAATCCGGCCATGAGGGCGTTTCCCTGGACAAAATAAAGCATCCACTCTTCACTCCACCAACCCGCTCGAAAAAAAAGGATTCCCGTCAAAATCATAATCACATTATGAAAGGGGCCCGCTAAGGCGACGGCGATCTCTTCCCGGGCAGATACCGTTCCCCACTCATCGGTCTGCGCTACGCCTCCGAATGGAAGGAGTTCGATTGTCTTCATACGCCATCCAAAGGAACGGGCGGCGGTGACATGACCCAATTCATGGATCAATACCAACACAAACAAGGTGATCACCTCCATAAATTGACCGGTGATCACCGATGCTAGGAGGACCGCTCCAAAGAGAAAATGGATACGAAACCGAATACCCTGCCAAGGAAGTCCCTCACGAATCAAAGGGAATCACATCCGCCGGATTGACGAAACCATCCCCTCGCTTCATGGCAAAAAAGAGCAACGCCTCTTCTCCTTGCGAGCCCACTTCACCTAAAAGTTGACGCGGCTTCACCCAATCTTTTTCCTCCACCCGTATTTCCTTTAACCAGCCATACCACGTTTCCTGACCGTCCGCATGTCGGACAACAACGGTTTTTCCCAGCCCTTCTACCACCTCCGCTTGAATTACCCACCCTTCCGCAGCAGCCACCACCGGGGCTTCTTCAGCAGTACGGATCACCATCCCTCTCTCCCCTTCGCGAAAAGGCCTGTGTACCGTACCGGCGGCTGGAACTACCCAATCTTTTACACCGCCCGGATCCCCTTTCGAATCGGACTTCCCCTGAAAAGCAGGCAGGATGGAAGCCGATCCCCCCAGATTTTCCTCGTACCAGAGGGCCACCCCTGCAAAATTGAAATCCCGCTGCATCACTTCCGCAATCCAACCCTGCGCCGCCTGACTGGTCGGTGCATCTGATTGATAAACCAGATAAACCCCGCTCAAAAGAGCAAAAGCGACAAAACTTTGGATCAACAATCGGGACGCCCATTTATGCTTTTTCTTTTCCTCCGTCCAGCTGTCCGGTCGATTCCAAGGAAGCTCGTCCGTCTGACTTTCCTTTTTCCAGACCGGTGTACCCCACGATTGGTGGGGGGAGACGGCCTTGCGGGTTTCCCCCCGAATCGTCCGCAGCTTCTCTTCTCTCCGTTTACGCACGCCTTGGTTCCATTCCCGCATCTTGATCCCCCATCCCTTCAGCACTTACCGGCACAAGTCTCGCTATGTTCCCTTTGGGTCTAGATGACAAGCCCTTGGTTATTACATCCTATGACTTGTCTTACTCGCATATGCGCATGGGAACCCCCCTTCCAAGCGGAAGGGGGTCGCGGCAAGTGAAGAGAAGGATTTCAAGTTTAAACCGTCTTGAACGTATCCCGGAGCCAGCGGGAAGCTGCTTCCACTTCGGCTCGGGTCAGTTGGTGACCGGCGTGTTCCCAATGGACGTGAACCGAAGCACCGGCGGACTCCAGCAGCCGCTGAAGTTCGTCGGTTTCCGATGGAGCACAAATGGGGTCATTTCGACCCGCTCCGATAAAAACGGGGACATCGGAAAGATCCGGCAACGCCACTCCCCGCCTGGGGACCATCGGGTGATGCAGGATCGCTGCGCACAGCACACCCGGATAATGAAACAAAAGACTGCCGGCGATATTGGCGCCATTGGAATATCCGACGGCCACCACTTGCTTTCGATCCAATTCGTACTTCTCAGCCGATTCATCGATAAATTCCTTCAGCTCTTTTGTACGAAACAACAAATCCTCCTCGTCGAAAACCCCCTCTGCCAAGCGGCGGAAAAATCGCGGCATTCCGTTTTCCCGCACATTTCCAAGAGGACTTAAGACCGCAGAGTCTGGAGAGAGGATTCGCGCCAAAGGGAGCAGGTCCTTTTCATTTCCTCCGGTCCCATGAAGCATCAACAACGTAGGAGCATCCGGGTCAACGCCCGATCGAAATACGTGCTTCACCGTTCTCCCCCTTTCGCTCCGGGCAGCCGAATGGGGAGCAAGACCCGTTCGATCTTTTCCCGTTCCGATTCCAACCACGGAGGCAGCTGCAATGATTCACCCAGTCGGTCCGGCTCCTCATCCCGGGTAAATCCCGGCGGATCCGTGGCAATTTCAAACAGGATGCCTCCCTCTTCCCGGAAATAGATGGATTTGAAATACTGCCGATCCCTCACTTCTGTCGGGGTGATACCCGCTTGGCGAAGATGGGCCATCCACTCCTGCTGATCCGCTTCATCCTCCGCCCGCCAGGCGATATGGTGCACCACACCGGAACCCATGGAACCCAGAGGCATCGCTTCCCGTTTCACATCAATCACTTGGCCGATGGAACCTGCGGCCTGAAACCGGATCCATCCGGCTTCCTCCTCCGTTTGGATCAGCCCCATCCCTTGCTCCAGCAACGCACATGTTTTCTCAGGCATCACGGAATAAAGAACCGCACCGCCGAAGCCTTTGATGGCGTTTTCGGGAGAAATACCGTCGATAGACCAGCCGTTGGATTCCCCTCCGGACCGTTCCACCAACTCCAGCCGCAGTCCATGGGGATCATCGAACTGTAACAAACGCTCTCCAAATCGCTCTCCGTCCATGACAGAAACGTTCTTTTCTTTCAGACGTCCCTCCCAAAAATCCAAGGCTCCATCCGGCACTGCAAACGGGGTGATCCCCACTTGCCCGCCGCTGATTCGTCCCCGGCGCGACTGCGGCCATGGAAACGTGGTCATAATCGTACCGGGGCTTCCTGATTCGTTACCGAAGTACAGATGATAGGTACCCGGGTCGTCAAAATTGATGGTCTGTTTTACCATTCGCAGACCTAATACTTTAGTATAAAAATCGAGATTTTCCTGAGGATGACCCACGACCGCCGTGATGTGGTGGATTCCGGTCGAGCGTTTGGACATGTTCCCACCTCCAAAAGCGATTTGTTTCTATATTAACATCAGTTTCTTTATTTATGTAAGTTTAAAAATTGTTCAGACACGCCCTAGTAACATAAAAACAGCACCCATATCGATTGCCCATCGACGGGATCATACGGTTACGGGTGCTCGCAGCATCTTCTTATACAGATCGATCCCTTCCTGAAACGCACGTTTGGCTGCTGGAACATCATTGACCATATGAATGAAACTATGGACCATGCCGGTGAAACATCGATAGGTTACTTTTACCCCATGCCGGGACAACCACTCGGCATAAGCTTTGCCCTCATCCGTAAAGGGTCCCACTCCGCAGTCAGAATCAGCGATTTCGGAAGGTTGGCAGGTTCCCGGTTCAACAGAGGAGATGCGTAATACTCCAAGCCCTGGACGGGAAGTTCCAGGTAGTGATTCCAGAACCACATCATTCTTTCTTTCGTCAAATTGATGCATCCCCGCTCCTGATAAGAGGGAGTGTCAAAAGCGTGATTCGTCACCGGCGTGATCAGGAGTTGGCTTTCCAAAGTATGACCCATCTCCTTCAAACGGATGGCAGCTGCCGCCGCCAAATTGGCTCCTGCGCTTTCCCCTCCCACACTCACCCGGTCACCGTCGCCCCCCCACTGTCCCGCATGCCCTCGCGCCCACAATACCGCATCCACCGCATCGAGCATAGGAGCGGGATATTTATGCTCAGGAGCGAGTCGGTAATCCACAGAAATCACCAGACTCTCCGTATCGATCGCCAACCGGGCACAAATCTCGTCCGAACTATCCAGATCCCCTAAGACCCACCCCCCGCCGTGAAAATAAACCAATATAGGAAGTCGTTCTCCATGGTGGGGACGATACAAGCGGATCGGCAACCGAGAACCCGGCCTGGCGATGCGGCAGTCCCACTTCTTTACTCCTTCGATCCGCATCTGTGTGAAAAACTTTCTTCCTTCCTGAAAATAAAACCGTGACTTCTCCGGAGTGAGTTGATCCAACGGAGGATGACCCAAGTGATTCATATGCGCGTAAATCCTGACCAACAGAGATTTTATCTGTGGATCGACGGGCATCCATCATCCCTCCTTCATTTTTAGGGCCTGTCTGGTAATTCTATCTTCGGTGAGTAAAAGGGAGGGGGTCGTGCTACGGATTGTTCAGACACGCTCTAGTCGATCAAACTTCCTCTGCATGGGATTCATCCAAAAACACTTGCCGTTCACATAACATCAGACAAGCTTTTTTATGGGGCAACTGCACCCGGCTGTAGACATAAAACCCGCTTTTCTGCAACGCGGGAATAATGATCCGATTCCGTACATCCGGTTCCACCACGATCCGGTCCGTGTTTTCCTTTTGGAAGATAAAGCGGAGCATGGCCCGTACGATCGGCGGGATCGCCTCCACCGTGAGAAAGGAACGGGGACCCACGACAAAATGACCACCCAGGTCCGTTTCCCGATACGGGTAATGATGACGGATCTCATCCTCGTGAACGCGGTAGGACATGGCATAACTAACCGGCACTTTTCCCACATGAACCATATAATGACGGCGGGACGGATTGCTTAAAGACCGGTTTAAGTAACGACGAAATTCCTCCAACGGCACATCCAGCTGCCAAAAAGGTGCAATATGAGGCAAACGCATCCACCCATGGAGCAGATGAAGATCGGTCTCAATGGAGAACGGCCGCACTTGGATAGTCTGGCCGCTTTGAAAATCTACCGTTGAAAAAAGATCGGAATCAAAGGCTGATGGATTTGACACGGGTAAAACCGCCTCTCCCCTCGAGTTTTATACGGTTTTATCATAATCGATAACGATTATCAATCGCAATTAATTTTTGTCCAACGGTTTACACCTGGATTTTTGAGTGCTATATTATAAACCGTAAGTTGAGAATGATTCTCGTTATCGGCACATTAACGGAGGGGATTGATCCATGCAACCCAACCACGCATTGGGAAATGACCATTACCTGGCCAATCAAGAACGGAGGGAATCGAATGCCCGTTCCTATCCACGCCGCATTCCGATCGCGATTCGTAAAGCCAACGGGATCCATGTGACGGATGTGGAGGGAAACGTTCATTTCGACTGCTTGTCAGGGGCGGGCACCCTGGCACTGGGTCACAATCATCCAGTCGTAGTTGAAGCCATCCAGCGGGTATTGGCGGATAGCACCCCGTTACATACCCTCGACTTGACCACGCCAGTGAAAGACGAATTCATGGAGGAGCTTCTCTCCTGTTTGCCACCGGCATTTTCCTCCCGGGCAAAAATCCAATTTTGCGGACCATCCGGAGCCGATGCAGTGGAAGCCGCTTTGAAACTGGTAAAAACGGCTACTCAACGCCGTTCTATTCTTTCTTTCCACGGTGCCTACCACGGCATGACCCATGGCGCCTTGGGCTTGACCGGAAATATCGCTCCCAAACAACGGGTGGCCGGCCTGATGGCCGATGTACATTTCCTCCCGTATCCATACAGTTACCGTTGTCCCTTCGGTCAAGGCGATGCTGCGGGTACGGAAACCGGAAGCCGATTCATTCAACGGGTACTGGAGGATCCGGAAAGCGGAATCGTAGCGCCGGCCGGAATGATTATGGAGGTGGTGCAAGGGGAAGGGGGAGTAATTCCCGCACCGGATCAGTGGGTTCGCAATATTCGGTCACTGACCCGGGAACACAACATCCCCCTCATTATCGACGAAGTGCAGACCGGATTCGGTCGAACCGGCAGATGGTTCGCCTTTGAACATGCCAACATCACTCCCGACGTCCTGGTGCTTTCCAAAGCGATCGGCGGCTCCCTCCCCCTGGCGGTGGTCGTCTATGATGAATCGCTGGATGCGTGGTTACCGGGAGCTCATTCCGGGACATTTCGAGGAAACCAGATGGCGATGGCCGCCGGCACCGCCACCATTCGCTACATCCGGGAAAACCGTTTGGACGCTCACGCCGCCAGCATGGGAGAACGTTTCCTATCCCGATTGGCCCAAATCAAGCGGGGAACCTCCTGCATCGGTGACGTACGCGGCCGGGGATTGATGATCGGAGTGGAGATCGTCCATTCGGGGCAGGAACCGGACTCTCTCGGCAGCCATCCTCCCCATCCGGAACTGGCGCGTAAAATCCAAAAAGCATGCATGGACAGACGCCTCATCGTTGAATTAGGCGGACGCCACGGCTCTGTGGTTCGTTTTCTGCCTCCCCTCACGATCCAAGAGGAACAAGTGGATCAGGTCTGTCAGATTTTTGCCGATGCAGTGGAGTCCGTGGAAAAAACAACCGCCACATATGTGTAAGATCGGAGGAAAAGATCGGTGATCCAGACCAAGTTGACCGCAGAATCGGATGCATGGTTTTTAAATGATAGTCCAGTTTCCCAGCACAGCTACAGGCGGGCCATGCAAACCGCACTGGAAGTCATCCAAGCACAGTTCGCCAACCTGGACAAGCCTTACAGCGGTGTCCCGGTGAACCGGCTCGCTTCCCTTTTCCGCGGGATCGAAATCTGCCCCGAAGAGGGCTCCGATTTGGAGACGGTGCTGCGACATGCGGGGGACCTGGTTCTCCGTCACTCGGTCGCCGTCCATCATCCCGCTTGCGCCGCCCACCTTCACTGCCCCCCCTTGACCCCTTCACTGGCGGCGGAAGCGATGATCAGCGCCATGAATCAATCCATGGATTCCTGGGATCAAAGTCCCGCCGCTACGTTGTTGGAGGAAACGGTCATCCGGTGGTTATGCCGATTGTTTCACTTCGGTGAGGGTGACGGGGTTTTCACCAGTGGCGGTACCCAATCCAACTTCATGGGGCTGCTGTTGGCCCGAAACCACTATGCACACACCCGCTTCGGGTGGAATGTCCAAAAAGAAGGCCTGCCTCCCAACGGGAATCAGATGCGAATCCTATGCTCGGAAGCGGCTCATTTCACGGTCGAACAATCGGCGGCTTTGCTGGGGTTGGGAAAACAGGCGGTCGTCCCCGTAAAAACCGACGGGGATTATACCATCGATCTTCGAGATCTGGATCGGCAACTGCGACACATGCGATCGACGGGCTTGCATCCTTTTGCCATCGTCGCAACTGCAGGCACCACGGATTTCGGAAGCATCGATCCGCTGTCGGAATTGGGGGACCGCGCCCGCCAGGAAGGAATTTGGCTTCATGTGGATGCCGCCTACGGCGGAGCCCTGGCTATGAGCCAAAATCACAGCCATCGCTTGGACGGAATCGAAACAGCCGATTCCATCACAGTCGATTTTCACAAGCTGTTTTACCAACCCATCAGTTGCGGTGCCTTTCTCGTACGGGATTCTTCTTCTTTCGACCGGATCAAACTGCACGCCGATTATCTGAATCCTGAAGAAGACGAAGATCTGGGCATTCCCAATCTGGTAGCCAAGTCCATCCAAACCACCCGCCGTTTCGACGCGTTAAAACTGTTCATCTCGTTACGGACTCTGGGAAAAGTCCATTTTTCCCGCATGATCGACCACACGCTGGAGATCGCCAGGGAGACCGCCGGCATGATCGATTCCGACGAAAAACTGGAATCGATTAACCCCACCCCCTCCCTCAACGCCGTTGTATTTCGGTATATTCCCGATCGGACCCCGGATGAAGACAGGCTCACCCGCCAAAACCGGATCAATCGCGAAATCAGGCAGATTATGCTCTCCAGCGGCCAAGCGGTTATTGCGCAAACCAAAGTGGAGGGAGCGGTATGTCTGAAGCTCACCCTGTTAAACCCAAGGACATCCTTGTCTGATGTCCACCGCATTCTCGATGAAATCAAACAAATCGGCGCTCAATTGGAAACCCAGAGAGGAGAGTGCGAATCCCATGTCAAACACGCAGGCTCAACAAGCCACTATGCAAAGCTTCTTTAATTGCTATCTGAAGGAAACCGGTAATTATGAACAGCTGGATCGGGATCAGATGGAAGCGGGAAACCCCTACCTTCCGATCCTTTCCGCCTCCCCCATCGGAAAAGCGGTGCGGGTTCCCCTTCGCCGCCATGGCATGGAAATAATCGCCCCCCTTCGTTACTGGTCCATGACGGAACGGCATTTGTTTTCCTTTCCGTTCCATTATGCGACCCCCGGATGTGGCCATCTCCTTCCCCTGGACTATGTCACCCTGACTACGCTGTTGACGAAGGAGTTGGCTCTGGAACGGGATTTAGTCGATTTTCCCGATGATCTCATCGAGCGGGTGATCCAAAGCTGCCAACACATCGCATCCTATCTTTCCGCCCGTAAAAAAGACGAGAAGCAGTTGTATCACGTCCCGTTCCATTTCATCGATGCGGAACAATCCCTGCTGCTGGGCCATTTGATGCATCCCACTCCCAAGAGCCGGCAAGGGTTGTCCGACATCGAACAATCCCGTTATTCACCGGAGCTCAAGGGAGCTTTCCCCTTACATCTGTTTCGGGCTCATCGCTCCATTGTACGGGAGGATTCCACCCGGCCATTCAGTGCCACGGAATCAATCAAACGGGAGATGCTGTCGGATCCCGAACTGTCTCAAGCGTTTAAATCCGCGTATTGTCAACCGGACGATTACAGCTTGCTGCCCGTCCATCCGCAACAAGCCGCTCATTTGCTTGAGCAACCGCAAACCCAACAGTGGATCGAAGACGGTTTGTTGATCGATCTCGGACCCCAGGGAAGACCCTATTACGCCACCTCTTCTCTGCGCAGCCTGTACCATCCCGATGCCAACTTTATGTTGAAAGGTTCCGTAAACATTAAAGTCACCAACTCCCTGCGCGTCAACAAACAGAAAGAGTTGGAACGGGGCGTGGAGGTCTCACGATTACTCCAGACTGAGATCGGGGATCGGTTACGGGCCTCCTTCCCGTCCTTTTCCATCATCGAAGACCCCGCCTACCTTACACTGGCGAATCCTGAACAGGAGGAGTCGGGGTTTGAACTGGCCCTGCGAGACAACCCATTCAAGGGAGAAGAAGGTCGGAACGTCACATTGGTGGCGGGACTGTGCCAAGACCATCCGGCGGGGGAAAAATCCCGGCTTGCCCGTATCATCTTATCCTTGACGGCCAAGGAAGGCCGGTCGGCAAAAGAAGTCAGCCTGGATTGGTTCCGCCGCTACCTGGATCTCTCCCTTCAACCGCTGATGTGGTTGTATTTCGAGTATGGAATCGCCCTGGAAGCCCACCAGCAGAACAGTCTGGTCAAGCTCGATAACGGGTACCCCTGTCGATTCTACTACCGGGACAACCAAGGGTATTATTATTGCGAATCCATGCTGGACAAATTGCAGCTGTTGCTACCGGACATCGATAAAAAGAGCCAGACCATGTGCAAAGACGCCGTTGCCGACGAACGGCTCCGCTATTACTTCTTCCTCAACCATCTCATGGGCCTCATCAACGGTTTCGGAACCGCCGGACTCATCGATGAGCGCGCGTTGCTGAGTGAATTGCGGGAAACGCTGAAAGAGCTTCTACCCCGGAACCGGGAACCGTCCATGTTGTTAAAGAGCCTGCTTGACGATGAACGGCTTCCCTGCAAGGCCAACCTGCTGACCCGTCTGCACGACATGGACGAACTGACCGGTCCGATGGAAAGCCAATCCGTCTATGTTCCGATTCATAATCCTCTTATGAAAGGAGTGTTGACGGGACATGAAATCCGGAATCCCTGACCAACAGAAAACCGAAGGTTTTGAACGGTTTCATCCCGTCATCGGAAAGCGGATCGCCTTCCGGCCCGTAGAATTGGAACGGGATGTGAAACAGCTCCACCATTGGATGCATCAACCCCATGTCATCCCGTTCTGGAACCTGAACATCCCCCTGGATCGCTACCGCAAACACCTGGAATCGTTTTTGGCCGACAGCCATCAAGCACTCCACATCGGCTTTCTTGACGGTGTTTCGATGAGTTATTGGGAAACGTATTGGGCCAAAGATGATATTCTGGGCCGTCACTATGATGCCCATCCGGATGACCAGGGGATCCATCTGTTGATCGGTCCCCCCTCCTATATCGGTAAAGGGTATGCGCTACCCCTGCTTCAAACCATGACCGGATGGTTGTTCGAGCATCAAGCCACACAAAAAGTGGTGGCGGAACCGGACATCCGCAACGACAAAATGATCCATATCTTCGAAAAATGCGGATTCCGTTTCCAACAGGAGATCCAACTGCCGGACAAACAGGCGGCATTGATGTTCTGTACCCGTGATACGTTTGTGGGGAGTGATTTTAGTGGCTAATAATCGATCACACACAGAAGAGATGTTGGATGTCGTCGGTGTGGGCATCGGCCCCTTTAACTTGGGCCTGGCCGCCATGCTCCATGCAGCCCCCGAAATCAAGGCGCTGTTCCTGGAACAAAAGTCCCATTTTTCTTGGCATCCGGGATTGTTGCTGGAAGGAACGACGCTTCAGGTTCCTTTTCTCGCCGATCTGGTAACGATGGCGGATCCCACAAGCCCGTACAGTTTCTTAAATTACTTAAAAGAGCATCGGCGCCTCTACCATTTCTACTTCCTGGAGCGTTTCCATATCCCTCGCCGGGAGTACGACCATTACTGCCGATGGGTATCCGAACAATTGGAAACCTGCCGCTTTGGACAGAAGGTAGTGGATATCGAATGGATCGCCGCGGGAGACGAAAGTCATTATCGGGTGGAATCCATCCAGCTGGAAACGGATACCCGCCTCGTCCATCGGGCGCGAAATCTGGTGCTGGGTGTGGGAAGTGTTCCCCATGTCGATCCCCGCTACTCGCACCTGCCGACCACCGACGTGTTTCACTCGGCACACTTTTTGGACCGGTTGGAGCGTTGCCGTCAGGCCCGATCGATCACGGTCGTCGGCTCCGGACAGAGTGCGGCAGAAGTGTTCCACACCTTATTGCAGGAGCAACCAACCCATGGATACCGACTCGATTGGCTCACCCGTTCTCCCGGATTCTTTCCCATGGAATATTCCAAGTTGGGATTGGAGCATTTCTCACCGGATTATATCCGGCACTTCCATTCCCTGCCCCAACGGGAACGGGACGCCAAGCTGGCGAATCAGGATCTGTTATACAAGGGAATCAGCGCTTCCACGATTGCAGCCATCTACGAACTTCTGTACGAGCGGACGGTGGGGGAACACCCCATCCCCGCCAGACTGTTGTCCCATACGTCGATCACAGATATCGATCCCGTCGAACGGGACGGGGATGGACGCTACCGGCTTCACTGTCTGCACCGGGACCGGGGGGAAACCTTCACCCATGAGAGCGATGTGATCATTTTGGCCACCGGGTATGCACACCGCGTCCCGGAGTGCATCCGAGGCCTGGCTTCTTTGATCCAATGGGATGATTCCGGCCGTTATATCGCCGGTTCCGACTATCGACTCACCTTGACGGAAAAAACGAACAATGCCATTTTCGTTCAAAACGGAGAATTGCACACCCATGGAGTGGGCGCCCCCGATCTGGGACTGGGAGCCCACCGGAACTCCGTTATCATTAACACCTTGGTGGACCGGGAAGTTTACCCCGTCTCCAATCGCAATGTTTTCCAACAATTCGCCGTCACGGAACAGCCAAGCCCACGCAAAATTCCGGTAAAAGGGTGATCGTTTATGAATCAACCGCAACTTTCCGCCATCTTTAATCAAGAAAACTGGAATACCGTATCCCGAAACCTGCTCACCAAAATGATCGCGGAGTTTACCTATGAAGCGATCCTCACGCCCCAACCCGTGGAAACCGACGAAAAAAAAATCCGGTACAGGCTCCCGCTCAGCGATGGGGTGGAATATACCTTCCAAGCGGAACAACGGGTGTTTGACAGTATCCGGGTTTTCCCGGAAACAATCCAAAGGGAAGAAAACGGCCGAATCGAACCGGCCCTCAGTCCCATCCGTTTCCTGTTGGATCTTCAGAAAGCCGTCGCTATCTCCCCTGAAACAGCCGGGCATCTGATCCGCGAATACCACCACACCCTGGTAGCGGATGCCCATATCCTGGAGAAAAAACAACGCCGGAATACCGATCTCACCCAGCTGGATTATGCCCAATTGGAAGGAGAGATGGAAGGGCACCCCTGGATCACCTACAACAAGGGTCGAATCGGATTCGGTTATCAGGATTACCGGTCCTATGCACCGGAACAGCAACAACCGGTCCAACTGGACTGGATCGCCGTCAGCCGAAAACGGGCGGATTTTCATGCCGTCAAGGGGCTGGATTACCCTACCTTGATTCAGGGGGAAATCGGTGACGAACAACTGGAACACTTCCGGCAGGTGCTGCGGGATCAACAGGTGAACCCCGACGATTACTGGTTCCTTCCCGTTCATGAATGGCAGTGGGACCGTTATATCATCCCCTTGTTTGCCGAAGATCTGGCTGAGAAAACAATCATCCCGCTGGGAAGAGGGCTTGATCAATACCTGCCGCAACAGTCGATCCGAACTTTCGTCAACACATCCCATCGTAACAAGCACCATGTCAAATTGCCCATGAGCATACTCAATACCCTGGTTTATCGGGGGCTTCCGGGTGAACGGACCGTACTGGCCCCGAAAATCACGGACTATATCAAAGGAATCTGGAACAGCGACTCTTTCCTCCGGGATGAATGCCGGGTGATCCTGCCGGGGGAAATCGCCAGCCTAAACGTGGACCATCCTTATTTCTCCCATCTTCCCGGTGCCCCTTATCAGTATCTGGAGATGTTGGGATGTATCTGGCGTGAAAGTATCTACTCCTATCTGGAGGAAGGCGAAAAGCCGATCACCCTGGCCTCTCTTCTCCATGTGGACAGTGACGGCACACCGTTGGTGACTCAATGGGTCGAACAATCGGGGTTGAGTCTGGAAGAGTGGTTGGAACGATTGTTCGCTGTCCTGTTGCCCCCACTCCTCCATTATTTGTACCGTTATGGAGTGGTCTTTTCGCCACATGGGCAAAACACGATTCTGGTGTTGAAGGATTCCATCCCCCACCGCCTGGCTATCAAAGATTTTGTCGATGATGTCAATGTAAGCGACCAGCCGTTGCCGGAGTTGGCCGATCTGCCCCAAGATTTAAAGACCGTGTTGCGCAGCGAACCGCCGGAAGGCTTATGTCAGTTCATCTTCACGGGACTGTTCATCTGTCATTTCCGTTATCTCTCGGATCTGTTGGAAACAGAGGCCCAATACCCCGAAGCCTCCTTCTGGTCGGGAGTGCGAAAAACCATCCTCGCATATCAGGAGCGCTTTGACCACTTACGGGAACGCTTTGAACTGTTTGACCTGCTGCGTCCCCGTTTCACCAAGCTTTGCCTGAACCGCAATCGGATGCTGGATTATGGCTATGCGGACGGCGACGACCGGCCGCACGCGTCTGAACACGGGAAAGTGACCAATGTACTGGCGGAAACGGCCGAAGTGAAAGGCGTTTGATTCGTAAGCTCCCTTCAAGCCCGTATCTTTCGGTACGGGCATTTTCATTTTCGATGTCAAAGGAGTTTCTTCATGCACCGAACCGTTGAGCCTCCGATACCCCCATCCTTATGGTCTCGCGATTTTTCGTTGATCTGCCTGTCCAACTTTTTCGTTTTTGTCAACTTCCAGCTCTTGCTCCCCACCTTGCCTCTGTTTGTCCACACAGTTGGAGGGCCAGAAGGAACGGCCGGGTGGGTGATCGGCGTGTTCACACTTGCTGCTGTAGCCATCCGCCCATGGATCGGACGCATCATCGACCGGAAAGGAAGCGGAAAAGCCTTACGATGGGGACTTCTCCTTTTCTTCCTCTCCACCCTTGGATACCTGTGGATCGAAGCGGTCATCCCTCTTCTTTTACTGCGGATCGCCCACGGACTGACATGGGGAGTGGTAACCACAGCTGCCGGAACGGTCGCTTCCGACCTGATGCCCCCTTCCCGCCGAGGGGAGGGAATGGGTGTTTATGGACTGTTCTCCAACGTATCGTTGGTATTTGGTCCCGCTCTCGGCCTGTGGGTGGTACAGACTCATTCCTTTTCCGCTCTCTTTTACCTGGCAGCAGGGCTCGCCCTCGCATCCTTCGCAACGGCAAAATGGATTCCGCTCCTTTCCCATCCCATAGCGAGTGATTCGGAACCTGCTGCAAACAAACCCACCATCCTTGCGGCAACGTGGCTCCCATCCGCCATGGTATTGCTGGTCTTCCTCACTCTAGGAGCGGCGGCCACCTATGTCCCCCTGTTTGCCATGGAGCGCGGCATCCCTCACACCGGTTGGTTTTTCACCGTTTACGCCGTCGCCATGATGCTTACCCGTATATGGTCGGGTAAACAATTTGACCGCGGAGGCCCGCAACGGGTGATCCCCATTGGATTGGCATTGATCGTCGGCTCTCTAACCGCCCTTTCCCTCACCCGCGACCCGGCGATGCTTTTGACCGCCGCAGCCCTTTACGGCTTTGGCTTGGGTTCAGTACAACCGGCCCTGCAAGCGTGGACCATCCAACGTACACCGCCAGGGACAAGAGGCAAAGCCAACAGCACCTTTTTTACCGCTATCGACCTCGGTATCGGATTGGGTTCCATTTTGGCCGGCATCCTCGTCCAACAAACGGGATACCCTGCCATGTTTCTTGCTTTTATCATTCCAGTGGTGGGAGCCGCCTTGTTGTACGCTTTCACAAACAGAAAAAAAGCCCTGGTATCAGATCGGGCCGACCAATCCTCTCCTTAAGATACAAGCTGTCCAAAAACAAACCTGAACCGGGGTTATCCGGTTCTACAAAAAACCAACCGGGAACCATGCCCCGGTTGGTTTTTTATCTTTGTCGGTTATGCAAATCCCAGCCACTTTTTCATTTTGGCCATCATTTTCTGGTCTTTATCCAGTACTAACAGGGGCACCACTTCCCCCTGGATCCGGCGAGCAATATTTCGGTAAGCCTTAGCCGCCAGGTCCTTGTTATGTAAAACGATGGGTTCCCCCCGGTTGCCAGCGCGGATAACCGCTTCATCGTCAGGAACCACTCCGAGCAAATCGATGGCCAGGACCGACACCACTTCATCCACGTCCATCATGCCGCCTTCCTTTACCATCTGGGTACGGAGGCGATTGATCACCAGTTTGGGGTTTCCCACTTTTTCTTTTTCCAACAATCCGATCACGCGGTCGGCATCGCGGATGGCGGCGTTTTCCGGAGTTGTCACCACAATGGCGCGATCGGCTCCGGAGACGGCGTTTTTAAATCCCATCTCAATGCCGGCAGGACAATCGATGATGATGTAATCGAAGGACTCCTTCAATTCGGCGGTCAACCAGCGCAATTGCCGGGCATCCAACGCCGATTTATCCTTGGTCTGGGCGGCAGGCAACAGATACAGTTCTTCACATCGTTTATCTTTAATCAAGGCTTGCTTGACCCGGCACTTTTTCTCTACCACATCGATGATGTCATAGACGATCCGGTTCTCCAGGCCCATCAGTACGTCCAGGTTTCGCAGCCCAATATCGGTGTCCACCAAGCATACCTTTTTTCCGGATAATGCCAAAGCTGTACCGATATTGGCGGAAGTGGTCGACTTGCCGACACCGCCCTTCCCGGAAGTAACGACTATGGATTCCCCCACTCTCTGCCCCCCTTCCCGCTTCAACCCTTGAACCGGTTTTCTTTCCACTCCAGATCGGGACGGATCCGGCTGAGGTGGTGCATCTTGTCCACTGCGATCTGGCCGTTCACCAGATAAGCGAAGTTCATGCCGGTGGTCTCCCCTTCATCCCATTCATCCGGCGGTCTGGAGACGACATTGGCGATTCGAAGTTGCGTCGGTTTCAGTGTGGAAGCCGCGATAATGGCCCACTCGTCCCCTTCTCCACCGGCATGGGCCAATCCCCGGAGTGATCCCAATACATAGATGTTACCCGTCGACCGTACACAACCGCCCGGATTGACATCCCCCAACAGAAGCAAGTCACCCCGATGCTCCAACACCTGTCCGGAACGAACCGTTCCCACTAAGAGTTGAATACCCCCGTCCTCTTCAATCAAGTAGGGTTTGCCGTCCGCCGTATCAATCGAATAGATGATCAAGTTTTTACGGACAGCGAAAAGTCGTCGCAGTTCCTTCTCATCATCTCTGGTTATTTGGCGAGTACCCAATTTAATGTGTACACGAGTATCCGGTCCATCCCAGATGTTTGAACTGTTTTCCAGTTTATATTTTAATTCGTCTAGTATCTTGGAAAAGGGTCGTGATTCATCCAGCAGGAAAAGAAGGCCGTCTTTTGTTCCTTTGATGGTCACTCCCGGCTTCAATACTTTTCCCATGTATCCTCACCCCACCTCACAAATATGATTTCGGCGCCAACCCGCCAATTCCTTCTAGGGACGGGTGACCCATTCGTTTCAGTCGAACAGTTGCACGGATCGGGGGTGATATCGTCGATGAATCCACCGAATGCACTGATATACCGGAAAAGCAATCATCATATTTAATAAAACGGACGGTAACATATGATAGAGGAATGCCTCTTCCAAACCGATGCGGGTAAGGTCGAACAAGCGAAACCAGAAATAACTGATCAGGAGGTGAAGCCACTGGCCCACTCCCGTCGCCAACAGGGCCACGATCGGCCCGGACAGAAATTGTCGGGATATTTGCCCTGCAACGTAACCGATGGCCGCCGTACTAAATGCGTAAACTCCCACCGCCTGACCGTAGACGATGTCGTGAAGCAAGCCAAAGCAGAAACCAAACAACAGTCCCGCCTGCCGCCCACGATACAAGGATAGTAGAATAATGCCGCTCACCACCAGTTGGGGAATCCAAACAAAGCGGCTTCCCCAAGCTTGTGGTACCAATACTTGAAAAACGGTTCCTTCCAACAAAAAAAGAAAGGAGAGGAGACCGATGAGGATCCAAACAGCCATCACTCATTCCCCTCCGTCCTATCCTTCGGGCGTAGCCCTCCCGTTTGTTGTCCCGGAAGGTCATCCTCTTTTTCCAAATCCTGCACCGTTTCCTGGTGTTCCTGCAATTGAATGTTTTGGGGATCACGTACCACCATCACATAGTCCAACCGCTCAAAACGGGCGGCAGTCTTAATGGAAACCATCTGGTCCACCCCGAAATCGCCTTGGGACACTTCATCCACCGTGCCGACCAACAATCCTCCGGAGTAGATATCGGACATATTCGATGTCACGACTAGTTGCCCTTCCTTCAACTTCTGTTTCGACGAGATCTTTTTCATCAACAACCGTTTCGTTTTTGTATCATATCCTTCAATCAAACCAAACACTTCTTCATCCCCGGCTTGGATATGAGCTGCGATTCCGGGACCACTGCCCGAATCTGTCAATAGCACGACGTCGGCCATATGTTTGGTAGCCGCTTGAACCCGGCCAATCAACCCTTCATGGGTGATGACCGGCATATCTTTTTCCACCCCGTCCGCCGTCCCCCGATCGATCACCATTCGATTGTTCCAACGGTCGGGACTGCGTGAAACCACCTGGGCAGTAATGAGGTCCGCTTCCGTTTTATCGATATAACCCACAGCTTCCTTCAGCTGTTTGTTTTCCTGGCGTAATCGTTCCAATTCTGACTGCAATTGAAGATCGTTCTGCCCGTTCTTCCGGGCATCGGAAGCATGGTCCCACCATCCGGTCATAGCATGGGTGGGCTTGGCGAGCAACCCTTGGACCCAAGCGACTGTGGTTTTCACCGCGGCTTCCGGCCAAGACAGATGTTCCCGTTCACCACGGGTCATCCCGGCTGTTACAGTCAACAAGATCACAGACAACAAAAAGATAAACAGGCGCCGGTTGGCGAACAATCGGAAAAACATAAGCCGTCACCTTCTCACTGCCGCCGTCCGAAAGGGCTGGACGAGCCCGTACCGGAGGTGAACAGATGAATGTTTTCCAACGCTTGTCCCGTTCCGATCGCCACGCAGTCCAAGGCGTTTTCCGCCACCACCACCGGCATATCCGTCTCCTCGGTCAGGCGCTGGTTCAGGTTACGAAGCAATGCGCCCCCACCGGTTAACACAATCCCCCGATCCATGATATCTGCGGCTAACTCCGGGGGCGTTTGTTCCAAGGTGAGTTTGACCGAATCGATGATGGCGTTTACCGTATCCGACAATGCTTCGGCGATCTCCATCGATGTGATTTTAATCGTTTTGGGCAACCCGGATATCAGGTCCCTCCCCCGGATCTCGCGGGTGATTCCCTCATCTTCGACCTTGGCCGACCCGATCTCCAGTTTCAGGTTCTCCGCCGTCCGCTCCCCAATCATCAAATTATAATGGCGTTTGATGTATTGGATAATGGCCCCATCCATCTCGTCTCCAGCCACACGCAGGGATTTGGCGGTTACAATCCCCCCCAGGGAGATCACTGCCACTTCCGTCGTCCCCCCTCCGATATCTACCACCATGCTGCCTGTCGGTTCCCATACCGGGAGACCTGCACCGATGGCCGCCGCAAACGGCTCTTCAATGGTATACGCTTCCTTCGCTCCCGCCTGCCGGGTTGCCTCCTCCACCGCACGCTTCTCCACGGCGGTAACCCCGTAGGGGACACAAACCATCACATTGGGACGGCGCGGGATATAAACACGTTCGGTCTGCGCTTTTTTTAGGAAATATTCTAACATGGTCGCCGTGGTGTTGTAATCCGCGATCACGCCATCTTTCATCGGACGTCGTGCCACGATATTGCCGGGAGTCCGGCCAATCATTCTTTTTGCTTCGTTGCCGACCGCCATAATATCTTGGCTGACGGTTTCCATGGCGACGACGGAAGGCTCCCGAACGACGATGCCCCGACCCTTTAGATAAACCAACGTGTTGGCGGTTCCCAGATCAATACCCATATCCCGGGTAAAACCCCCGAACCGCCCAAAAATGGTCTCCATTTCCCCATCGTTGCTCTCTTTGCTTCCAAACCAAAATCGCATCTCCCGCTCAGCCCTTCTGCTTATAAAGTAGTTATCTTTTGCATCTCTCTCATACGGGCATGATCCCTTTTTCCTTCATGCTGTAAAAACGACTGTCACCAATGATGATATGGTCCAGTAAATCAATTCCCAACAGCCGACCCGCTTCAAACAATCGCTCGGTAACATGGATGTCTTCCCGGCTGGGGGTGGGATCGCCACTGGGATGATTATGAACACAGATAACGCCGGCGGAACTTTTCCTGATCGCTTCCCGAAACACTTCCCGGGGATGTACGACAGAGGCATTCAAGGTGCCGACGTAGATACATTTTTTATCGATCACCACGTTTTTCGTATTTAGAAAAAGGCAGACGAAGTGTTCCTGGGAAAGATACCGCATCTCGTCCATACAAGCTTCAGCTGCATCCCGCGGAGAACGAATCGCAACTTTCTCTCCGGGAACAGCGCGAAACACCCTCCGTCCCAGTTCGATGCCTGCCAGCAATTGGACCGCCTTTGCCGGCCCCACTCCGCGGATTTCAGTCAGTTCAAGCAGATCTGCCTGAGCCAGCCCTTTTAATCCATCCACTTTAGACAAAACACGGCCTGCCAAATGAATCGCCGATTCGGCAGCGGTACCGGTCCGCAACAAGATCGCCACCAGCTCCGCATTTGCCAAGGAAGCCGGTCCCACCTGAAGCATGCGTTCCCGCGGCCGTTCCCCTTCCGGCACATCGCGAATGAGCAAGGAATCCCGTTCCATCCCATGCCTCCTGTCGTCTTCCGGTCCATAAGGAGGCTCTCGTTGAAACAGGCGTGGGGTCAAACCTTACGTTCCGGAGAAAATGGCTTGGTCATCATCGGATAATCCATCTGTTTCAGCATGTCGTACAACAACGGAAGCGACAAGCCCACTACGTTGGTGTAACAACCGTCGATCCAATCCACCCAAATGGAACCAATCCCCTGTAGGCCGTATGCTCCAGCCTTGTCCAACGGCTCCCCGGTGGATACATACCAATGGATTTCTTCAGCGGTCATGTTGCGCACCATCACTTCGGTCACCCGATGACTGATCAGCCGTCGTGATACCTTGCCCCCATCCATCTCCACCAGGGCGATCCCCGAATAAACTTGGTGTGCTCTGCCCTGCAGGCGTTCCAGGATACGGCAAGCATCCTCTTGATCCGCAGGTTTTCCCAAGATCTTTCCCTCAAGAGAAACAACGGTGTCCGATCCGATCACCACCGCTTGACGCCGGGTGTGAGCCACCGCCAACGCTTTTTTGGCGGCCAAAATTTCCACCAGCTCCCCCGGAGAAGGATCACCGGGAACTTCTTCCGCCACCCAACTCGGGTGAACGGAAAAGGGGACACCCAGAGAACGAAGGAGTTCCCTTCGTCGCGGAGACCCGGAAGCAAGTACCAGTTCCGGCTGCATAAGGGCCCCGACCTCCTATCCGTTTGCACATAGAAAAGTAAAATGCTTCCTTCAACTATTCGAGTCGGGAAGTGCATTTCTAATCGGTTATAAGTGAAAAACAGACCCTGCAAAGAGTTCCCGTGAACTCCGTTGGGTCGGTTGTCCGCCTTACCAAAAGGTTGTCCCTATGGGACGACAATTAGAAGGCTGAAGGTTGCCCCTACGGGACGACAATAAATAAACGAAAGGTTGGTTGATATCGCTCGATACAACTCAAGTTTAGCAAAATCAGCATGCGGGAACAAGAAACAATCCCGCTTTCTATTGAAGTGCGGTCACAAAATTTTCATAAGCCAATGCATATCGAATAAGGCCCTCCTGGATTTGCCACAACATCGCTTCCTCCGGGTTGTTCACATTGGCTTTTCCGCTCTGCACCACCTGATCCAACGCCTGTACCATTTGGGTGAAAGGGTCCTTGGCTTTTTCGGGCAGATCCCCTTCCGCACCATCGGCCATTGCCGATACCTTTTCCGACGACTTCTCCACTTGATCCCACACCGGTTCCAACGATCGCTCGCCACTGACAAGACCCTGACTGGTTCGCTGAGCCATCAGCGTATAGATTTGATGCCCCTCTTTTACCAAAGAAGCCACTCGTTTTTCCATTGTTTCTTTATTTTTATCAGATATCGGAACCGTAGACTCCTCTACATGATGTTCCTTCAGAATCACTGTCTGATCGTTTTCCTTGTACATCGCGGACAGTGCAGCTGAGTCCTCTTGATTGATTCCCACACCCAACAGCAGGCGATAAGGGGAGTTGACTGTCATCACAGCAGCCCAGCCTTCTCCCCGAATTTGTCGAACAGCCTCTTCCGCTCCTTTTTTCTCCCGGTATGTGCCACCCTGAACCATCACCCCCGTTAAAGCGGGGAGCTGGATGGTAGCAGCCCCCTCTTCTTGTTGTTCCTCCGAATGGGGTTGGGAAGATTCCGTTTCACCCGATTCGGATTGCAAGTGAGAGTCGATACTGCGGGGGGAATTGTCGGATTCACCTGAGAAAAATAGGGATAGGACGAGAAAACCCATTAACGTTCCAAGCAAGACGGCACCCGCAATGGAAAGAACCACGGAACCCACCGTCTTCTTGTCAGGCAACTCTTTGCGAGAATAGGGTTTTCCCCATTCCACACTCTCTTCTTCCTCTTCTCTCCACTTTTTTGACCCCCGCGAGACCAGAGAGGAGGACGGTTTTTCATCAGCCTTGACTGATACGGCAGGCTTGTCCTTTGTCGATCTCTGCCTCGTCTCCTGCTTGGTTTCTCTTTTAATAGGCGGATCCAACGTCTCCTGTTTCCCGGAACCCATCTGTATCGTAGGAGGACGCCTCCCCTGATGAAACCGAATCGTCATGCGTTGCTTCTCCATCGTGATCGTCCCTTCTCTCATTCGATCCTATTCCATCTATATGGGTTGCTAGTTTGGTATAGAACCGAAAATGAATCCGGTTGATCCATCCGCCGTCTCATTACTCGTTCACCAGAGACAAGTACCACCCCGTTAACTCCTCGCCATACCAAAATGCGACGAAAAAACCGATGGCCAAATGCGGCCCGAAGGGAACCGGAGTCTTTCCTTCCACCCGTCGGCTCATCCATAACCATAGGGCTGTCAAACCGCCGCTTATGATGGCCAGGCCCAAGCCGGCGCCCAACGCCGGCCATCCCAAGGCCCAGCCGGCGGCAGCGGCCATTTTCACGTCTCCTCCCCCCATCCCTCCACCGCTTAACAGGGATACCAGTCCCAATAGACACATTCCGGCCACTGAAGCCACCAACAAAGGCACCCATGCCTCCCCGCGCACTCCCTGCAACAAGATAAACACCACGGCTCCGATCCCGTTCAAGCGGTTGGGAATGATTCCACGCATGCAATCCGTCCACACTACCATGAGCAAAAACAAAAGCAGAGCCAACGCCAACAAGGCTTCAGCAACATCCTTCGCCAACCAGACAACACTGGCCCCGCCCAATGAAAGACCGATACTGCCCCACTTTTTTCCCCAACGATATTCGGCTGGCCGAATCATCCGCTCCTGAAACAACCACCCCCCGGCCACGGGCAGGAATCGTCCCGCCCACCACCCGACAGTCACTCCCACCCCAATCATCACCCACACTCCGCCGGACACCCCTTCCATTCATCCCTTCTATTTCCATTATACTATGAATACGGCGCAGGGGCGGACGAACCGTATTTCTTTTCATACCGGGCCAACACCCCTAATGGCCAGATATAGCGATAGCTATGATAATGGATGTAAAACTGGCCAGCCATTCCGGCTCCGGTGGGATACGTGATATGTTCCCCCTTTTCCCACGTCAGGCTCGCCAACCGTTGGATTCCGGCTTGGATGGGAGCGGTGGGATGGTCGTGACAAGCGATAAGGGCATCCAGCGCCCAAGCGGTTTGAGACGGAGTACTCTTATTTAACGGAACATAGCGTCTCTCTCCATCACTGCGGCAAGATTCTCCCCACCCCCCGTCGGGGTTTTGAACGGATAAAAGCCACCGGACACCCTTCGCTACTGCCGGGTGGGAGAAAGTGCAACCAACAGCGGTCATCCCCGTCAATGCGGCCCAAGTACCGTAGATATAAGCAATTCCCCAGCGACCAAACCAGGAACCGTCCTTCTCCTGTACTTTCTCCAAAAAACGAATGGCCCGCTCGGCGGCGGGATTTTCCTGTTTCCACCCCCGATAACGGCCTAAAAAGGCCAATGTCCTCCCTGTCAAGTCCACCGTGGATGGATCGGTTGCCACCATTTTAAGGTCTTCCGCCGGCAACAGGAGTTGCGGCCATCGTTTATCCGTATTCTTTTCAAATGCCGCCCAGCCTCCATCCCGGTTTTGCATGCTGGTCAACCACCGCACCCCCCGCTCCCATGGCCCGCTCAATGACGGGTCGACAGTCAAACCTCTGGCCAATACACGGAGACAGGCGGCGGTATCATCCACATCTGGGTTAATCGTGTTGATGTCGGAAAAGCCCCACCCCCCGGCAGGGACACCCGGGTTTTTTATCGCCCAATCTCCCAAGCGGGTATGTTGACGTGTCAATACGTAATGGCGGCCACGGACCATCGCCTCATCTTGGGGAGGAATCCCCGCCTCTCCTAAAGCATCCATTAAAAGGGCCGTATCCCAGACGGTAGAAGTGGTAAATTGCATATGGAGACCCTCCGCCGTCGGAATGACAAACGAACGCACTCCCCGGATCGCTTGGGTAATCCAAGGATGGGACGGGGAAAAGCCCAGACCCAACCATGCGAATACCATCAGTAAAGTGGTACTGAAATAACTGTATAGGGTTCCATCCGCCTCCGTACGGTTGCGCATAAACGCGGCCGCCTTGGCCAGCGCGAGCCGCTCCCCCACCTTTCCGGACAGTTCCGCCGGCAAAGAATCCTGAATGTGCCGTTGGAGGGTTGGAGAGATGCTGATTGAATCGGTTAACATTCCCCATCCCGTCAAATCATGGGGCCCCCTGGGAAGAGATCGTGCCACCCGAAGATGAGAAGCAACCATAACCGGTACCAGATGACAACGGGTGAAGCCGACGAGGTCAAAAAGGTTAACGGGAAACCACCATGGCAAGAGCAAAAGCCGGATCGGCAACCGGGGCTGTCTGCCCCAATCCAACATCCCCACCAAACTGAGCACAATCCGTGTAAGAGAGCCGGCTTTACGGATCCCACCCTGAGAGCGAACCCGTTCCTGGGCCTGCCGGATCAGGGTGCCGTCCGGAGATTCTGCCCCGGCGGCCACCAATGCTACGGAAGCCTCCACCGTGGCGGAGACATTGACATGGGGTTCATCCGCATATAACCGCCAGCCGCCATCCCTGTCAGCAAGAGCCCGCAAACGTGACACAATCCCCTCACGCAGTTTAGGGTCCCGCCATCCCACTCCCTCCATCAACAACAATGTATAAGCATCCGTCATCGGACCGGTTTCAAAGCAAAGGCTCCAACGCCCATCCCGCTTCTGTTTTCGCAACACCTCATCCATCAATTGTTCCCGTGCTGCCCGAACGACACTGATTGGGTCCATAACCTCCCCCCCTCTTCAAAACCATATGGGAGAGAATACGCTGCCAGAAGTCAAAAAGCTTTCTTCGTGAGTACCTGGACAGGGCCTTATGCACTGGGATAAGATGTCAAGGACGGCAATCAAACCGGAACGAAAAGCGAGGGATCTTTTTGCTTGAAATACAGAACCTAACAGGCGGTTACGCTCCGCAACATCCCGTTATATTCGATATCGATTTCCGCCTGGAATCCGGCGAAATGGTAGGATTGATCGGTTTGAACGGAGCGGGGAAGAGCACCACCATCAAACATATTCTGGGCTATCTGCAACCCCACTCCGGCTCGATCCTCTTTCGCGGCAAAAGCACGGAGAAAGATCCGACGCATTTCCGACGCGAAGTGGCATACATAGCGGAAACTCCTTATCTCTATCCAGAACTAACCCTGGAGGAACATCTGGAATTGACGGCGATGGCCTATAATCTGGATGCGGGATGGCGGGATCGGATGGAGGAATTGCTCGAAGAATTTCAGATGACCAAACGACGCCGCTGGTATCCCGGCACATTTTCAAAAGGAATGCGTCAGAAGGTGATGATCCTGTGTGCCCTGCTGGTCCGTCCTTCCCTGTTGATCGTGGATGAACCGTTTGTCGGACTGGACCCCTTGGCCACCCATTCCCTGCTGGAACAGTTAACCGCGATGAAACGGGAGGGGTGTGCCATTCTCCTGTCCACTCATGTATTGGCGACAGCAGAAAAGCATGCGGACCGCTTCATCTTGTTGAAGGAAGGGCGGATCGTCCTCAGCGGCAATCTGGACGACATGAGAAAACAGGCTGGGCTTTCGGGCGCTTCCCTGGATGAGCTGTTTGTGTTCACAGCCAAAGGGGAGAGACCATGAACGATCTGGATCATCTGTTTCAGGACCGCAGGAAAAAGGCGTTCGAAAAGGGCGGCCGGTACGCCCTCGCCATTGCCCGCACCCTGAATCTGTTTCCGGCGCTGTTTGCCATTTTGGTTCTTGTCTTATACCGCAAACTGTTGGAAGAATGGCTGCCTCCCGATTTTCCGGTTGCCTGGTTGCTGGCGGTGATCCTGACGCCGGTACTGGCTTCCACCCGTTTCCGTACGTTTATACAGCCGGCAGACCCCTTTTTTCTGGCTCCGGCCCCGGATAAACTCACCCGATACTGGCAACGGACTTTTACCTATAACGCCACGATCCAATGTTTAGCCGTGTTGGGCTGGATGGCGTTTTTATCCCCGCTCTTCATCCAGCGGTTGGGGGATGGGATCGCCTGGGTCATGGCGGTTGTGGTCCTGATCACGTTCAAAGTGTTTCTTCTGTGGCTTCGGCTCCATGAACTGTTCGGAAAGCACCCCCGCTGGATCGATCCCGTCATCCGTTGGGTAACCAGTGCACTGGTTACCATCTGGCTATTCCAGGGCGAATTTTTTGGAATCCCGTTACTGGCGGCCTTGGGTTGGACCGGATTCCTGATCCTCCATCATCGAAAAAGGCGCCCACCCCAAGGGTATATCCCCTGGGACCGATTGGTGTCCGAAGAATCGGCCACCGTCACCCGCTACTACCGGTTGGCCAGCCAGTTCATCGATGTGCCCCAAGTGGGAAACGAGGTTCGGATCCGACGGGGATGGGGATGGCTCAATCGTTTCCCCGCCCGCCGGCCCGAGCATACCTACCTTTATCTGTATCAACGGACATTTCTTCGTTACCGGGAGCCATTCGGAGTCTCCCTTCGTCTGACGCTGGTGACCGGACTCGCCCTGATATGGGCGGAGTTTAGCTTGTCTTTAGCGGCGAGCCTGTATTTCCTGGGTTTATGGATGACGGCGGTCCAGCTTCCCTGGATCAGGCGCATCCACCGTTTTCAACCCTGGTTCCGACTTTATCCCTTACCCGAACAGCAAAAAACATTAGGCCTGTCCCGGTTGGTGTGGATAATTCTTCTCGCGCAAAGTTTGTTAATACTGGTGCTGCCCGCCCTGACCTGGGAGAAGCCCTTTCCTTCTGTACCCCTGTTGCTGGCGGGCGGATGGACCTTCTCCACTGTCTACGCCCGCTGGCGCATCCCGCGAAGTATGAGGAAGCGGAAGGCTGTTTCTACGATGCGGTCATAAATGACAGCGCAGCCGGCTGACACATCCCCGTTGGAATCAAGCAGGGCACATCATGCATAAAAGATCCCCGACGCAAAAAATCCAGTGAACCATTCCATCAGAATTGGTTCACTGGATTTTTTAACGTTCCCGGCACAGGCATCATGATCATGCAATCACACAGCCTTAGCTACTTTTGTTCGCCTTCCAAATCTCGAATATCCTTAACCATCTGTTCGACGTCCGGATCCATACCGTCGTATCGCTCATGCACGTTTCCATCTGCATTCACCAGGAAAAAAGAAACAGGGTGGTTGATTAAAAGCGGATCCTCCTCCTGCATCCGTTGGACATCTCCTTTGAAGCCTTCCCGGGCGAAGGTTTCAATCTCTTCCTGAGCATATCCGGTCAGAAAGCGCCAGTTATCAAAGCTAAGGTCGTAGTTGCCGGCAAACTCCTTCAACACTTCCGGTTGATCATGTTCCGGATCCACACTAAAAGAGATGATTTCCACCTCCACTCCCTGTTTCTCCAACTCCTGTTGTACTTTGGTCATGTTGGCCGTCATCGGTGGGCAAACATCGGGACAACGGGTGAAGATAAAGTCCGCCAGCCACACGCGTCCCTTTAAATCATCCAAGGTGACGGGATTGCCGTCTTGGTCGACAGCTTCAAAGGCAGGCACTTGCCAATTGAGAGGTTCCGCCTGTTCCTGAGTGGCGTTGTCGGGCTCCTGCCCGGTTCCTCCACCACAGGCAGTCATGATCCCTGCAACCAAGAACAGCATCGCCGGTACCCATATCCGTCCTGTAATACTTTTCCGTTTCATCATAAAACGTCCGCTCCTTTCCCTCCGGGGAAGGGACACCCTATCCATCGCCCAGCGGCCATACCGAAAGGGGAGATTCGTCCCTTTCTTCCGAAGGGACTCATCCTCCACTTGGGAACCCCTTTCCAATTCTTCCTCAGTGTAAACCAAACACCGCCCCATTAACACGTTCCGACGGGGACTGTCACAAAAGATTCCAGTTTCCAACCCCTCCCCATACTAACAACCCAAAAACCGTCCCAAGGCTGTAAAGCCCGGGGACGGTTTTTATTGGAGATCAGGGGGTTATACGGCCCGTGAACGCTTTGGGGCCGCTCTCTCCCGTTTAAGGGAGACAAAGAGTGAGACACCCATCCCGATCAAAACAAACGTAAAGGGGAAGGCGGCGATGATCGAAGCCGTCTGCAATCCTTGCAATCCTCCAGAAGCCAGCAGGACAGCGGCAGCAGCCGACTGGATGAACCCCCAGGTGAGCTTAACCGATGCACTTGGGTTCAGGCTGCCGTTGGTCGTTTGCATCCCCAATACAAACGTGGCGGAATCCGCCGAAGTGATAAAGAAGGTGCCGATCAACAAAATAGCGATGACAGTTGCGAGTGTGCCGAGGGGAAGTGTTTCAAACAGGCTGAATAACGCCACTTCCGTTCCCAACTCATTCATAGCCTCCACGATGCCGGCTCCGCCGAACATCTCCGCGTTCAGACCAGCTCCACCCATGACGGAGAACCAGATGGCGCTGAACAGCGTGGGCACAGCCAACACTCCGAGGATAAACTCCCGGATTGTGCGCCCGCGGGAAACCCGGGCGATAAACGTTCCCACAAAGGGTGCCCAGGAGATCCACCACGCCCAGTAGAAGATGGTCCAACCCTGTGTCCAGGCGGCCCGCTGGGTCTCTTCAAAGGGGGTAATTTGCAGACTCATTTGAGGCAATTGTTGAAAATACCCCCCAAGAGTGGTGGTGAACAGATTGGCCATGAATGAAGTGGGTCCCACGATGATCAAAAAGACCAACAGGGCGATGGCCAGAGTGATGTTCAGGTTGCTGAGGTACTTAATCCCCTTGTTCAGTCCCGACCAAGCGGAAACCATAAACAACACCGTAACCACAGCAATGATCATCAATTGGGTGGCCAGGTTGTTGGGAATCCCGTCCGACAGGAAGGAAACCCCACCGGCGATTTGAGCGGCACCAAAACCGAGTGAGGTGGCCACCCCGAAAATGGTGGCGAAAACAGCGAGAATGTCGATTGTTTTCCCAATCGGCCCGTTTACCCGTTCTCCGAGGAGTGGATAAAAGGTCGCGCTGATCAAACCCGGAGCGTCTTTGCGAAACTTGAAGTAAGCCAAAGCCAGAGCGATCAGAGTATAGATGGCCCAAGGATGAAATCCCCAGTGAAACAGTGTGTAGCGAAGGGAATTAACCGCATCCGCTTGGGTCCCCCCTTCACCCGTGGGCGGACTGGTAAAATGGGTCAGCGGTTCCGCCACTCCCCAAAACACCAATCCAATCCCCATTCCCGCACTGAACAGCATGGCAAACCAAGTGATAAAGGGATATTCCGGTTGTTCGCCATCTTTTCCTAACTTAATATTGCCGAAGCGAGTAAAGATCAAAGCGATGACGAAAACCAAAAAGCCGGTGGCGGCCAACAGGTAAAACCATCCGAACTTGCTTTGTAAAAAGCCTTGGATGTCACCCGTCACATCGGCCAAATGGCCCGGTGTCAATGTTCCCCATAATAAAAACAACAAGGCGATAATAACAGAAATACCGAACACACTTTTGGATACTTTCTTCACAAAAACCCACCTTTATGTTGAGATCAACAAATTATTTTTTCCCCTTTTGACCAAAACACAAACTCCTGCTACTGACGCCTTCGGTTATCCTCCTTAGGATGGATGACAGTCGATTGCTTTATCCCAACCGAGAGACGAGGAAACGGGAGAAAGCCCATCCGCTGAAGCGGATAGGCAATTTCATCACGTTAAATTGGCCTTTTCTCTGCGCTCTTGTAAAGCGGGAACCAAATGATGTGCCACCCGCCAGATGTCCCCTGCCCCCATGGTAATCACCAAGTCACCGGGACGGGCTTGTTCCAGCAGCCATTTCTCCACATCTTCCTTAGTATCTCTAAATAGAGCACGAGGATTACTATTGACCCGTACCATCTCCACCAGTCGCTCCGACGTTACCCCTTCGATGGGGGGTTCGCCGGGAGGGGAATAAATACTGCTGATTACCAGCTGATCCGCCTCACCGAAAGCCCGGCTGAATTCATCCATCAACAGATGAGTGCGGGAATAACGCTGGGGCTGAAACACTGCCAGAACTCGCCGGTTCATCGCTTTTAAGCCACTAAGGGTCGCCCGAATCTCCGTGGGGTGGTGAGCGTAATCGTCAACCACCAGAATATCATCCACTTCCCCAATCACTTGAAAACGTCGTTTGGCTCCGCGGAAGCGTGCCATCCCTTCCGCGATGGCAGAAAAGGAGATTCCCGCCTCTAAACAAACGGCTGTTGTCGCCAGCGCATTGGCGACATTATGACGACCCGGTACATGGAGCGTCATCTCCCCCAATTCTTTCCCATGGGCATGAACAGTAAAGGTGATCGTATTCAGATGTTGACGGATGTGGGTCGCCGTCACATCGGCAGAACGATCTAAGGCATATGTGATGATGCGGGCTTGGCAATCATCGGCGATTTCCCTCACATAGGCGTCATCCCATCCCAGAACCGCCAACCCGTCTGTTTTCACTTGACGAAGAAATTGACGGTACGCCTGTTTCAAGTTGTTAAAGTCACCGTCATAGTTCTCCAAATGATCCGGTTCGATATTGGTAACAACCGCGATCTGGGGATTATATTCCAGGAAGGTGCCGTCGCTTTCATCTGCCTCGGCGACCACCCAGTCGCTGGAACCTGCCTTGGCGTTGCTGCCCAGGCTGACCACTTCCCCGCCAATGATATAGGAAGGATCGACGCCGGCTTCTTCCATCGTCTGCGCGATCATAGAAGAGGTGGTCGTCTTTCCGTGGGCACCAGCAATCGCCACCCCTTTTTTGTCATTGAGGAGAAGCGCCAGCATCTGGGAGCGATGATAAACCGGGATCCCTTGCTCCCGCGCCGCCTTCCATTCCACATTGTGTTCAGGAATACTGGAGGAATAAACGACACGGTCCGCGTTTTCCACCAGCATCCCATCATGGCCGAGATGAATTTCCGCTCCTTTGGCTGCCAACGCTTCTGTCAGTTTGTTGGACGAAACATCCGACCCTGTCACCCGGTGTCCCATCTCCAACAACACCCGTGCAATGGCACTCATCCCATATCCGCCAATCCCGATAAAATGAACATGTTCTTTTTTTGAAATCAACCCGCTCACCTGCTTTCAAAAACGATGAAATGACCGCCTGAAAAATCCAGCCCCAACGCCATCATGATGGAATCACCCATCCTATTGAAACAAACGCCGTGCTTCGGCCACCAAATACAAACTGCCCGTAACCAAAATGATATCTTCTTTTTTCGCACTCCGCCGCAACTTTTCTAGTGCCCGAGTCGGATCTCCCACATGCGCCGGAGACACTTGTGGAGACAACTGTTCCACGATGGCACCCAGATGCTCCATCGACAGCGAGCGAGGGTGATTCACCTGTGTAACCGTGACAGTATCAGCTAAAGGAAGCAGCGGACTGATGATCCCCCTGGCGTCTTTATCCTCCAACACGGCGACCAACAAATGTAAACGGTCATATGTATATGACCGGAGGGCTCGGGCCAACGCTTCCGCCGCTCCGGGATTGTGGGCACAATCCAGCAACACCCGGGGTTCCCGGGAAGCCGCTTCCAGTCTGCCGGGCCAGTGGGTGGTAGCCAACCCTTCCCGAATGGCCTCATCTTCCAACACTGTCGCATAATATTGACGCAATACTTCCAGCGTCATCAAAGCGGCTGCCCCGTTTTGGACCTGGTGAATGCCTCGGAGGGAAAGTTCTAACCCTTCCAGTCCACGGAACGGACCCGAGAAGTCGAAGGTTTCACTTTCCCGGGAAATCCCTTGAAAATCCCGGCCCGCCACGTAAAGGCGACATTGCTTTTCCCGGGCCGCCTCCGTGATGACCAAGAGGGCTTCCGGATCTTCGACCGAAGTGACGACAGGGATTCCCGCTTTAATGATCCCTGCTTTCTCAGCAGCAATCTCCCGTATGGTCTCTCCCAGAAACGCCTGGTGATCTTTTGCCACCGTCGTGATAACCGATACCAAGGGAATCACCACATTGGTCGAATCAAACCGGCCACCCATCCCTGTCTCCATCACCACAAACCAAGGGACTGCCTCTTTGGCGAAATAGTGGATGGCCACTAAGGTCCAAAACTCAAAGGGAGTGGGACGCCCCTTCCCGGCCGCGTCCATCTCTTCGATCAGGGGCATAAGAGTGTTGGCCCAACCTACGAACGATTCTTCGGAAATCGGTTCCCCATCCAGCTGGATCCGTTCACTCCAATGATCCAGATACGGCGAGATGAACATTCCTGTTGGGTAGCCCGCCCGACGAAGGGCCGAAGCAATCATCGCCGATGTGGATCCCTTGCCGTTGGTGCCGGCTACATGAATCACTTTCAGCCTGCGTTCCGGATGACCGGTACGTTCCAGGATCCATTCCATTCGGGACAAACCGGGATGTATCCCCGGAGTACAGCCGGTTTCCATCCATTCCAACACTTCTGTAGAAGTTTTAAACCGTGCTCCGTCAGCCATCTGTTTCGTTCCTTTCTATCAACCATGACAAACGGTCTTATTCATCATAACAAAAAAACAGTGAAACAGGCAGGAATCCCTGCCCGTTTCCATCTTTATTCACCACGGATCTCTGCCAGCCGTGCTGCTGTCTTCTCCCGTTTCTCCCGGTATTCTTCTCCCTTCTTCCGTTCTTCCTCCACAATCGAGGCGGGTGCTTTATGAACAAAATTGGCATTGGAAAGTTTGCCCTCCACCCGCTTTACTTCCCGATCCCACTTTTTCCACTCCGCCTCCAATTTGGCGACGGTCTGTTCCACATCGATCAAGCCCTCCAAAGGCAGGAACAGTTCAGCACCGGTCACCACGCCCGACATGGCCCGTGCCGGCCGTTCCAAATCGGGGGAGGCTTCCATACGGCCCACTCCGCTGAGGCGGTGGATGGCGGCTTCATTTCGTCGGAAGATGGCAAGCACTTCTTCATCCCCTTTAACCAGCAGATCCACTTCTTTTTTCGGCGGCACTTCCATCTCCGCCCGAATGTTGCGGATCAGGCGAATCGCTTCAATGAGGAGTTTCATCTCCCGCACGGAATCCGGCGATTCATAAGCATCATTCCGCTGCGGCCAGGCTGCCACACTGATGCTCTTTCCTTCCACCGGCAGATACTGCCAAATCTCCTCGGTGAGATAGGGCATAAAAGGATGCAGCAGACGCAAAGACTGGTCTAAGACATGGGCCAATACCGCCCGGGTCGTCTGTTTTGCCTCTTCATCTTCTCCGTAAAGCGGAAGTTTAGCCCATTCGATATACCAATCGCACATATCGTCCCAAATGAAACGGTACAGCACTTGCCCCGCTTCACCGAAATCGTAGCGGTTCAGTTGACGGGTCACTTCTGCCGTTGTCTCATTTAGACGATGCAGGATCCAACGGTCCGCTGTGGAGAACGGTCCTTCCAACTTCAGATCCTGGGCTTTCATTCCTTCCAAATGCATCAACGCAAACCGGGAAGCGTTCCAGATCTTATTGGCGAAGTTGCGAGCCGATTCCACCCGCTCCCAACGGAAACGCTGGTCGTTCCCAGGAGTGCCTCCCGTGGATAGCATGAACCGCATCGCATCCGCTCCGTATTTTTCGATCACTTCCATCGGGTCTACCCCGTTGCCGAGGGATTTGGACATTTTCCGACCCTCAGCATCTCGTACCAACCCGGTGATCAACACATCACGGAACGGCTTTTCGTCAGTAAACTCCAAAGCGGTGAAAATCATCCGCGCCACCCAGAAGTAGATGATGTCGTAACCCGTGATCAACACATCAGTCGGATAGTATCGTTTTAGATCCTCGGTATCATCGGGCCAACCCAACGTAGAAAAGGGCCACAGGGCGGAGCTGAACCAAGTATCCAGCACATCATCGTCCTGAGTGAGGTTGACGCTGCCGCATTGGGGGCATGTGTCGGGATCGTTCCGGTTGACGATCATCGTTCCACAATCGCCGCAATACCAAGCGGGAATGCGGTGTCCCCACCACAGCTGGCGAGAAATACACCAATCGCGAATGTTTTCGATCCAATGAGAATAAATCTTCTCAAACCGGTCCGGGACAAAGCGGACCCCTTCTCCGGAACGAGTATTCGCGATTGCTCGCTCCGCCAAGGGTTTCATCTTCACAAACCATTGTGTGGAAAGGTACGGCTCCACAACAGCCCCGGAGCGCTCACTATGACCGACAGAGTGGACATGGGTTTCTACTTGTACCAACACGCCTGCCTCTTTAAGATCTTTGACGATGCGTTTGCGGCACTCAAACCGATCCAACCCCTCATAGGGTCCAGCCTGATCGTTCATGGTTCCCGTCTCATCCATGACCAACACATGGGGCAGATCGTGGCGCTGTCCAATTTCAAAATCGTTGGGATCGTGAGCAGGTGTAATCTTTACGGCACCGCTTCCAAAGGCGGGATCCACATGTTCATCCGCCACTATGGGAATCTCTCGTCCAATCACCGGCAAAACAACGGTTTGGCCCACCAGATGACGATATCGTTCATCCTCCGGATGAACCGCCACTGCCGTATCCCCCAACATCGTTTCCGGACGGGTGGTAGCCACTCGAATGTGACCGTTCCCATTCTTGAGCGGATACTCCATATGGTAGAGTTTTCCTTCCACTTCCTTATGAATCACTTCAATATCGGAAAGGGCGGTCCGGGCTTGAGGATCCCAGTTGATAATGTATTGTCCGCGGTAGATGAGCCCCTTCTCATACAGGCGGACAAACACCTCCCGCACCGCTTTTGACAGCCCTTCATCCAGAGTAAAGCGCTCACGAGAATAGTCGAGGGAGAGCCCCATTTTACGCCACTGTTCCCGGATAGCCAATGCATAATGTTCCTTCCAATCCCATACGTGTTCCAGGAACTTTTCGCGTCCCAGTTCATGACGGCTCACCCCTTCCTCCCGCAGCCGGGCCTCCACCCGAGCCTGCGTGGCAATCCCGGCATGATCCATCCCCGGCAGCCAGAGAGCGTCATAGCCCTTCATCCGTTTCCAGCGGATCAACACATCCTGAAGGGTATTGTTTAATGCGTGTCCAATATGCAGATTCCCGGTCACGTTGGGTGGCGGGATCACGATCGTGTAGGTTTTTTTATTAGGATCTTTCCCGGCCTGAAAAAAGCCGCCCTCCAACCAAAAATCATACCATTTTTCCTCCGCCTCCCGCGGATTGTATGCGGAAGGCAACTTTGTCGGTTCCGATGCCATGGCGGGCGTCCTCCTTTGCATAATAAAAAGAGCTCATCATCCAAAGGACGAAAAAGAGCTCCGCGGTACCACCTTCGTTTACCGGTCAGCCGATATGGCTCTCCGGTACACTTTCATCCCGTAACGGACGGGTCCGGTCCACCCTACTCAACCCTTCAGGCGGACAGCTCCAGGGTGACTTTCGACGAAATCACCGGAAGGCCTTGCAGCCGAAGGGCCTTCTCTCTAAGACGGGTGGTTTTCGTCTACTCTCCCTGTCATCGCTTCTTGATCGATTCCATTTGCCTTTTATTGTACCCTGCCGCGTTTCCAACGTCAAACATCGAGCAAAAGGAGTGAACCCTGCGGCTCACCCCCGTCCACGATCCTAGTATAAGTTCCGGTTACTGCATGCCGAAAGCTTTCCGGACGCTGTCCCACATGAGTTGCGGATCGGCCAAAAACGCGAGCAACAGCACCGTGCTCAATAGCAGAAAGCTGAGGATGAAAATCATTAAAAAACCACGGTACATGCTTCGTACGGTTGATTTCACCACAGTCAAGAACAACCCCCCAATCTTGTGTTCTCTGTCTGCCTCATTGACTATTGTGCGTTTTTTGTCGACCCTTGTCCACCCCTTTTCCGTCTTTCTCACCCTGATAGACATGAAATAGGCTGAAAGTCGGATTCATTGGCAAGGAACACCAATCATTGCTGTGCTACATATAATTTGACTGCATGCAACATTTTTTAATAAAGGCAAGGAATCGGAGTGGTTGGATGGAACTGTTTCGCGCCCTTATTTGCTCCTTTGCCCTGTTTGTTCCCGTCAAAGCGTTGGAAGTTTGGTTGGAACGAAGGTGGCGCCAGTGAATAAAGCAGGCGCACTCCTAAAATGGCGGAGGCAAGCAACCCAATCGAGGCTTGTCCTTACCGATCCGCTACCGCATAAAAAACCCCGCTCCTCAGCGGGAGCGGGGTTTGGCCGTTCGAATCCCGGCCAATTCCTTTCGTTTCGCCTTTTTGGTCGGCTTTTTTGCCCAGTGTTTACGCACCCAATCCTGGAACAGTTGGAGGCGGTCCATCTCTTCTTCCAAACGCCTGACCAGCGTTCCTTCATCCTGCCGGTTACCAGCGTAATATTGCTCCATCAATTTGAGGGGTTGTTCGGGGAAAGTCAAATACAACGATAAAAGCCGCTTTTCTTTTCCATTAAAAGGGAATTCATCTTCATACTCGGCCAGCAGCGCAAACGGGTCTGTCACTTCATCCCCATCCATCGGGATCAAGCGGCGTAAAAAACCGGCCACATCCCGAACCGGACTGTCGATGCCCGCATGTTCCCAATCAATCCATCGCCATCCTTCTTCCCCCACAACGAGATTACGGGGGTGGACACGTCCATGAACCCAGGTATAGCGTGGAGCTTCCCCCCGCTCCCCCTGAATGTATTTTTCCATTCCCTGCAGAGAGAAGGACAGCGCTTTTTGTACATACGGCAGATGAGTCTCGAAGGCTTTATCAAACGGAGAGGGAAATTCCCGTTCCCGTGCGATGGAAGCCCACTCTTCCAAACGCTTCTCGAAGGAACGGCGCCGCTTGACTTCCGACTGATCCAAGCGCCGGCGATCCTCTTTTTTACCGGCGGCCAGCGGCATAGTTAAGCGATGGAACCGAGCCAAGCTGCGGATTAAGTCGGCCAGCGGCACTTCGTCTCCCCGTTCCGCTCCTTGGCCGTACCATTCCTGTGCCATCCAATAACCGACTTCCGTTTCCACACCCGTCTCCCCGTCAACCGTTTTTTCAAAAGGGAGGAGGTGGGGATACTCTTTGGCGGTAATCTCATGCAGGACGGTTTGAATCTTTTTCATCTCTTTCGCGGGCAACACCGCTTTTTTTAAAGCGAACACCTTGCCGTTCGTTTGGACTTGTAACACTCCCCGTACCATTTCCACTTGGTGCGGGGACCAACCAAACCGGCGGAAAACTTGCTCCATCACCGGTCCGTCGCGATGGGCATCCAGCTTCACCTTTTCATCCCCTCTCAAATGGACTGCCGCCACGTATGAAAAAACGCGGCGGCGATCCGGTCAACTGGATGGAATATAAACAATCTGGCCCTCTTCCAGCACTTCTGATTCCAAACGATTCAAATGGACGATCTTACTGGCCGGAACCTGGTATCGCTCCGATAGGGAATCGATGGAATCCTGTTTGTGGACAATCACCATCCGCAACTTCACAAACTGCTCCTGTTCCTCCCCCAGTATCCACTGCGCCCACTCTTGGCTGGATCCCTTATTTTTTTCTTCTTCCGGCGGGTCGGCATCCAATTCGGCCGTGTCATCGACAGGCTCCGGCTGTTCGGAGGACAAGTCTTTTTCTTCAAACATTCTTTCAATCCCGAACCGGGTCCGTTCATCCTCTTCGAGGTGTTGGAAGTCGAATTCACCGATATGGGGCATCCGTAATGGCTGCTGACGGGACAACGGACTTTCCTCCCGATCCCGTTCGGGCTGAAAGGGATGGAAAGTAACGGGGGACACACTTGGTTCCTCCCCCTTCTCCGGTTCACTCTCACTTCGTCGCTCTTCTGACTCTTCCGTCTCCAGTTCGGCCTGGATCTTCTCCGCCTCTACCGGGGCCGATTCCTCTTCCGCTTCCACCTCTGCCTTCGTATCCTCCTGATCTGCCTTTACCTCAGCTCCTTCCTCTCCTTCCTCCAACCGAGCCACATGGACAAACTCATATTCATCCTGTTCCCCTTTGGTATCACCCGGAACATCCTGCTTCCAACGGATGTCTCCATTGGGAGGAACAGAAAATGCGGCTGCTTGGGAGGAAACGACTTCGACCGGCTCTCCTTCCTCTTCGTTCTCCTCCTCCTGGATGAATCCGTCGATGATCAGCAGAGCTTCAATCTGCAATTCAAAAGGAGACAACACCTGGTAGTCAAAGGAGTGAATTTCGGAAGCGATCTGGTCCATATCCACCCGTTCAGCCGGCAAGGTGATTTCCACCGGAATCACATAGGCGATCTCTTCCTGCTGAGCCGAAGCTTCTGCTTCCGTCTCTTGCCCGCCTCCATCCGTCTCGGCATCCACCCCCTGCTCTGGATGGTAGGTACCGTTGAGTCGGAGGTAACCTTGGATTTTCAGATGAGTCTCTTGATCTTCGACCTCGACATCCGGGTAGAGGTCCAGTTCCAGGAGGGTGCCGATCCCCGGTTGTTGAGGATGGAGCCGGACCTTTTCCGATATGTCGAAGCGGAGCTGGTTAACCTTGCTCCCCGTCAAAACAATCCCCCCTCAGGACAAGATTGACGAAGAAACCGATGAACTTCCCCCTGGACCCGCCTCACCACCCGGGAAGGGAGGCGGGTTGAGATAAGCCACAGGTTTACGACTGTACTGTAACTATATGCGGGCGAGGGACGGATATACCCTGTCCTCTAAGGTGCTCTCCTTAATCCGAATGGGACAAAAAAACACCCCTTTCGGGGTGAATAAGCAGCCAGAGGACTAATCGTTACAATTGCTCCATAGCATAACGGTTGGCTTCCAGCGTGCGGTCGATATCTTCTTCACTGTGTGCGGTGGAAATAAACATCCCTTCGAATGGGGAAGGCGGCAACGAAATCCCCTGGTCCAGCATATGGCGGAAGTAGGAGGCGAAGCACCGTTTATCCGTTTGTTTGGCTTGTTCGTAGCTGGTCACTTCCTCTGCCGTGAAGAAGAGGCAAACCATCGAACCCACCCGGTTGATATGATGGGGAATTCCCACCTCTTGTGCATTCTTTCGCAACCCGTGCTCCAAGCGTGAAGCACGCTCTTCCAACAACTCATAAGCGCTCCGATCCATCTGGTTCAATGTAGCCAAACCCGCTGCCATCGCCAGGGGATTGCCCGATAAGGTTCCTGCTTGATATACGGGTCCGGAAGGAGCCACCCACTCCATGATGTCCCGCCGTCCTCCATATGCACCCACCGGCAACCCACCGCCGATGACTTTTCCCATGGTGGTCAGATCCGGCTGGATGTCGTACAAGCCCTGGGCCGAGTGGTAATCCACCCGAAATCCGGTCATCACTTCGTCAAAAATCAACAAGGAACCGTAATGATCCGTGAGGCGGCGTAATCCCGAAAGGAACTCCGCAGCGGGAGGTACCACGCCCATGTTGCCGGCCACCGGCTCCACGATGACAGCCGCAATATCGTGACCGAACTTTTGGAAGGCTACTCGGGCGCTGTCTAAATCGTTATAGGGAACGGTCAGTGTATGCTGCCCCGTGTTTTCCGGCACGCCGGGGCTGTCCGGCAAGCCCAACGTGGCCACCCCGGACCCTGCCTTAATGAGCAAGCTATCGGAATGACCATGATAACAACCTTCGAATTTGAGGATTTTATTTCGTTTGGTAAAAGCCCGCGCCAGCCGCAATGCACTCATGGTCGCTTCCGTGCCGGAATTGACCATCCGTACCACTTCCACGGACGGCATCCGTTCAGTCACCAAACGGGCCATTTCCGTCTCCAACTCCGTCGGCGCCCCAAAGCTCGTTCCCTTGACGGTCACTTCACGAATGGCATCCACCACAGCAGGATGGGCGTGTCCCAAAATCAGCGGACCCCAGGAACAGACATAATCGATGTATTCGTTCCCATCCACATCATAGACCCGGGACCCGTTGCCCCGTTCGATATACACCGGGGTTCTGTCCACACTCTTAAAAGCGCGAACGGGACTGTTCACCCCTCCCGGAATCACTTGTTTAGCTTCTTCAAACAAGGCTGCCGACCGATCATGATTTCGTGTCACCCTATCACTCCTTGCATGTTTATCTGTCATCCGAGGGATTCAAATCCCCTCAACAACCCGTGTCCGTCCATCCGTGCTCGTGAATGGGGTCCTACCGCGATGGAACGGATGATCACCTCGCCACTCAGTTTTTTTCCACCCGGAGTCTTCATACTCAGGATCAACTCCGGACTTCCATAGTAAAAACAATCATCCAACCTGTCGGCTGACTCCGCATTTAACCCCTTGATCACCACATACCAGCTTTTCAGGTTGAACGGACCCGGCATGTCCAAAAAGAGTTCCGCCTCTTCAAAAATGATTTCAAACTCCTTCGCCGCTGTCTCCACAAATATTGTGTGCAGTGTATAGCTATCGGACACTTGGGTTCCTCCTCGACCGCCATTTCGGGTCCAGCGATGAAACCGGTCACCCAGTACGCCAATCCGGAACTTCGATCTGTTTCTTCGCTCTTTACTAGCTTAGGATGGGCCGGCTTCATGTCCGACTTTCGATCCGGAGCACTCACAGAGCACCAGTCTCGCCGCATCATTTCCAAGCCATCCTCCACGAAGCATGATCGATATGGCTAAAAGGGGCACCAGGAAAGACCATCCCCATAACCGGTTTCAACCTGCCGGATTGCGTATTCGCTCTTCCCTGTTCAATCTCCTCTTTTATTCCTCCCCGTTCAGCCAACGGGCCGCATCTTTGGCATGATAGGTCAGAATCAAATCAGCCCCTGCGCGCTTCATACCGGTCAACAGTTCCAACACGACTCCCTTTTCATCAATCCAGCCCTTTTCCGCCGCCGCCTTCACCATCGCATATTCTCCGCTTACGTTGTATGCTGCCAGGGGAACGTCAAAGCGCTCTTTCAGCCGGCGCAGGATATCCATATAGGCCAACCCCGGTTTCACCATCAACATATCCGCTCCTTCGTCGAGATCAGAAGCGGCTTCCAACAGAGCCTCCCGTCCATTGGCCGGATCCATCTGGTACGTCCGCCGATCCCCGAACTGGGGCGAAGAATGAGCGGCATCGCGAAACGGGCCGTAAAAAGCGGAAGCGTATTTGACGGCATAAGACAAAATGGGCGTGTTTTCATAACCCGCTTCATCCAAGGCATGACGGATGGCGGTGACAAATCCGTCCATCATGTTGGAAGGGGCGATCATATCGGCTCCGGCTGCTGCTTGGGAGACGGCGGTCCGTGCCAAGATGGAGAGGGATTCATCATTAAGGACCTCCCCCTCCGCCACCACGCCGCAATGACCATGGTCCGTATACTGACACAGACAGGTGTCCGCCATCACATATAAAGAGGGATGATGCTCCTTTACTTGCCGAATCGCCTGCTGGACAATTCCGTTTTCGGCATGAGCTGCGCTGCCGCAAGCATCTTTGGACTCCGGAACGCCAAACAGGATGATGGAAGGGATCCCCGATTCCACCACCTCGTCCACCTCTTCGTTCAACCGATCCAGAGAATAATGAAACACTCCCGGCATGGAGGGCACCTCTTGCCGAATCCCGCTTCCCTCCACCACAAAAATGGGATAGATAAAGTCCCGCGTTGTAAGATGATGTTCCCGCACCATGCTGCGAATGGATTCGTTTTGTCTAAGTCGGCGGTGACGGGCAAAGGATTTCATCATGATTCCTCCTTGAGTCCTTGTGGCAGACGGACGATGGCGTCGATCAGCCCGTCGATGGTGTACTCTTCCGCAGTCACATCTACAGGCAATCCCATCTCAGTCGCCGTATCGGCCGTGATGGGACCGATACAGGCGATCCAGGCGCGCTGGATTCGAGACGAGACGTCCTCCGCTTCCCGTTCCAACGCCCGTATAAAATAGCGAACCGTAGACGAACTGGTAAACGTGATCACATGAATGCGGCCTTCTTCCAGCTCACGTAATAGCTCCCGGACACCTCCGCTGGCAGGAAGGGTATCGTAGGCATGGGCATCGACAACATGACAACCCATCTCACTCAATTCCTCTGCCAACAGGGGACGGGCAATGTTGGCACGGGGCAGCAAAATGTTTTCTCCTCGGCGAACCAATGGGCGCATCGCTTCCACCAAGGCTTCGGCTCGGTACTCTTCCGGTAAGCAGTCGACCCGGATCCCCTTGACTTCCAACTCCTGAGCGGTTTTGGGGCCGATGGCAGCTATCCGGGCCCGATGCAGACTGCGAATATCCATCCGAAGCTCCGACAGCCGCCGGAAAAACGTTGTCACTCCGTTGACACTGGTAAACACCACCCAATCGAAGGTATTCAACCGGTCAAGAGCCTCGTCCAGTTTTTCCTTCCGGGCCGGCGGGTGAATTTCAATCGCGGGAAATTCCATCGCCTCTCCCCCCAAAGCCCGGATTTTATCCGACAGGATCCCTGCCTGTTCCAGTGCCCGCGTCACCAAAATGCGGCGGCCATACAGGGGAAGGCGTTCGAACCACGTCAATCGATCGCGGGTCGTCACTCCTTCCCCAACCACCAACGTATGATGGCCGGCAGCCCCATCCGCTTCCGGCAATGTGGCAAGTGCTCCCATCCAAACCCGTTGCTCCGCCCGGGAACCATCCCGAATCAAGGCGGCGGGGGTGTCTAGTGCCCACCCTTCCTGTTGGAGCTGTTTTAAAACGGCGCCCCATTCTCCGGGACCAACGGGAATCAAGCGATTGCCGTTCACCAGAGTACCGGGTGTTTCGTTCTTCTCTTCATTGCCAGCCAAGGATATTCCGGCATAGGACAGATCTCCCCATTCACGGCCGATGCCGGGAACCACCTCAAACGAGAGCCCTTTTTCGGACCATCGTTCCAGCTCGTTTCGTACCGACGGATCCATCAGCGGATCCCCCGGGACGAGACGAACCACTCGCTCCCCCCGAAAGCAAGCAGCTTCTGCTTCTTCCAGCCATTTTTCACCGGCTTGGGTCACATGTATGACTCCATCCGTCATCCACGCTTTCCAAACCCCTTCGTCCACATCCTTCCGAACAAACAGATGGTCTGCCCGCTGCATCGCTCGCCGACCTCTGACGGTGACCAGGTCGGGGGCTCCCGAACCGGCTCCCACCCAGATGAGGGATGCTTGATTTGCTTTCATGACTGGATTCCTTTCCGGATTTCCTCCAACAACACACCTGCTCCCTGATCCAACAAGCGGCGGGCCAACCGCTTCCCGATTTCTCGGGAATTATCCCCGCTTTCCTCTGCGCTTAGTACCGGGTTGCCGGATGGATGGGCCACCATCCCCCTCAAATGGATGCCGTCTGGCCGGTTGACGGCATATCCCGCAATCGGCAGATGACAACCGCCGTCAAACGAATGGAGAAATGATCGTTCGGCTGTAACAGACCGCTCCGTTTCAGGATCGTTGAGCACCTGCAGGTATTCCAGCAAATCATGATCGTCAGAGCGGCATTGGACGGCCAATGCTCCCTGCCCGACGGCGGGAAGCATGGTCGCCGGCTCCAAGATCTCGGTCACTTTCTCCTCCCATCCCATGCGTACGATCCCGGCATAGGCCAGCACGATCGCTTCAAACTGACCGTCCATCAGTTTCCGATAACGGGTATTTAGGTTTCCCCGCACCGGCTCCACCACCAAATCAGGGCGTAGAGCCAATATTTGGGATTGCCGGCGCAAACTGCTCGTTCCCACCCGTGCTCCCGCCGGCAGTTGGTCCAGCGTAAGCCCTTCCCGGGATAATAAACAATCGCGCGGGTCTTCCCTCCGTGTGACGGCCCCCATCGTGAGACCCGTCGGCATCTGGCCCGGCATATCTTTCATACTGTGTACGGCCAAATCGATTCGTTTATCCAACAGCGCCTGTTCAATCTCTTTGACAAACAGTCCTTTTCCACCTACTTTGGAAAGGGTGACATGGAGAATTTGATCCCCTTTGGTAACAATCCGTTCCTGCTTTAACTCCCAGCCCTCAGGCAATGACGGCTGCAGATGGTCCATCACCCATTGCGTTTGGGTGAGGGCCAATTCGCTTCGTCTCGTTCCGACCACTACCGTGCGCATGCACATTCCTCCTCGTTTCTCATGCTGCCCTGCCCAATCCGCACTCTATCCATCGTCCGGGGTCCTCCGCGTTTCATAGAAAAGCCGCCCGCCTACAACCATTGATGAAAGGAGAGGCCGGCGCTGGATATCAGGTAATTAATCACAATCGTAAAAAAGGAAAGGACGTTCCACCAAGCCAACCGCTGTCCCCCCCAACGCTTGCGGACCTTTTGATAGAGGGAAGTGGAGTATGCACCCAGCACCAACAGGGAACCGATCACTTTGGGATCCAGCAAGGATGCGGGCCCCAAGGTTTCATGTGCCCATACCAATCCCAAAATAAGTGCCAGGATCAACAGCGGGACTCCACCCATATTCAGTCTGTGGGAAAAGAGTTGCAACTTCCCCAAACTGGGCAGGCGACGCAGTGTCTGATTCCAACGTTTTCGCTTTAACAGCCGGTTTCCCACCAGATACAATCCAGAAAAAACGGTGGACAGCGAAAACAGTGCATAGGCTAAAAATGCCAAAGTCACATGGATAAACACCAGCTCGGACAGAAGCACCTTCGCTACAGGCGACTCTGCCGGAGAAGTGAAAAAATGAGCGGCCAAAATGGCGAATCCGACCAAATTGGCGGCAAAGACAAACAGGTGGATGCGGGCGAACCAGTTGATGATCAATGTAGCTGTCACCAACGCCCACGAATAGAACAACAACGAATCCAATCCGGTCAACACAGGAAACTGCGCCACAGCCTTCCATGCCAAAAACACCGTTTGGAAAGACCAAACGGCAACAAGAAAAACAAGCGCCAACCGGCGGTTCCGCCGGTTGGACTGCAACAAGTCGCTGAAAGCGAACAGCAAGCTGAGCGCGTAAATATAGATGATCAGGTCATAGTACCAATGTTGGGCAAACACATCGGCCTCCTCCTTGCATCATGAACGGATGGAAACCTGGTTGGCGAAAACCGGCTGCGGAAATGGGGCTTCCGATTTCCCCGTCGTCGCCCGCTCTTTTTCCTGCTCCTGTTTTCGCCGCTCCTCCAGCTGCTCTTCCAGAGCAAAGAGGTGGACAAACATATCGAGAGCCTCATCCCGGTCTGACGTCGCCGCCAGTTCCTTGACCCGGACCATGGGATCCCGGAGCAGTTGGTTGACGATGCTTTTGGTGTGTTTGCGCAGCACCCGTTTTTCCCGTTCGGTCAAGTCAGGGAGTTTGCGCTCGATACTGTTCATCGTTTCCTCTTGAATCGCCAATGCCTTCTCCCGGAGTGCGGTAATCAACGGAACCACCCCCAAGGTTTGAAGCCATTCCTGGAACAGGCCGTACTCCTCTTCCACCATCGCCCGCACTTTTTCCGCCTCCTGCGCGCGAAGCTGGATATTGGTCTCCACCATTCCCTGTAAATCATCGATATCAAAGAGAAAAACGTTGTCCATTCCGTGCACCTTAGGATCAATATCCCGCGGAACAGCGATATCGATCAGAAACAGGGGAAATGCCCGTTTCCCGACCGCTTCTTCCACCGCATCCCGCCCGATGACCGTCGACGGAGCACCGGTGGAGCTGACCACGATATCCGCTTCCCGAATCGATTCCACCAAAAGGGAAAGGGGGCGTGCTTCCCCGTCAAAACGGCCGGCCACTTCCTCCGCTTTTTCCAGGGTGCGGTTTAAAACGATCACCTTATCCGCTCCTGCATCCCGCAAATGCCGGGCTGTCAATTCACCGGTCTCACCGGCGCCCAACAGCAGAACAGTCTTGCCCGTAAATGTGCTAAACATCTTTTTTCCCAGTTCCACAGCAGCATAGCTGACGGAAACGGCGTTTTGCCCGATCTCCGTCTCCGATTGAACCCGTTTTCCCATCGTGACGGCCTGTTTAAACAACTGGTTGAACAGCGTGCCCGTCACTCCCGCTTCCTGGGCAGCGAGAAACGATTGCTTAACTTGTCCCAGGATCTGGGTTTCTCCCAGCACCATCGAATCCAGTCCACAGACTACTGTGAAGAGGTGGCGGATCGCATGTTCGTCTTCTTTGATGTACAGATGGGGTTCAAACCGATTCCGGTCCAAGCCGAACTCGCCTTCCAGAAAGGATTTGGCATAGTAACGCCCCGTATGCAACTGGTCGCTTACGACATAGAGTTCCATCCGGTTGCATGTGCTGATGATCACACATTCCAGGATGCTCTTTTGTTGCCGCAATCGCTGAAGGGGTGCCGTTAAATCCTCCGCTGAAAACGCCATCCGTTCCCGTAATTCCACGGGGGCCGTTTTATGATTGAAACCCAACGCGATGATGTGCATGATTCATCCACCTCGATTCTACCAGCATCCCCGTTCCCGGATGCCCAGCACCGCATCGGTTGTTCCCGCTGGTGACACTTATGATAGGCCGATGCGAATCTCTAGTCCCATGTCCCATTATAGCACATGCCCTTTCACCGTGAAAAAAGGAGGCTGTGAACAGTTTTTGAAGCCGTGGCATACGATACATCAGCCCAAAATGCCAGAGGAGAGAATCGTTATGCCCTTTTCCCGTTCAGGTGGACGTCTTTCCAAGACGACCGGATGCTGGATCATCCTGTCAGTCTTTATCCTTTTATTGGCTGCTTGCGGAACCCCCTCCACTGATTCGCAGAACCTAACACCCCTTCATGTGGTGGAGGTTACCCATTCCCTGTTTTATGCTCCCCAATATGTGGCGATCCAACAAGGATTTTTTGAAGAGGAAGGGATTGATTTAACACTGTCGGACGGTGCCGGCGGGGATAAAACAATGGCGATGCTCCTGTCGGATAACGCCGATATTGCCTTGGTAGGAGCCGAAACCGGTATTTACGTCAATGCCCGCGGCGCCCAGGATCCGGTGGTGGCGTTTGCCCAGTTGACCCAGACGGACGGTACCTTTCTTGTTTCCCGTCAGCCGATCGATTCCTTTGAATGGGACGACCTGAAAGGAAAGACACTGCTGGGCCAACGGAAAGGCGGCATGCCCCAAATGGTGAGCGAATACGTGCAACGGAAAAACGGCCTGGACCCCAGGCAGGATTTGACGACTATTCAAAACGTCGATTTTAATAACCTGGGCAGTGCATTTGTTTCGGGAACCGGTGACTTCGCACAGTTGTTTGAACCGGTCGCCTCCAAAATCGAGCAAGAAGGAAAAGGATATGTCGTCGCCTCCTTCGGCAAAGACAGCGGCCGACTGCCTTACACGGTCTATCTAACCAAAGAAGGAACCATCCATCGAGATCCCGAGCTGATGGAACGGTTCGTACGAGCCTTGTATAAAGGACAGCGGTGGGTGGATACCCATACCCCCGAAGAGATTGCGGACGAAGTAGAGTCATTCTTCCCCGACACGGATCGAACCATCGTGGTTCAAGTGCTGGAACGCTATCAAGAGCAAGGATCTTGGGCAACGGATCCCGTGATCGACCTGGAAGAATACGATCGGTTATTAGAAGTGATGGACCAAGCCGGCGAACTCCCTTCCCGCCTACCTTTTGCAGATGTGATTCGGACTGACATCGCCGAAAAGGTTACAAAAGAGATACGGTAATAGCACGGCCAACGGTTTAATCATCGCGGCTTCCCGCTCGGAAAAGGAGGCAGATCGATGGAATCCCCCGTCATTGAGGTGAACGAGGTAACGAAACATTATTGGAATATGGAGGAGGAAGTCCGTGCGCTCTCCCCCATCTCCTTTTCGATTCAATCCAGTGAATTTGTCAGCCTGGTCGGACCCAGCGGTTGCGGCAAAAGCACGATTCTCTCCCTTGTGGCGGGTTTATTGCCACCCACATCGGGTGAGGTTACCCTCTTCGGCAAAAAAGTGACATACCCATCCCCACGGGTCGGCTATATGCTGCAGCGGGATTGTCTGTTGGATTGGCGTACCGTAAAAGACAACATCAACCTCGGACTGGAATTGTCCGGCACATTGAATCACCAGACCGAAAGCCATGCTCGCCACCTCCTAAACGAATTAGGATTGGGCCACACCCTTCACCAGTATCCCGCCCAGTTGTCTGGAGGGATGAGGCAGCGGGTGGCTTTGGTACGCACGCTGGCCCTCCAGCCTGACATCTTATTATTGGATGAACCCTTTTCCGCTTTGGATATCCAGAACAAACTCCATTTGGAGGATCTATTGGTTCAAGCACTAAAAGGCCGGGGAATGACCACTCTTTTGGTGACCCATGACCTGGAAGAAGCACTGGCTCTCTCGACACGGATCCTGGTCCTGACCGGCAGCCCGGGAAGATTGAAGCGAACGGTGGAAATTCCGCCTGCCATCCGGAGTCTGGACCCTCTCCCGACTCGGGATCATCCCGACTTCCGACCGCTTTTCCATGATTTGTGGAAGGAGTTGGAGAAATCGTGAAATCCCGCTGGAACCGTTGGTTGATGCGGGGGGCTCAATCGAAAGCCCACGCTGCCTATTTGAAAAAGATGAGAACAAAAGAAATCGCCGTCACCACTTGCCGTCTTGCCATCTTGATCGCTTTCGTGGCGGGGTGGGAGTGGGGAGCTCGAAGCGGCCTGCTGGATCCTTTCATTTTTAGCAGCCCGGGCCGGATCGTAGAAACATTTGTCCAGATGTGGGTCGAGGGCGGATTGTGGAAAGATATCGGCATCACTGTATCCGAAACCGTACTGGGGTTCATCTTGGGCACCGGAGCGGGAACCGCCTTGGCCACCCTGATCTGGTACTCCCCTTTTCTTTCCCGAGTACTGGACCCGTACCTGGTCGTCTTAAACAGCATGCCCAAAGTGGCCTTGGGTCCCCTTTTCATCGTCACCATCGGGGCCGGCTTCGGCTCCATCCTCGCTATGGCGATCGCCATCACCATTATCATTACCACATTAGTGATGTACTCCAGCTTTCAAAGCGTGGGACAGGAATTTTTGCAGCTGGCACGATCCTTCGGGGCCACCCGTGGCCAGGTTTTCCGCAAGATTATTTTTCCCGCATCGATCCCCGACCTGATCGCCGCGTTGAAGGTGAATGTGGGCCTTGCGTGGGTGGGGGTAATCGTGGGTGAATTCCTCGTCTCCAAAGCTGGACTGGGCCATCTCATCATCTATGGGTTCCAGGTCTTTAACCTCACACTGGTGATGATGAGCCTGGTGATTGTCGCCCTGATTGCCACCGCTATGTATGAAGCCGTTTCCCGTATGGAGAAACGGCTTCTGCGACACCGCCAGCTGGACTAACGATTAATCCAGCAAGACCAGCTCATGTTGTATGGCGTAAATAATAGCCTGCGAACGGCTCTTCACCCGTAATTTCTTCAAAATGTTACTCACATGTATTTTTACTGTTTTATCACTGATGAACAATTGTTCAGCGATCTCTTTGTTGGACAGCCCTTTTACCATCAGCTGCAATACATCCAACTCCCGCGGTGTCAGCGAATCGTCACCCGACCCGCGGTCTGCTTTTTTCTCACCGCTGATGTTGTCTAACAATTTCCGTGCCATCACCGGATGAAGAATCGATTCACCCTTGGCAGCCGAACGAATCGCTTCAATCACATCGGAAGACGGAGCATCTTTCAGCAAATACCCGGTCGCCCCCGCCCGAATGGATTCATACAAGTATTCGTCGCGGTCAAACATCGTCAGTACCAGAACCGCCACCTTCTGGTTTTTGGCCCGGATCCGCCGAATCGCCTCCACCCCGCTCATCCCGGGCATGTTAATATCCATCAAGATCACCTGGGGGTCCAGTTCATCCACCATCTCCAACGCTTTTGCGCCACTGTTCGCCTGCCCGACAACTTCCATATCCTGCTCGAGACTGATGATATTGGACAATCCGTCACGCAGTACGGCGTGATCATCCACCAAAAGTACTTGAATGGGCATGAACAGCAGCCTCCTCCTCTTCCCCGATCGGGATGGTCAGCACCACACGGGTCCCTTTCCCTTCTTCACTGTCAAAATGCAGAGCCGCACCCAACTGCTGTGCTCGTTCGTTCATTCCAACAATCCCGTACCGCTTTTGTGCTTCGGCTTTATAAACCGCTTTGGCCAGTGAAAACCCAAGGCCGTCATCCTCCACTGTCAACCGCACTTCGTCGGGTTCATAGTGAAGTGTAACGTGCACCCGGCTTGCCTGAGCATGTTTTGCCGCGTTGCTGAGCGCCTCGTGGCACACCATATAGATGGCTTCCCCCACTTCGGGTTCCAGTGGCACCTGGTTTCCTTTGCAGGTAAAGATCCCTTTCACTTCGGTTTCATGTTCAAAGGCTTCCACCCGCCGGGTCAAAGCCGGAATCAGACCGATTTGGGCAGCAGGGGATGGCCGAAGGGTAGTAATGGAATGGCGCACTTCTTTTAATCCGTGTCTAAGCTTCTCCTCACTTTCCTCCAGCCACGCTTTCACCTGCTCCGGCTGCGTGTCAAAAATCTTACGAGAGGACTCCACTTTCATCAACACGCCGGCAAAGGATTGAGCGATCCCGTCATGAATCTCCCTGGCCAGACGGTTGCGCTCCTCTGCCACTACGCGCCGCTCCCGCTCGTCAATCAGACGGGCGTTTTTGATGGCAACCACGGTTTGACTGGCCAACACCTGCAAGAAATGAAGATCCACTTCCTCAAACCCGCGTTCTTCGTTTTTCCCCAAGGTAATGACGCCCAGTACCTCCCCGTCCATCTCCAACGGTACCGCCAGCATGGAACGGATCTCTTCATTATCTTCCAAATCCGAATGGCAGCGAGGGTCCGTCTGGGCATGATGGACCAGGGCGGGCAAGCCATGGGAGGCCACCCAACCGTTCAGCCCCCGGTTCAGCGGTTGGGATTGCCTCTTCAATGACTCAGGGACATCCCCGGCGGTGACAGCCGGATACAGACGTCCCTCACGCAATAAATATCCGATTCCGTAATGATAATGAATCACCTTGGATAATGGATGAAGCGTTTGTTTCAATACCTTCTTCAAGTTCAGGTCTTTGTTGATATGAGTCGTCAACAAAAACAGCAGCTTCAATTTTCGCTCTTTGCGAATCAAGCGGGCGATCACATGAGACAACACCGCAAAGGCCGCCAAAGGGGTGAAGAAAAAAAGAAACGCCCATGAATCCATGTCCCGCCCTTGATGCAGCATCCCGTAATAAGCCAGACAATAAAACAGGGATACCAGGGCAGAGCCCAATTCCAGCCGGCCATTGTTGATCCACAGCAACGCTTTCCGCGGGCGTGGACGCAAGTACTCGATTCCGTCCCGAATCCCCTTGCTGGTCCCTTCATAAAGAAGGATGACAACGGTAACAGCCAATGCCGGCCACGCCACTCCTCCCTGTTCCATCCATCCGTCCCCGACCCCATCCAGGAACAGCTGGACGGCAAACAAGCCTAAAATAGTGTATCCCGTCCGAAATGCCGCCCGGATCAATGAATGCTTCATCATCCATGTTACAGACAGGACGATCGCAGTATACACAATCCCCGCCACACCCGTCGAGTACATGGTGCTAATCGCAAATAAAAAAGGAAAGTGGACCGTCACTCGTCCTTCATGACCGGGTAAAGGAAAAAATTCCGTAAACAGCAACAACGCTGTCAAGGTAAGCAGGTGGAAAACACTCCAGTGGGAATCGCCCTGGTAAAGAAACGAAACAACGGCCCAGGACCAGGCGGCGAACACCACCAGCCATCGCGACACCCGTTCCAATCCAAACTTCCGTTTCATCCAACCAACCCGCCATTCTTTTAATTGTTCAGATCATGATAAAAGGCCGGAACGTATGTATAGCCGTAAAAAGGGTTTCGCTATCCCCTTCCATCCCCTCCTTCCTTCCCATACGGCCCCTTTATCCAACAAGGTTCCCGTCCTGCCAGGGTTACGGCAAATCAAGGACCGGACTGTTCCCGGAACCATCGATCAAATGGAACCGTTCCTTCGTCGTATGTTATCCTACCATAATTTTACCATAGTCGAGCCTGTCATGCTCTTCATCGCTGGCGTTTTCTCTTATTTTTTATGCCATCTGCTTTCTACACTCTTCCTTCTATATAGTAGTCGATTCGTCCTAAAGATTGCTATAATCGATGGGAGTTCAAACCTTCCAAGAGGGGGCCGTATGCTTTACGGACCCTACTGCTTACCCATAAAGGAGAGAGATCATCATGCGCAGCAGATGGATCGGCATCCTGATCGCGGCAATCGGAGCATTCCTCCTGATGCAGGAATGGGGCTGGTCTTGGAGAAACCCATTCGCTTCGTGGGAAACCATTTTGATTGTGGTGGGAGTCGGTATCATTTTTTATTCCTTCATTCGCTCCAACAGACCCAACCTGTTGATCTGGGGCGGAATCGTCACGGGACTGGGTGTACACGCTTGGGGGCAATCCCATATCAGCGGCTGGCCGGACCATTGGAGCCTGGTGCCGGCAATCATCGGCCTTTCCTTTTTTCTGTGGGGAGGGCTGGTTCATAAGAACCGCCGCCATGTCATAATCGGCATCATGCTGATGCTGTTGGGACTGTTGGCTTGGCCCGGTGTCGCCCAGCTTCCGATCATCGGTCATTTGGCCGGTCCCCTCCATGCGTATTGGCCCGCCCTTTTAATCGTCTTGGGTCTGATCTTGACGGTAAAGAAATAGGATAGTGACACCATCGAAACCTCATCGAAAGGAAATGAGTATGAGCCTGATCAAAACCGATGATCAAATCGAGGCCATGGCCAGAGCGGGTCGGCTGCTGGCCGCCTGCCACCGGGAAATAGCCAAACGCATCGCTCCCGGCGTTACCACACTGGAGATTGACGCATGGGTGGAAGCCTTTTTGAAACGTCACGACGCCACCCCGGAACAGAAAGGATACATGGGGTATCCCTATGCCACCTGCGCCTCCGTCAACGAAGTGATTTGCCATGGCATGCCAGCGAATGATCCGCTGGAAAAGGGTGATATCGTGACCATCGACATGGTGGTCAACCTGGACGGTTGGCTGGCCGATTCTGCCTGGACCTACGGAGTCGGCCCCCTTTCTCCGGTTGCACGCTCCCTGATGAAAACCACCCATGATGCATTACAGGCTGGCATTCGGAAAGCGATACCCGGAAACAGGGTCGGTCACATCTCACACACCATTCAAACACTGGCGGAGAAGAAAGGATTTTCTGTCGTCCGCCAGTTTATCGGCCACGGGATCGGTCGTCGCATCCACGAAGAGCCTCCCGTTCCCCATTTTGGCCCGCCAAACAGCGGGAAGATCTTGAAAGCGGGGATGGTGATTACCATCGAACCCATGCTGACCACCGGCTCCTGGCAGGCTGTCATCGATAAGGACAGCTGGACGGCACGCACCCGCGACGGCAGTCTCTCCGCCCAATATGAACACACGGTCGCCATCACAAGCAACGGTCCCCGCATCTTAACGGATCAGAACAGTTAATGCGCGGGCATATATAACACATTCCAACATAAAAAGGCTTCTGCGAATACAGAAGCCTTACTCGCTGGATGGGTCTACTCGACGTCAAATTGCGTACGGGTCTTTTTTTTGTCTTGGTAGCGATCCAATGCCAGTTGCACCAACCGATTGACCAGATCAGAATAAGAAAGACCGGAATGCTTCCACAGGTTGGCGTACATACTGTAAGGCGTAAAGCCGGGCATCGTGTTGATTTCATTGATTAACACCGTACCGTCTTCATTTTTCACAAAAAAGTCCACTCGCGCCAGCCCGGTGCAATCAATGGCCCGATAGGCACGGATCGCCAGTTGGCGAATCGCTTCCCGCATCTCATCGGAAAGTTCCGCCGGAATCCGCATCACCGACTTTCCATCGACGTACTTGGCCTTGTAGTCATAAAAATCGTTGGAAGAGACGATTTCACCCGGATCCGAGGCTTCCGGCTCTTCATTGCCCAACACGGCCACTTCCACTTCCCTGGCATCAATAAATTCCTCCACGATCACTTTCCGATCATATTGGGCAGCCAATAGAAGCGCTTTTTTCAATTCATCCGCTTGTCGGGCCTTGGAAATTCCCACGCTGGAACCCAGATTGGCCGGCTTAATGAAGACAGGATAATCAAATCGTCCTTCGATATCCGCCACTACCCCGTCCATATCATTTTCCAGACGACGGCGAAGGAAAAAGTCGAAATCCCCCTGGGGCAACCCTTCCTGAGCAAACACCTTCTTCATCATCACTTTGTCCATGCCGACCGCAGATGCCATCACACCTGCGCCCACATAAGGAATATCCGCGATTTCCAATAAACCTTGAATCGTACCATCCTCTCCATAGGTTCCATGGAGAACGGGAAAAACCACATCCACCTCATCAAGGCTGATGGCCGGCAGGGAACGGGAAACGGCCTCCGGCAATTGGAGTTGCGGGGTCCTTTCCCTTATCGTTTCCAACAGCTTTGGATTCACTTTCCCCTCTAAAGCGGGCAGGGCACGGTTCCCCGTTTCCCATCGGCCTTCCTTGTCAATCAAAACCGGAACGACGTCGTACTCAGCCGGATCCATCGCTTCGATCACCGAAGCGGCAGACTGTAAGGAAACCTCATGTTCTCCGGATTTCCCCCCATACAGAACCGCCACGCGTATTTTTTTGTCCATCCTCTCCCAACCTTTCTTACAGTGAATCCACTGTCGGTATGTACCCTATTCCAAACTCACCGGAACCGTTCCCCATCACTGCGCTCCTCGATCTCGCAGGCGGTCGCCGATGGCACGCCAAACTTCTTCCTTCCCTTGTCCTGTCTGGGCTGAGAATAGAATTAGCGGGTCTTCCGATGCCAGGGACAGCCCTTCCTTCACTTGTTTGCGGTGTTTAGGCCAATGCCCTTTACTGATTTTATCCGCTTTGGTAGCCACCACAATGACCGGCATGTCGTGGTGTTTCAACCATTCGTACATATCCTGGTCATCCCGCGTCGGCGGATGCCGCAAATCGATGAGTTGAATCACCCCGACCAAATTTTGACGCTGGGTCAGGTAATTTTCCACCATACGACCCCAAGCCGCTCTCATCGCTTTGGAAACACGGGCAAACCCATAGCCGGGCATATCAGCGAAATAGAGTTCTTCATTAATGCGATAAAAATTGATTGTTTGCGTTTTCCCCGGCTTGGAACTGGTACGGGCCAGGTTCTTGCGGTTGATCAGACGATTGATCAAGGAAGATTTCCCCACATTGGAACGCCCGGCCAGAGCGATCTCCGGCAGGGCGTCCTCGGGGTATTGTTCCGGTCGAACAGCACTGATCACAATTTCAGCTTGGGTTACTTTCATTAGAATCCCTCACCAACGCTAACTTCAAGACTTCATCCATATGAGTAACTGGAGTGATTTTCAGAGATTCTCTCACGCTGGGGGGAATCTCCTCCAAATCTTTTCGGTTGTCTTCCGGGATCAGGATATGCGTTAAACCGGCTCGATGGGCACTAAGGGATTTCTCTTTCAGTCCGCCGATGGGCAATACACGTCCACGCAAGGTGACTTCCCCTGTCATACCCACATGACGGGAGACCGGAATCTCCGTCAGAGCCGACACCAAAGCCGTGGCCATCGTAATTCCCGCGGAGGGCCCGTCTTTGGGGATCGCTCCTTCCGGCACGTGAATGTGTATATCATGTTTTTCATGAAAATCCGGATCAATATTCAACTGCTCGCTCCGGGAGCGAATATAGCTGAAGGCGGCCTGAGCCGATTCTTTCATCACATCTCCCAGTTTTCCGGTCAGGGTGAGCTTTCCTTTTCCCGGCAGCACGGACACTTCAATTGTGAGGGTGTCTCCGCCGGCGGCCGTCCATGCTAGTCCGGTAGCCGCTCCCACCTGATCCGTCTCCTCTGCCTTACCGTAACGGAATTTCTCCGGTCCCAGGAATTGCGGAAGATTGTTAGCGGTAACCACCACTTTTTTCTTTTCTTTAGAAACCAATTGTTTCGCCGCTTTACGGGCAAGGTTTCCCATGGCCCTTTCCAGGTTGCGAACTCCCGCTTCACGTGTATAATGGCGGATCACTTTTTGAATCGCGTCCGTATGGATCTGCAACTTTTCCTTGGTTAATCCATGTTCCTTTACTTGCTTGGGAATCAGATATTCTCGGGCGATTTTCTCCTTCTCAATCTCCGTGTATCCGGAGATGTGAATCATCTCCATCCGGTCCAGGAGCGGACGCGGAATTTGATGTGCCGCATTGGCCGTTGTGATAAACATCACCTTGCTCAGGTCGTACGGCAGCTCGATGTAGTGATCACTGAAGGACTGATTCTGTTCCGGATCCAGCACCTCCAACAATGCGGAAGCAGGATCCCCTCGGAAATCCATCGCCATTTTATCGATCTCATCCAAGAGAAAGACCGGATTCGATGTCCCGGCAGTCTTAATCCCCTGAATGATCCGTCCTGGCATGGCACCCACATAGGTTCGGCGGTGGCCGCGTATTTCCGCTTCATCTCGCACCCCGCCCAGAGAAACGCGGACAAAGCTGCGTCCCAATGCTCGTGCGATGGAACGCCCCATCGAGGTTTTTCCCACACCGGGAGGTCCTACCAAACAGAGAATGGGGCCCTTCAACCGCTTCACCATTTTTTGTACAGCCAGGTATTCTAACACGCGTTCCTTGGTTTTTTCCAAGCCATAATGATCTTCATCCAGTATTTTTTCCGCCGCAGTCAGGTCCAGATCGTCCTCGGTTTCCTTATCCCAAGGTAATTCCAACAGCCACTCCACATAGGTGCGAATGACGCCGCCTTCAGCGGATGTTGTGGGGATCTTCTCCAATCGCTGCAGCTCTTTTTCCACTTTCTCCTTTACTTCATCGGGAGCGGAAAGTTGCTCCAACTTGCTGCGAAGTTCTTCCACTTCTCCCAGTCGGCCCTCTTTTTCTCCCAGTTCCCGCTGAATGGCTTTCATCTGTTCTCGCAGATAATACTCTTTCTGCGTTTTTTCCATCTGTTTTTTGACCCGCTGTGAAATCTTACGTTCCAGCTCTAACACTTCCCGCTCATCGTTCAAGATGGACAGAAGTGTATCCAACCGTTCACGGATATCCACCGTCTCTAGAATGCGTTGTTTATCCTCGATCTTCAGCGGCAGATGGGAAGCAATGACGTCAGCCAGACGGCCGGGTTCATCAATATCAGAAACCGCCGACAAGGTTTCCGGAGAAACCTTCTTCGACAGGCGCAAGTATTGCTCAAAATGGTCCAGAACCGAGCGCATCAACGCCTCCACATTGATGTCGTCCACTTCTTCTTGCACAACCTCGCTGACGCGCACGCGATAATAAGCATCCGACTCCATGAATTCCAACAATCGAGCCCGGTGCAAGCCCTCGACCAACACCCGGATGGTCCCGTTGGGCAATTTCAGCATTTGCCTTACCCTCGCGATGGTTCCCACTTTGTAAATCTCATCCGGTGCCGGATCCTCCATCTGGACTTCATGCTGCGTCGCAAGGAGAATCAAATCATCATCCACCATCGCCTGCTCCAATGCCTTAACAGAGCGATCGCGGCCGACGTCCAAATGCAACACCATATTGGGGTAGACCAGCAAACCGCGAAGGGGCAGCAACGGCAGTACACGCTCCTCCTCTTTAACAGCCATGTATGCACCTCCGATGCCGTGTCCAGTCTGTAACTGTATTGGTTGAGCTTTGTACGATTTTATCCTATTCACTGTCTTTTGTCCATGACAGCAAATCCACCCGGAAAGGGCGTACCGGCGGCACCAGTCACAACCGGACCGGACCACCGACTATGGCTCCTTTAAGGACCCTTCACACCAAGAAATCAGTCGATTTTCCGTGTTAGGTTCCCATTTACTTACCAGCACAAGCCAGACCTGATCCCTTCAACCCAATTCTTGCTGTGTGTGCGAAGTCACACCACCGGAAAGACGACCTTCCTCCAAGAAAAACACGGACCGTAGAAGGGAAGGGCGCCCATTTCATCCTACCGGAGCACCTGTGGCGGTCAGCACGCTTGCAGTGGCCGGAACAAGCGTTTCTTCCTCAACCTTCTCTTCTTGCCGGCACGATAAGCGCAGCACTTCCTCCACCGTTTGTACGGGAATGACTTGAATCCCTTCCCAGGACTCAAAAATGGCTTGCATATTTTCAGCAGGAATCAGGACTCGATTCGCCCCCGCTTGTTTGGCCGCCTCCACTTTGGCAACGACGCCGCCCACCGGCTTTACCTTGCCATGGATCGATAATTCTCCCGTCATCGCCAGTTTATTGTCGACGGAGACGCCCTTGATGGCGGAATATATGGCGGTGGCCATCGTCACACCAGCCGATGGACCGTCCAGTGGTACTCCACCCGGAAAGTTAACATGCAGGTGATAGGCGTAAGGATTGATGTCCGTACGGCGGAGAACGGTCAACACGTTTTCAACCGAACTGCGGGCCATGCTTTTTCGGCGAAGGGTTCGTTGACGCCCCCCCATTTCCTCTTCATCCACCATCCCTGTCAGCCGGATGCTTCCTTCTCCCCCTTCCGAAACCGGAATGGCCGTCACCTCAATTTCCAGAAGCGTTCCCATGTTGGGACCAAACACAGCCAACCCGTTTACCAATCCAGGCTGCGAACGTTCGGGAACTTTCTTATCCGGACGGGGGGACAACTGACTGTTGTGGACCACCCACTCCACATCGGCCGCTTTGATGCCCTTTCGTTCTTCTGTCAGAGCAATTCCGCCTGCGGTTTGAACGATATTGACGGCTTCCCGACCGTTGCTGGCGTATTTTTGAATCACCTGGACAGCCTCATCTTCGAATGTAAAGTCCATTCGTTTGATCGCTTGCCGCGCAATACGGGAAATTTCCGCCGGCAACAGAGGCCGGAAAAAAATCTCCATGCAGCGGGAGCGAATCGCTGCCGGAATTTCCTCTGGTGTCCGCGTAGTGGCTCCCACCATACGAAAATCGGCAGGCAGTCCATTTTGAAAAATATCATGGATATGACTGGGTGTGTTGGTGTCTTCCGAGCTGTAATACGCGCTTTCGAAGAAAACTTTCCGATCCTCCAGCACCTTTAACAATTTGTTCATTTGAATGGGATGAAGTTCACCGATCTCATCAATAAAAAGCATCCCGCCATGAGCTTTGGAGACAGCACCCGGTTTCGGTTGGGGGATGCCGGCCATTCCCATGGCTCCTGCCCCTTGATAGATGGGATCGTGAACCGAACCAATCAACGGATCCGCAATTCCTCGTTCATCAAACCGAGCTGTTGTCGCATCCAATTCCACAAATTTGGACTGATGATTAAAAGGCGATTGTGGATTTTTTTTCGCCTCCTCCAGAATAACCCGTGCCGCCGCCGTTTTTCCCACTCCTGGCGGCCCATAGATGATCACGTGCTGAGGGTTGGGGCCGCACAAGGCCGCTTTAAGAGCGCGCAACCCTTCGGTTTGACCTACGATCTCATTGAAAGTCGAGGGTCTCGTCTTTTCTGATAATGGCTCTGTCAAGGAGATACTGCGCATTTTCCGCAATTTATCCATCTCCTTGCGTGATTCTCGGTCTACGGCTGAACGATTGGATTGTTGGTTTTTCAACAAATTCCAGAAATAAAGGCCGATTACAACCGAAAAGAATACCTGGAGCATCATGATCAAGACTGTCCAGTTCATCTACGATTCCTCCCCGTCTGCCCTTTGGTCGGAACTCAAGTCCAAGCTGCGTTTAGTATGACCGTCGCGACAGAGGGGTAATCACCAGAAGTGGGAACACCATTATATGGCTGAACCCCAAAAACGCCGCGAACCTTTCGCGGCGTTTTCGTGAAAGCCACCGTTAAGAGGTGGCTCCCAGCGTTTGATCCGATTTCTCCGATGAAGAGGGGAGAAGATCTTCTTCCTCTTCTCCTTCTTCTATATACCGATCAAAGTGGGCAGTGGTCATCCGCAATTGCACTGGAAGCTCCTCTCCCACACCAGGTAATGCGGCGGCTGACGGAAAGAAAAGAACACTTGTCTGCATATGGGGAGGTTCGGCGAACCAAGTCCGTTTCCCTTGAAATGTATAGGGGCTTAAGTTGCGGTTCAGAAGGTTTAACACCCAGAAGGCAGTCAACTTTAACGCATCTTTCATGCTCTGGACACTAGGGGGAGCCTCCAACCCCACCCCGTTGGCGGAACCGCCGGCAACATAGACCAGATGCCCGTCTCTTTTGGCTTTTCGCTGTTTGTATCCAAAACGCTCTCCCCGGAAGACCGGTTGGATATCCAATACGGTGGCTCGTACATCCACAAACGATTTGTCCTTTAACCACAAATCCGTTCCCAGCCGCATCACCCAGTTTACCTGGGGATGCTCTTCCCGCAACCGCAGATACTGGGCGGAGGACAGATGGCTGACAAAAAAGGTGGGCGTATCGGTCGGAATGCGCTCCAGCCAAGCTTTCAGCTGGGCCTCCTTGGAGGCAGCACTCATCCCTTCCTTGGGAAAATGGATGGCGTATCCTTCCACATGGACAGCGACACCGGCCTCTTCTCCGGCTGACTCCAATTGCCGGAGAAAATCGGCTTCCTCGCGTGCAAATCCATACCGTTTCATGGCGGACTGCAATTTGACCGCGATGCGAAGTTCCGGGCGACGTTCCTGACCTGACCAGATGTTAGGCTTAGAATCCGCCAGCCGGGCAAAAGCACTCACCAAATAATCCAGGTGCTGCCGGCTGCCGACCGTGTAAATCCGTTCAGGCCGTAAGTCATCCGGCTCCAGTTCATTTAAGACAGGAGTTAAAATCAACAGATGGTCAAAAGACCCTTCCTCTCCCAAATGCCGTGCTTCTTCCACCGTTCCGACCGCTATGGAGCGTTTACCTGCACGCTGGGCGGCATTGGCCAAAAACTCATTGCCAAACCCATATCCGTTCCCTTTGATTACCGGAATGAAACCCGGGAAACGACTTTCGGTTTCCGCCAGATGACGAAGCCAAACTTTTCGGTTCAAGTACAGGGTGAGACTCATAGGCACACACCTCAACGCTTCTTCATGTACATGTCAAAAGCCCAATGCAACAACGGCTGCAGGGGATAATCCCATTCACCGATCAATTGACAGGCTTCTCCACCAAAGCCCAATTTAAACCGTAACAAACCATAAAGAGGATCCGATTGATCCAGCGTATCGCTGATCCCGCGAAAATCATAGGTGTGAGCGCCCATGGCGTGAGCATCTTGGATCATACGCCATTGAATCGCGTGGTTGGGCATTTTCTCCCGCTTCTCATTGCTGCTGGCACCGTATAGGTACCAAGTATGGCCATTGGTTTGAGTAAAAATAGTGGATGCCAGCAATTGTCCCTCATGACGGGCCATGTAGAGACGGATCCGGTTGGGGTTTTCCTCGGAAAGCGCGCGATACATCGTTTGGAAGTAGGAAAAACTCCGGACCGTAAATCGATCCCGTTCCGCCGTTACCTTCAGAAGTTCATAAAACTCCCTTAAATCTTCTTCCCCTTTTCCGACCGTCACTTCCACTCCTTGTTTTTCCGATTTGCGCACATTCCGGCGCCAGTTGGTATGGAAGTCGGCAAAGATCTCGTCCAACGTACGACCCTTCAGAGGCAAACGGAACACATATTGCGGCTGGATCGCGGAGAAGCCCCCTTCTCCTTCACTTCCTTTCCAACCCATGTCATTTAGTTCCTGCAACACGTACTCGGCGTGACCATCCACTTCATCCGGACCGAGATCACGCAGCCGCTTCCCTTTTAAGTCGTGGTCGCGAATCTCTTTCAAATACTTTCGAATCGTGGGGGTTTTCCATTTTGCCCTTACCACTGGCGGCTCCATTTTGACGGAAAACGTGTTTCGTTCCCGCAAGTACTGAAACAGAGGCTCAAACCAGTCCTTCAAATTTTTATCTTTCCAATTAATCACCGGACCGCGGGGTATGTATGCCAGGTATTTGTTCAAACCCGGCAATTTACGGTATAAAACCAGTCCGCAACCCACCAGTTTGCCTTCCTCGTCAAACCAACCGAGACGATCATTCTCCCATTCTGTCTTCACTTCTGCCCATGAGGGATACTGCATGAAATTGCCCAAGGGCTGCTTCTCAATAAAAGATAAGTAGTCCTCGCGTGAAACCACTTTGACGTGCTTCATGCAAACCACAACTCCAGTTCCTGATTTCTTCGGGATGATTCCATCCCGGCGTCGGTGGACGGATGCAATAAAAAAACCCGTTCTGGGCTATGATCGTTCCCATAGTATTCTAACACAAAACAACGGAGGGGTGTGTCCAAAAGAAAAACCGCGCCCTTAAAAGGCGCGGTGTAAAGATCAGGCGCTTTCTTCTTTTTTATCCACGGTTTGGCCTTCCCGTGTGGTCAATCGGGGGGCCACTTTGTTTTCCACGGTCGCTTTGGTCACCAAACACTGGGTCACATCGTCCCGGGACGGAAGATCGAACATCACATCCAACATGATCGATTCGATAATCGCCCGCAAGCCCCGTGCCCCGGTGTTCCGTTTAATCGCTTCGTCAGCGATCGATTTAAGCGCGTCTTCTTCAAAGGTGAGCTCCACATTATCCATTTCCAGGAGTTTCTGGTACTGTTTAACCAAGGCATTCTTGGGTTCCGTCAGGATTCGCACCAAGGCTTCCTGGTCCAGCGGCTCCAAGGTGGAGATGACGGGCAGACGTCCGACAAACTCCGGAATCAAACCGAAGCGCAGGAGGTCTTCCGGCAGCACCATCTTCAGATATTCACCCTGCTTCAGATCAGCAGTGTTGCTGTCCGCACCGAACCCGATCACTTTTTTACCGATGCGGCGTTTGATGATCGGTTCCAGTCCATCAAAGGCACCACCACAGATAAACAGAATGTTGCCGGTGTCGATTTGGATGAATTCCTGATGAGGATGCTTGCGGCCGCCTTGAGGCGGAACGCTTGCGACAGTTCCCTCCAGGATCTTCAGGAGCGCCTGTTGAACCCCTTCTCCGGATACGTCCCGGGTAATGGATGGATTCTCCGATTTACGCGCCACCTTATCAATCTCATCGATGTAGATAATACCCCGTTCCGCTTTTTCCACATCATAGTCGGCTGCCTGGATCAATTTGAGGAGAATGTTCTCCACATCTTCCCCAACATAACCGGCTTCCGTGAGCGATGTGGCGTCAGCGATGGCGAATGGCACGTTCAGAATCTTGGCCATGGTTTGCGCCAAGAGGGTTTTCCCGCTCCCCGTCGGCCCGATCATGATGATGTTGGATTTTTGCAACTCCACATCATCGGTCTTCTGGGACGAGTTAATCCGTTTGTAATGATTATAAACCGCTACAGCCAGCGATTTTTTGGCCATTTCCTGTCCAATCACATACTGATCGAGGATTTCGTTGATCTCCTGGGGTTTGGGGAGATTGGCCAGATCGATGTCCTCTTCGCCGCCCAGCTCTTCTTCCACGATCTCGTTGCACAGCTCGATGCACTCATCGCAGATGTAGACACCGGGACCTGCCACCAGCTTGCGTACTTGGTCCTGAGATTTTCCGCAGAAGGAGCATTTCAGCTGTCCTTTTTCCTCGTTAAACTTGAACATGCGTATCACCCCTCTCAAAGGTCTTAACGGGTGATCACCTGATCCACCAAACCGTACTCTTTGGCTTCCTGTGCACCCATGAAATAATCGCGATCCGTGTCGCGTATGATTTTTTTCAGAGGCTGACCCGTCCGCTCCACCAAGATGTCGTTGATCCGCTTCCGGGTATGGAGGATCCAGTCAGCATGAATCTGAATGTCAGCGGCTTGGCCGCGCACCCCACCCAAGGGCTGATGAAGCATCACTTCGCTGTTGGGAAGGGCGAAGCGTTTCCCTTTGGTGCCGGCCGCAAGCAGGAAAGCACCCATACTCGCAGCCATCCCCACACATATGGTGGACACATCGGATTTTATGTACTGCATGGTATCGTAAATCGCCATCCCCGCCGTAATCGAACCCCCGGGGGAATTTATGTACAAGTGAATGTCCTTCTCTGAATCATCCGCAGCCAAAAACAAAAGTTGGGCGACAACCACATTGGACACCTCATCGTTGATCGGGCTACCAATAAAGATGATGCGGTCTTTGAGCAGACGGGAATAAAGATCATATGCCCGTTCGCCGCGATTGCTCTGCTCGACGACCATCGGCACCAAATTCATGACTCTCCCCCCCTTTTCGCCCCTGCATTTTTAAAAACAAGGCACGCGTGAAAACGTGCCTCGTTTTTCCGTCCTATTCTCATTATGCCGCATTTTTACTGTTGGATACAAGTAGGTCGATCGTTTTTCGGATCTTCAATTCGTCTTTAATCTGACCCATTCCGCCCTGAGCCGTCAGCAGCCGGCGCACTTCTTCCAGGTCCCGGTTCATCTGTTCGGCCAGTTTTTTCAATTCCTCTTCCACTTCTTCATCACTTACCTGGATGGACTCTTCCTCAGCAATGGCTTCCAACACGAGGTTGGCCCGCACTTTTTTCTCCGCATCTTCCTTAAACTGTTCCCGAATGGCGGAGAGTTCCTGACCCGTAAACTGGGAGTATTGCTCCAGGTTGATTCCCTGCATGGACAGCTGCTGTTCAAAGTGGCGTAACATATGGTCGATCTCATGCTCCACCATGACGGACGGCAGTTCAATCTCGGCATTGTTGGCCGCTTGCTCCACCAGAGTATTCCGTTTGTGATTTTCTTCTTCCTGCTTCTTTTGCTCATTCAGTTTATTCTCAATATCGGCTTTCAATTCTTCCAAGGTGTCAAACTCACTAACATCCTGGGCGAATTCATCATCCAGTTCGGGAAGTTGCATCCGTTTGATCTCATGCAATTTCACCTTGAATACGGCCTCTTTGCCTGCCAGTTCCTCGGCGTGGTACTCCTCGGGGAATGTCACTTTTACTTCTTTTTCTTCCCCTTGCTTTAATCCCACGAGCTGTTCTTCGAAACCGGGAATAAATTGGCCGGATCCCACTTCCAGGTTGTACTGCTCGGCTTTCCCGCCTTCAAAGGGCTCGCCGTCGACAAATCCTTCAAAGTCGATAATCACCCGGTCTTTTTCTTCCACTTGCCCGTCTTCCACCACGACGAGCTCTCCTTGCCTCTCCTGCATCCGTTTCAGTTCGGCATCCACATCTTCCGGTTTTACGGAGAAATCTTCTTCCGGAATTTCCAGCCCTTTGTATTCACCCAGTTCCACTTCAGGCTTGACGGTTACCGTCGCCTTAAAGATGAAAGGGTTCCCTTTTTCCAGTTGGTCGATATCGATCTCCGGCTGATCTACGGGATCAATCTTCGTCTCTTCGACAGCGGATTGGTAAGCTTTCGGCAGCAAGATGTCCAATGCATCCTGGTACAGAGCTTCCACTCCGAAGCGCTTTTCAAAAATCGGACGGGGCACACGGCCCTTGCGGAACCCAGGGATGTTCACCTTCTTGACCACTTTACGGAAGGCTTGATCCAGCGCTTCCTCCAGTTGTGCCTCATCTACTTCAACCGTCAGAACACCACGGTTTTTCTCTGTTTTCTCCCAGCTTGCCTTCATCGATCAGTTCCCTCCTGACAACATACATTCGACTACAGGATGATCAAGGCCGATACTCCTTCTATCCCGTGCAATTACAACCTCCTCATTATACCATATGAAGGGGCCTTTGCAAGGGAACGGCCAGATACAACAAACGGTGTGACTTGCTCCACACGGCTAAAGCCGTGGGCTTCTCGGATCATGGGGTGCGGCAACCCGCTACCCTCTCCCGAAGGCTCCGCCCGAGCCTAAAAACGTTCGATTTCAAGCTAGTGCCCCTTCAGGTAACTTCGATCTGTTTTTCATGGCCTTTACGCGGACAAGTCGGTCGGCTTGGTTTTCCGTCTTCGCTCCATGCGTGGCAGAGTCGACTCCGCCGGAAAACCAAGCCTCCCTCCACGTAAACACGATCGATATTGGTAGAAGGGGCACTAGTTAACCTTATTTTCCGGTACGAAGCCGATGGCTCGATGAAGAATGTTTCGCGCCCCGTTGAGATCCCGATCCACTCTGTAGCCACAGCGACAAGAGTGAACGCGGTCATTGAGGTCTTTCTTCACGATCCGACCACATTGCGAACAATCCTGGGACGTGTTGTGAGGATCAACCAACTTCACTTCCTTACCAGCCCATTCTGCCTTGTAAGTGGTAAAGTCGATCAACTGTCGCCAAGCGGCATCCGCAATCTTTTTGACCAGGGGACGGTTTTTCACCATCCCTTTGATGTTAAGAAATCGAGCCTCCCCCCAAGAAACCCAGTGGCAAACGGGTAGGGGTGGACCTGGGAGTGAAACACTTTGCGGTCACTTCAGACAACGAGTTCTTCCCGGCGATGCGCTTTTTGGAAAAGGGGTTAAGAAAGATCAAGCGATTACAACGAATGGTATCCCGTCGAAAGAAAGGTTCGAACCGTCGGCGCAAAGCAGTGAGGCTGTTGGCGAACGCTTATGAGAGGGTGGCAATCAACGAAAAGACCTAGCTCATAAAATCAGCCGATCCCTCGTGGATTCACCCCCTCTTATGAATATTTCACCATAGGGGATCATGTGTTTGGATTCAGACAAAAACTGTCAAACTTAAAAGAGGGAAGAGAAAGGAAGCCCTCCCTCATCCGACGCTCGCTTTCATCCCAACCCTAAAGGGCTGGGTTTTCTTGTTCGCTATCTATAAGAAAAAGCCCCCAAACGTCATGGGGACATAAACATGAAAGGTGCAACTCCATCCATTACAAAACCAGCTGGTGTCCCAGGAGGGATTCGAACCCCCGACCGACGGCTTAGCATACCACTATGGCTTTCGCCACCAACAAACGTTGTTTGTGGTCTGGACTATATCTTCACCATTTCAGGTGCGGCACGTATAGTCTCTACGGAACCTCACGATAATCATGTGCAACATTCGCATGTTGCGCCTAATTATTCTTCGGAGTTTCTACCCTCAAGCAGATCAAATCAACTTGAGCCTTTAAAACTCCTCAATCTCCTTTTGTTTTATATGGTGCATCATGCCACCTCGAAAGGAGATCGTAAGTTTCCTCGGTATTACCATCAGCACGATCTGTTAAGGCTTCACCGATATAGTGCCGTCCACTCCATAGGTTTCTGTTTCCCTATAGAGGCTCCTTATTGAAGGCCGTTGCTCTATCCAGCTGAGCTACTGGGACCCAAACACGGAGTTACACGTACCTACCATTATAACATGAAAGTCGGCTCCGTCAAGATATCCACGCGGTTTTCACAGATGGAGCTCTTCGATCAGCATATTCGCCGGCACGGTCAAGGTGCCGGCTTCCAATCAAAGATTCCTCCCCGCTCCGGTACGGCAGCGCCGTCTGGGGTAAAATAACTCACCCGAACCCGGCTTTCCGACTCCGTCTCCAAAACCGCAAAGGTGGGATGCGCAAAGCCGCGCGGCTGGGTGATGCTGCCTGGATTGATCAAAAGGACATCCCCCAATTGTTCGCAGAGCGGATAATGGGAATGGCCAAAACAAGCGATTCTCGCCCCCAACTCTTCAGCCCGGTAACGAACCGGAAGCAGGGAGGTCTTCACTTGATGAAGATGTCCATGCACCACCAAAAAGCGCCATTTTCCACCGTCCCAGTACTCCTCTTCCGGAACCGGTTCCCAATCGCAGTTGCCGCGAACCACCGTCAGGGAAGTCCGCGGCAACCGATCTCGGTCGGTGCAAAAATCCCCGCAGTGAATGACGTGATCGGCGCCTTCCCGCTCCACGATCCGATGAAGAAGTTTTTCTTCCCCATGGGAGTCACTGACGATCAGGATGCGCAACAACCTCACTCCCCTTTTTCCCTGACCAGCACAAGTCTCGCCTCGGTCACTTTGTTCCCGGGTCTCGCTATGAAAACTGATATCGATCTTTTAGGGATATGATTAGTTTCTCCACCGCCCGTGCCCGGTGGCTGATGCGGTTTTTTTCTGACCGTGCCAATTGGGCCATAGTCTGATTTCGGTCAGGCAACCAAAACAAGGGGTCGTAACCAAAACCATGTTCCCCTTTGGATTCCTCTGCGATATAACCAGGACATTCCCCACGCACGATTCGGGTGGGCTCCCCTGGAACGGCCAACGCCAACGCGCAGACAAACGCAGCCCCCCTCTCCTGAGGGGGGATTCCCTCCAATTCGGAAAGAAGCTTTGCATTATTCTCCGCATCTGTGGCATGCTCACCGGCATACCGGGCGGAACGCACCCCGGGAGCCCCTTGCAACGCCTTTACAGCCAGACCGGAATCATCCGCCGCTACTGGGCGCTGGAGATGATGGGCAATGGTTTCCGCTTTTTTGACCGCATTTCCCTCAAACGTATCCCGGTCTTCCACGATGGCGGGCAATCCGGAAAAAGCAGATAACCCCACCACCCGGATTCCCAGTGATGAATACACCATCGCGTTTAGTTCTTCCACCTTGTGGCGATTTCCTGTGGCAATAACCAGTTCACTCCACTGCCAGGTTTCCTTTTTCGTTTCGGCCATGTCCCTCTCCTCCGATCCAACCGGCGGCTTCTCCCAACAAATCCCGTTGTTGTTGGACCAATTGCTCCGTTCCTTCTTTGGCCAATGCCAGCAGTCGGGTCAATTCATCGGAAGAAAAGGGGGATTCTTCACCCGTTCCCTGCACTTCTACATACTGACCGCTTCCGGTCATCACCACATTCATATCCACCTGCGCCTTTGAATCCTCTTCATAGCACAGATCTAAACAAGGAACGTCATCCACGATGCCCACACTGGTAGCAGCCAAAAAATCGTTGACGGGGAGACGAGACAGGGACTTCCCCTTCACCAGACCCCACAACGCTTGAACGACAGCCACATAAGCACCGGTAATGGCAGCGGTCCGTGTCCCCCCATCCGCCTGGATCACATCGCAATCCAGCCACACCGTCCGCTCTCCCAGTTTATCAAGGGAAATAACGGAGCGTAAACTGCGCCCGATCAACCGTTGGATCTCCATCGTGCGCCCACCCACTTTTCCTTTGCTGGATTCCCGAATCGTCCGGGTCTGGGTCGCACGGGGAAGCATGGCGTATTCAGCGGTCACCCACCCTTTTCCCGATCCGCGCAAAAACGGGGGTACCCGATCTTCCACCGATGCGGTGCAGATCACTTTGGTTTCACCGACACATATATAGACGGACCCTTCCGCATGCTTGATAAAATCCGGAATCATCTCCACTTTCCTGAGTTCATTTGCTTTTCGTCCGTCCACTCTCAATGGCGACCCCTCCATGCCAATGGTTTCCTCATTATAACACAGCCCCAGGGGCAAACGAAGCACTTACCGGCACAAGCCTCGCCTCGGTCTCTTCTTTCCCGGGTCTTAACTAAACAGTGTTCCAAAAAAGAAAAAAGAGGCGTTCTCACCTCTTCATCATGCTTCCTCACGGGAAAACCATACACTTGCCAGTATCTTGATCGAAATCGCTCCCGGATCCTCCCTATGCACTTACAGGCCGTTTGGGTTGATTCGTTTGGGGCGAACCACCGGTTTGTCAAATCCTTCACCAATCGCATCCGCCTCTCCATCCACGGTGATCTTCACTTGTTTGGCATCTGTGTTTTCAGTCAAAGAGAGAACGATGGTGTTGAGAGCATCCTTGGAAGCTTCCTGCTCGTCACTGTATTGCAGTAATTCCTTGCCGAAATCTGCTACAGCCGTGTCACCCTCGATCTTTACACTGTTCACTCGGGTCGATTCGGACAGGGCTGTCACCAATTCCGAACCGTGTTGCGGCCCTTTCACCAGTTCCTTCAACGCTGCTTCTGCCATGTTCTTTTCCCGGTTGATCATGCGGGTTACCGGCACATAATACACTTTGTTATCTTCTGTCTGTCCGAGAAAATATAAGGTGACAGGCATACTGGAGCTGGCGTTTACACCCTGAGAGAGTTCCAGGTTGATACCACTGTTCCGATTCAAGCCTTGTGTGGGATTTTTCCCTTTCGGCATGGCTTCCAAGGGCCGACCATCCACCCGGATGTCCACCCGTTCAACGGAATCAAAACTGGTCAGGCTCCATGTAACCGCACTGAGAATCTTTTCTTCCAGGGAAGCGTCATAGGACAAAAATTCCTTTGAGAAGTCGATGGTGGCCGTTCCTTTCCGAATATCCAGCCCCTTGATCTGAGTCCCCTCCGGCAAAATTCCCTTGAATCCCTTCGGCAGCATATCTGCTCCCGGGCCGTCCTCCACCATATACTTTAAGGCTTCCTTGGCGATCCCTTCCACCTTGGGAATATTGAGCGCATATGGAACCACGTATCCCGTATCGGTGAGAAAATAAAGCTCCAGTCCCTCCTCTTCCTTTGCCGCCGATTCTTCTTCCTTAGTCTCCGATTCTTCCTTTTTTTCATCATCGCCGGATGCTTGGGGCGGTGGATCGATCGGAGCCGATTCTTTTTCCGGCCCAAACAGGCAGCCCGTCAGGACCAACGGTACCAACATCAGGACCATGGCCACCCGCAACAAGGATTTCCGCATGTTCTTCCCTCCTGGGACAAAGTCTAGTACATGTATACGAGCCCTCCGGAAAAATATCACTTGTTTTGCAGGCGGGTTGAAATAATAAAAGAAACCGCGTAAGGCAAAGATTCCTTTGACAACCGAAAAGCCCCGCAAAGGCGGGGCTGTATCGTAAGGGGTTAAATCTGGCGATAAGCGGAATCAGTCTAAGCAAGTTCAGCGGATGACTGAAGTCGGCAGCGATTCTGTTTGTTCCTGCTCCACCCGGACCGGCCGATCCAGCCAGTCTTCGGCGATCGTCCGGAACGAATCCGGATCCCCGCTGGTAAAAAAGAGGGATTCCCGCTGATTTTCTTCTACCAACAATCCTTTATGATACAAGATCGTGCTTAGTTCTCTCGCCGTTTCCTCAGCAGAACTGATCAGAACGACTTCCTCCCCCATTTCACGAGTGATCAGAGGAGCGATCAACGGATAATGCGTACATCCGAGGATTAATGTATCCAGTCCCTGCCCTTTTAAAGGAGCCAACGCTTGGCGTACGACATCCCGGGCCAGTTTGGTGTCACCGCTTCCGCTCTCCACCAACGGAACCAAGGTGGGGCAAGCGTGGCTGACCACCTTTAAAGTCGGGTCGATCCGCTTCAATGCCCTCTCATAGGCACCGCTTTGCACGGTCCCTTGGGTCCCGATGACACCGATTCGCCCGCCGGTGGACACCTTGATCGCGGCACGGGCACCGGGTGTGACTACCCCCAACACAGGGATTGCAAACTGTTCGCGAATATCCTGCAGAGCAACAGCCGTAGCGGTATTACAAGCGATAACCAGCGCTTTTAAAGGGTAACGGGATAAAAAATGAACGATTTCCGTTGTAAACATTCGCACTTCGCGGGCTGATCGTGGTCCGTATGGACACCGCATCGTGTCTCCGAAATAAACGACTGCCTCTTTCGGCAACTGTCGGAACACTTCCTTGACGACGGTTAGTCCTCCGACACCGGAGTCCAAGATGCCGATGGCCCCTTGCGTTCGACCCTGTTGATCCATCGTTGTCAACTATCCCCCAGTCTCATCCATTCTTTCGATTCGATATATTATATGGAAAATTCAGTGAGCCCGCTTCAGCAGAAGACCAAGGCTTTTCCTACAACTATGACGATCATTGTAGCAAAGTTCTGCAAAGAGCGAAACCGGGGAACGGAAAAACTCCCCGCAAAAAACAGGGAGTCATTTCTTCATCTCCTGATGAAGCAGAGACAGATGTTTAGCCATTTCCTTAACCTCTTCTTCCGAAAAATGGGAGAGAACTTCCGACAGATATGCCTGACGGGCTTTCATCACATCCCGGATAATCGAGGCGCCCCGATCCAAAAGGTGGATACGAACCACGCGACGATCACGATCATCGCGAACCCGTTCTACTAATTCATTTTTCTCCATCCGATCAATCAGGTCCGTCATCGTACTGCAAGCCAAAAACATTTTTTGACTCAGTTCTCCGATGGTCATGTCCCCATCCTCGTTCAGCCACAAAAGCGCAGTGAATTGAGGCGGGGTAATGGGGAACTCATTCAGGATATCGCGACCCTTCCGTTTCACGATCACGCTGATCTCCCGGACCAGGCGTTCAATTTCCGCTACCGTTTCAACGGACAGTTTTGCGTTAGTTTCCATCACATAAACTCCTTCATATTCTTCTCCCGGGGTCAATTGCATTGTTTCCCACCGTGTTGTTATTCAACCGTATATTCCGCCCATAGAAAGTTCAGAATCGTGAATCATCCTTGGATTTCCTGCTATCATCGTACCGAAACGTGAAACGGGTTACAAGTCCGTAAGTGAATTTACCAAGAAAGAGACCGTCGTTTTCCCTCTGAAAACCAGCGGAATAGGGGGTTTTTTCCCACCTGACAACAGCAGAGAAAATGGATACCGGAAAACAGAAACTCTAGATCATTTCCACGCCTGGACAAGCCGTTTAACAGCATCGGGAATATGTTCAATCGGCACTCCACCGTAATCCATCAACAAAACCGGTTTTTTTCCTACAGAATGATTGGTCCAATAATGAGAAGTCGGATATACTTTGACACCATGTAGCCGCGCTTTCTCCAGCCACTCATGCTCCGTATGGCTCGCCCCCAATTCCAGCAGAAAATGAAGGCCCGCATGTTTGCCGATGATCTGAACTGCAGGGAGCTGACCGTTTAGGTTTTGGTAAAGCAAATCGTGCTTTCGACGGTACAACGTTCTCATTCTACGCATATGCCTCTCAAAATGTCCCTTTTTAAAAAAAAAGTGGAGTGTTTGTTGATGTAATCTCGACGTCGGTTGATCGTACATGGAAAATACTCCGGTGAACCGTTTCATCCATTCTTCCGGTAATACCATGTAAGCAATTCGCAATGTGGGAATGAAACATTTCGTAAAAGAGCCGACATAAATAACCCGCCCATTTGAATCGAGCCCTTGCAACGCAGGAATAGGTCGTCGGTGGTAGCAAAATTCGCCATCGTAATCATCCTCGATAATGAATCCATCCTGTTCATATGCCCATTTCAACAATTGGATCCGTTTTTGGATGGACATGATCATTCCACATGGAAACTGATGTGAAGGAGTAACGAATACTACATTTGTTCCACTTTTCTTTAACGCATCGATTCGAATCCCATCTTCTTCAAGAGGGACAGGCAATGTCTTCAGTCCGTTCCACCGAAACAATTGCCTGGTGTTCGCACATCCCGGATCTTCCATACAAACGGAATCTGAAAACGATTTAACCAGCACACTGATCATACTTAGACAATGCTGACTTCCCGCCGCCAACACAATCTGGTCTGGACGACAACGTACTCCTCGCACCTGATACAAGTAGCGGGCGATATCCTCCCGCAAATGAACATCCCCCAATCTCTCCCTGCACAGTAACAGATCCCTTTCTTCCGATTGATACACTTCATCCACTGTCTTTCTCCAAGTGCTCCACGGAAAGGCAGTCGTGTCGACGGCTCCATTTCGAAAATCGTATAACACTGGAGGCTGATCATCCGGCGGAGCCTTGACCATTTCCACATGACCTTTTGTGAACGGCACTTTTTGATGGTGGATGGTTTTAGAATCTAAGAAATCCAACAAATGATCTTCGATCTCCGCCACATAATACCCACTGCGTGGCCGGTTATCGATATATCCCTCGGCAGTCAATTGCAGATAAGCCGTCTCCACAGTATGGCGGCTCACCTGCAGATGTTCAGCCATTTGGCGGACAGAAGGGATCCGGCTGCCTGAGGGCAATCGCTTCGATTCAATGTCTTGTTTTAACCGGCTGTAGATTTGTTCGTATAACGGTTCCCCTCGATCCCGCGACAAAGTAAAGGTTATCGGAAACATGGGTGTTCACCTCAATCTGTCCTGGTTATTTTCTTCTTCATTGCCCCTTTAGAAGAGGACAAAATCATCTTACCATTGGGATACCGAACCCAACACCAGTCGAAAGGATGTGCGAATGAGCATCCTTTCGGTTAACACAGAAGATGCTGTATAGGAGGCAATGAAATGAACACCATTCCGTTTCAAATTTCCGGAAAAAAAGTGATCGTCACGGGAGGCGGAAGTGGAATCGGAAAGCAAGTCGCCCTGCAGTTTGCCAACCAAGAGGCCGAGGTCATCATCATCAGCCGAACGGAAAAGCAGTTACGAAAAGTAGCCGCCCATCATCCGGGCCAACTGTTTCCCGTCACTGCCGATTTGAGTCGAAGAGAAGGGGTGGAAGACGCGCTCCAACAGATCATCAGCCACTGGTCGCAAATTGATGTCCTCGTGAATGCCGCAGGTGCTATCTGCGGCACATCAACCCAAGATCCGTTAATAGAAGCGGAAGAAAGCTGGCAAGAAGACATCGGCAACAATTTGACAAGCAGCTATTTCATGAGCCACGTATGTGCACCCTATATGGCCCGACCCGGCGGCCGAATGATCAACATCAGTTCCATCGCCGCTTTTACAGGCGGAAGGAGACCGGGGGCGATGTCTTATGCCGCCGCCAAATCCGGTTTGACCGGTTTAACCTTCGCTCTGGCCAGGGAACTCAGCCCAGAAGGCATCACAGCCAATGTGATTGCACCCGGTTTCATCGCTGATACGGATTTTACCGCTCATTGGCCCGAGGTGGCGATCCAGGGTATTGTCAGGGAAACCCCTGTCGGGCGACCTGGACACGTGAGCGATATCGCTGCGGCAGTCCAATTTCTCGCTTCAGATGAAGCCTCATTTATCACTGGGGAGATCTTGCATGTAAACGGTGGATGGACGTTCGGATATTAGCTGGCTAAGGGAATAATCACATTTATCCAGTCTAGAAAAAAAGGAAGACAGCCTATTTTCATAAGGTACGGCATTTATATGAAAAAGAAGTGGATGCGTTTCTTATATAGAAGAGAGCACAGGAGATGAGGAGAAGATAGATGATCAAGCGATTGATAAAATAACATCTATATTAAAAGTTTGGTTTCCCAGTTTTCTTGTTTTCATCTCTTATAACCTGACGGTGTTTGTGTTAAGCTGGTTCATCACTCAGTCCCCGCTAGGCGGCGGCCAAGTTCTTGGCGTTATCGTAGGAGTCAGTAACCTCCTCGCCACCATTGTCGTAGTCATATTCTCCGGTTTAATCGATCGGGTAAGCCGGAAAAATCTCCTCCTTTTCATCCAAATCCTAATGTTCGCACAAGTTATCTGCTTGTTGATCCCTTATACCGGCTTGGCGAAAGATTTCGTCATGATCCTGATCGTAGCGCTCATCTTCATTGGATTGGAAAGCAGCTTTTCACTATACAGCGCTACATTGGAGACCACAATCGCAGATCTTGCTCCCAAAAAGTGGCCATCTAACCGGACCGCTTTGATGATTCAGCTTCAACCACAGGTAGGCAGATCTGTTGCCCCCTTTATCGGTGGCGGTTTACTGGCTATGGGTTTAATCTCGTTAACACCAATTGCAGCAGGAATCGCTATTCTATTGACAACAGGGCTATTACTTTTATGGTCTGAGATTGTTACTTCCGGTCAATCGGCTACCGAAAATACAAAAACATTTACTTTTCGCACCATATGGGCCGATACTCGGATGGCAGCACGCTATATTGCCACTCAACCAGTTCTAGTCTTTATGTTGGTTATCGGTTTTGTTACTAATTTGGTTGTTTTTCCATTTTACTCATTACTGCCCGCATTCTTAGTTGAAATGTCCCCTGATAACAAAGCCGCTTTTTATGGGCGATTCTCGGGAGCATATGGGGCAGGCATGTTGATCACTTCGATGATCTTCATGAGTCTTAACAAAAACACAAATCGACCTGGAATCGTTGCTGCGGGACTCGTCCTCATGATCAGTATCGTGCTCGGTTTGGTCACAATTATTAGCAGTGAGGCTTTTTTGATTGTATCCAGCGCAGTGCTGGGTGTCCTGTTTATGATGTTGGTCATGTTCGCTGGAGGCGCTTGGCTTGATTTAACCCCATCCAAAATCCGCGTGAGAGTTTTCAGTTTAAAGCGTTTAATCGCATTTGTTAGTATTCCACTAGGCAGTGTATTGATGGGGTTTGGAGGTGCGGCGATTGGATACATGACTTTCCTGAGGATTCTGTTGGGAGTTGTAGTGGTAGGACTAGGAGTGACAGTCCTTCTTTGCAAGGGATGGAATCAGAAGGTGCGACGTGAAGACGAAAATCTGAAAGATAATATCGTTTTCTAAAAAGAGTCGACAGCATTTCAAACCACCCATATTAAATCAAAAGTGTCTATCCATGACGGACTTGCAATCCAAACAAAGGCGTCATTTCTATGCGGAGCTCATATTGACACCGTTTCTGGTCACCCTGGAAGTAACCCATCTCTTGAAGCCGCAAATTGCGAAGCGATGGATGGCTAGGAAAAAAGAAGTTCAGAAAAAAGCCGGACAGGGCTCCCCGTCCGGCACTTTGTTTATTTTACCTCTATTGTACTTCCGACCTTGGTCAGTTCTTTTACTTTGATCAGTGCATTATCGGGATCTGCATACGCCCCTACCGGCTTTCCTTTATAATGCACCCGGACTAAAGACGATGATGCGGTCTCGGGGGCTTTGTAGGACTGCTTCAGTTGTGATTGTACCGCCTTGCAGATGGCTTCGGCCACCCCTCTTTGAAAACGTTTGTCCAACATCCACTCTTGCTCCATTCCACGCGGGTCATCCATAAACCCGCATTCCACCAGGACAGCGGGCATCTTGGTATCCTGCAACACTTGGAAATTGGCCACCTTTACACCACGGTTCCGTTGGTTACGCACCTTCACTACTTCCTTCTGGATTCGCTTGGCCAGTTTTTCCGCTTGACCACCGCGTCCCACCATATACGTTTCCACCCCGTGGCCGCCACCAGCATTGTAGTGAATGGAGATAAAATAATCCGCCTTAGCATCATTGGCTTTTTTACAACGGGCACTTAACGATGGATCATGGTCGCCGCCCGTGTACACCACCGTATGCCCCTGACGTTCCAATGCCGTCTTCAGGGCGAGGGCCGTTGGTTTATTGAACTCATACTCTTTGATCACACGTCCATATTTCGGAACCGCCTTTGCCGTTCGTTTTCCCGGGGTGTTTATTCCATGCCCCGGATCTACTGCAATTTTAGCCATGTGATCACCCCATTCATCAAAATAAAAAACATGTTTATATTTTGTATAAACATGTTTTTCTTTCTTTACGGAAAACGCTTTAAATCAATCGATTGTTTCGTTAATGTATTCAAGTATTACTAAGCTCCGCTGCAAAGCCGACTCAGCTCACATAAGAAGCCATCTGCTCATACCATGTAAAAAACAGAAAGACGGATGTCTATGTATCCCTTGAGTCCTTTTTCCAACCCCACCCAAGTACTTCCTGAGGGTACCCTCGCTCCACCCGAAGGGGTCATTCACCTGCCTGAACCCATTCATCCCTAACAATTGGATGACTTTCTGTACAGAAAAATCCCTAAGGGCATGAAAAGAATGGCATTGTCACATTCTACTTAGACGCAAGGTGTGGGCATTTCATGATCTTACCTACCCACGCATTCAACTGAGCCAACACGAGTGGGAGTTCAACAATTGGATCTTGAGGAAGCCTGCTGGGTATTGACAGCGCGTACCGATGCCCTTTTCTGGTTTCACTTTATTGGTTCGTATGTACCGGTGTGGGTGGTTCGAGAAAGGAGAGGGCGGCTGGTGCCCAGAACGCGCACCTCTTAACCGGCATAGGATGTAGTGCTTTCACCAACTGTCCGCGCGCCGAGTCAGCCTATTTTTCCAAGGGTCCAGCACCCTGGTAGAAGCCCGTTCATACAATACCATGACTGAGTCCCTTACCCTCGTGTTCTAAGAGCCCGAGCAAGGAGGGGTGACACATTTGAACAGCAACCACAAAGGGAAGCCCTTGTTGACGAACAGGGAAAGGGAAGTTTTCGAGCTGTTGGTCCAAGACAAAACGACCAAGGAAATCGCCCAGCAACTTTTCATCAGCGAAAAAACCGTCCGCAATCATATCTCGAACGTGATGCAAAAGCTGAACGTAAAAGGACGGTCCCAAGCGGTCGTGGAACTCGTAAGACTCGGCGATCTCAAAATTTAGCCCACCCCTGATGAACCCTGTCACCGGTCGGTGTGGGGTTCCTTTACTTTTGGACAAAGGAATATTCTTCGGTTTGGATGTCCATCCGTATATACATGTAGGTGGGATACACGTTGTGAAAAAACATACGATTCTCGAAAAGAAAAGGGCCATAAACGTGACATTCGGTCCTATTTTTAATCACGATTCCATTGATCAAGAAGCTTGCGAAATTTCCTTGCTTTACTTTTTCTCTTCTCTTTCTTTCCGATAGGCTGAGATAAATCCTCCGTTTTTTCTTCGCTTATGAAATTCCCTGTCGGTTCTTCCAACAAATGCCTAGCTGCTTTTTCGTTTTCAGCAGCTGGGACTATTTGATGGTATGATACAAACCACTCCCGGACCTCGTACCATCGCCGCTGTAAAATGACGCGTTTTTCCTGCCGCGATTTTTCCTGAAGGTTGTAGGGGAGACCGTCAATAAAACAAACCACACAAACCATTACCTCCTCATCCGTAACTGCTTCGATGATGGGTTGATCGCAAACTGGGCAAAAGCGTTGTTCCACTTCAATCACTCCTTTTCTCCCGCTATCAGGGTTGGCTAGTACTACTTTACAATAACCCGGATAGACCTACATCGAACACTAATTTCCAGACCTTAAAAGAAGAATCGATTGGGTTACAGTAGTATTCCAGTTTTGCTGAAATCGACGGTGACCTGATTGACTATGTTGCTTTTTATCACTACGAAAAGCACTTCAACCTTAAGCTACCGGTCTCTATTTCAGATTGCTAATCCCTAACTTCTCATGCTGCTTCGTAGCTTAATGATCGGGACTTATGGGGTTCATTACTCATCTAATCTAGATCTATCAAATATTGATTCCATGGGAAATTGATTAACTCGACGAAACAAAAATACCCATGATATCCTATGGATAAAAAATAGTAACGGCGGCAGGGTGGCAGCCCTACCGCCGGGTAGCTGCCGCAGACGAGCGGCCACGGTTAAGCGAGATGTAACCCGCATACCATGTATTTTTTACCCAAATAACATATAAAAGGCGGGGAATAACCTCGCCTTTTCTCGTAACGATAAATTCCCTCTAACAGGGGATCCTTACGTTCGAGTTATATCCGAATCAAACCTAACTCGGAGCGGAGCCCGAATGGACTGAACTCGTAGCCATCTTTTCTAAGGGTTCAATGCATAAAACGATGCGAGTGAGTATGAAGTTTCATTTTCAGGAAATGTTCAAAAGTAAGCTTAATCAAGCCCCTTAAGACCGACGGCAAATCGGAAGGTTTTTTTCCATGATGTCAGCCGTCCCAAGTGCACCTACCGATGTTACTCCATCTGTCGTCAATCAGGGACCGATCATTCTGTCTCTTCGCCCCAACTCGCGCATCACTACCTGCATGTACTCGGTCATCGTGGATGATCGCTCGAAGCCGGTCTTCGAGCGTAAGGCGCATCAATTAGGGTGACTGACCGGGTGAAGACTTTCGGCAATACTCCTCCAGGCATCACCGCAACGCATCCAGATTGATGCCCGCTTTCTGCAATACAGCTTGAATACTCTCCTGATGAAGCAAACGGTTGATAAGACGACAGAAACGATCGTCGTCCTTCAACGTCGGTGGAGGGTTGTCGCTCCCCTTCCATGCGGCCCCTGTCAGCGTCTGCTCTCGTGAGAAGCGATTTCCCCGTAGAGTCCGCCCCTCGGCAACGATGCGAAAGCGGTAGATACCGGTGAGGAAGGAGGGTGGGTGTTGTCGCTTCAAAAACCCCCAACTCAAACTCCGACATCGTGAGCGTCTTGCTGGTGTTGTCGGGTCGCGTCAGTTCGGCACGGCAAGTTGCACGTACCTCGACCGGCAAATCATATTCGATCAACACGGAACGTACGGTTGGGGGACTTTTCTCCCCTTCTTCCACCTTTCTTCTGAGCGCCGGGAGGATATACCGAAAACGAAAAGTTGTGACGGGCAATCGTTAAGGTTGCAGATTATCTCATCCGTAACAAATTTGCACCAATAACCACCCTCTCCTTTCCCGAACCACCCACACCGGTACATGCAAACCAATAAAGTAAAACCAGGAAAGGGCGTCGGTACGCGCTGTCAATACCCAGCAGGCTTCCCTAAGATCCAATTGTTGAACTCCCCACTCGTGTCGGCTCAGTTGAATGCGTGGATAGGTAAGATCATGAAATGCCCACACCGTATCTCCGTAACGAAAACATTCCCGGATACACCGGCTGCGAGGATAATCCTTTGAGGAACGCAATAAATGCACCGGCTCAAACCCCAGAAGATTCTTAAGACGGTTGGCATCCGCCTGACGTGAGGGGGATTGTCGTTTCGATTTGGCAGCGGGTGACAACACGGGAGCCTGTTTTACCAGGTGGACCAGGGGAATGCCGTGAAAGAACAAAGGATCCGCCTCCATCGCAAACCATTTACCTTTCAGCTTACCCGTCCCCCCTGTTTCCATCCCGTAAGCGAAAAAGACCCTTCTTCGAAAACATTCACTCAATTATTGGTATAAGGCACCATGAAAAACACAAAATAGAAACGAATTTCCATCCCTTTCGTGGAGGTGAAAGCGATGCCGCGAAACCGCAACCGTCTGCTCGCTCCCCAGGCCCGGGCCGCATTGGACCAAATGAAATCGGAGATTGCGCAGGAGTTTGGTGTACAGTTGGGACCCGACACCACTTCCCGTGCCAACGGTTCCGTTGGTGGTGAAATCACCAAACGCCTGGTCGCCATGGCTGAACAACAAATCATCGGCCGTCCCTGATCCTCATCTTGCAGCCTATTCCTTGGACGCTCCTTGGCCAATACGGGAGCGTCCACCTTTTTACCCATGTCGGGAATGAGTCAAGCCGTGCTACTCATAGAGTGAAACACAACCGCAGGCCCCCACCGTCCATCCGTTTGGACGGTGCGGCCTCCTAGGGAGGGATCCCCGACGAAAACACCATCCCCCCAACCGGCCGTCTCTTCACGGATTAAAAAGACTTCCATTCGAGACGCATCGTTAGACCGTATATGGCCTCCGCTGGACACGGAAGTACTCGCATGGAAAGAATTAGAGCAAGACGAATTTTATCCTCAGCTTTCTCCCGTTCAGATCCCCCATCTGGTAACCGAGGCCATCCGCTTCGGCCGGGAAGCAGCCCGTCCTTACCACTATGAAGGCTCCATCGATCCCTGGATCAACAAGGTGATCCGTTCTAAGGTGAAGATCCTTCTCATTCGCACAGGCACAGAGAAAGCCACTTCCTCGATACGGGCACAATACCGGCGCAAACCCCCGGTGATCGAAATTCACCGCTCGTCACTGGACCAATTGGATCGCTTTTTTCAAGACTCCGGTTTACACGTTCCCCAGGACGACCTGATCGCCCTTCATCTGTTCCACGAATGGTTCCACCACCTGGAATCCACTCAACTGGGCCGGGCGGATGACGCCCTTCCCAAAGCGGTTAAAAAACAGTGGGGGCCCTTTCATTTCAAAAGCCGGATCACCCGTCTGCGGGAGATCGCCGCCCATGCCTTCACCCAGGAAGTGATGGCACTGCCTTGGTCGCCGCTATGGCTTGATCACTTAATGCTGATGTCGGGAAAAAATTGGAGCCGCAATCGGATCCGAGCCACGTTCCATCAGTGGAAAGCCGTGTGGGAAGAGTGGCAGAACCCTGTTCAATCGGAAGAAAGTTCCCAAAAAGAGGAGGAAAAGAAGCCCCTCAAGTAACCCCTTCAAACAACAACCAAACGAGGACACCCCGTGCGTAAAACGCCAGGGTGTCCTCGCTATTGATAGACCGATTGTTCCATTCAAATGGTTGGATTCGTCCTCCAAGATCCTATCCCTTTTTCTCCGTACTCTTTTCTTCCTTATCTTCCACGACAAACTGCTCCAAGAAATAGCGGGGATCCAGCTTTTCACCGGTCGCTTCTTCGATCAGAACCACCCAGGGCCGCCGGTTTCCCGGTCGGAACATATGCTCCTTCAGATACGTGCCCGCTGCCGGATTATTCACCAGGGGATGGGGGGAGTCGGGGAACGTTTGCCGCAACCGGTGCAGGATCTGAGACGCCATCAGTTCACCCAGCAGGTAATTCTGATAATACACCGGCGCCGTCCCCAAATGGATCTTGGCCGCCCAGTCTGGCGCCCGCCGCGTTTCCGGGCGGGGGATGAACTGGAACCGCTCCACCCATTCCCACCAGCGGGAATCGAGATCTTGATCCGGATCACGGTACAAATCCCGTTCAAAATAAATCATCACCAGGCACCAGCGGACGAAGACCATCATGTCCAGCCGGCTTTGCTTCACCAACGCCTCCTCCATTTCCACCAACTTCTCCTCCGGTACTCCCGCCACCTGTTTCAACCATTCCGGTTCCTTGACGAGCCGACCCATCAGCATGGCAATCGCTTCCGTGGTGGAGATATGGGCGGGACGGCGCAGCAGGTACGGAAGCACCGGATCGTGTTCCTGGTCATAGACCGCATGGCCCAATTCATGTAACAGCGTCCCCATCCAATAGGTATCGGGACGAAGGTTGCATAAAATGCGCGTATCCCCTTCCCGATCGATATCGATGCAAAAGGCATGTTGAGATTTTCCTTCACGCTCATAGAGATCGCTTCGATCCAGGATGGATTCCACCTCCAACCCCATGCCCGCAAAGGTCTGCTTCGCCAGTTCCTCCAGCTGCCGTCCCGCAAAGTGCGAGTCCCACTCCACCTCATAAACGCAAGGTGCCTCTTGGAAAAACGGATCGACATAATGCCAAGGTCTAAGCCCTTCCGGGCGAACGTTGTCATACGGCTCAGCCACTTTCTTGTCCATTTCCTTTTTCAATTCGGAAAAGGGACTATCGGTCTGCTGCTTCAAATCCTCCAACAAGGAAAATAAAAACGCCTCGTCGATTTCGTTCAATGCGAGGGACATCGCATAAAAATCACGATAGCCCAGGCGCTGGGCAGCCCGGTTGCGCAGACGTGCCAGACGGCGCACTTTATCCGCCACCACCGCTCCGATCTGTTTGCTCGCTTTCCAGGCATCTTTTCGTTTATAGGTGTTCCGCTCATGGCGTAAGATTTCTTTGATTTCATTTTCCGACAGTTTCTTCCCGCGGTAATCGGCCCGAAAATTGACAAAATCACTTTCAATCTCCGTCTCCAGCTGGGCCCGTTCCGCCACCTCTTCCGGTTTCATCTGATAGGCTTGGGATTCGTTGTATAACAGCTCCACCTGTCGTCGAACCAGTGGATCCGTACCGTCCGTCCCTTCCAGAAGCTCCTTCAGACGGCCGTGGTGGCCCTTGTCGGCAAACCAAGCCATCCATTCTTGCAACAACCGGGCATATTGCTCTTCGTGTTTTTTTTCACCCGTGGTGGCTGCCAACCAATACGCTTCCCTCATCTTCCGCTCCAGTAACTGGATGCGTGGAACCTGTTCATCCAAAAAAGCGCGCTCCTTTGTCATCCGCGATCCTCCCTGTCCAACCCGACTTTTCTGAAAAGAACTCCTTCTCCAACATACCCCAACCCGATTCCCTGCACAATCCCCTCTCCATGCATGATCCCTCCAAAACCCGGAAAGCTATAGAACGAGGAGGTGTACCCATGGAGAACCCCTACCTGTGTCCAACCTGCGGCACCAACCGCAGCCGCTTCAATCTGATTGAACAAGTGGTAAGACCGGTGAAAAAAGATCCAATATCGGGTGAAATTCTGGAAAACATCCCACTGACGGATCCGTTCCAAGTATCCTATCATGGGGAACATTACCGGGTTCAATGTGGGGTTTGCGGCGTCATCGAACCCGAAGAACGCTTCATCAAAACCGCTCAAGCACAAACCACCACCCCTTGAATGAAAACGGAAACATGGAATTTTTCCATTACAGAACGCCTGCAAGCGAGATCCATCGGTCTCACAGGCGTTTTTTCTCGTATTTTCAATCTGAGGGATCCACCGGAATACGTTATAATAACAGAGAAAGAATCGGATCTACCCTCCTCGCCTGGCGAGGTAAAAAGGAGTTTGACGGATGCAGGAATTGAAAAACAGTTTACTGGAATTGATCACCGACACGTCGACCAACCTTCCCCCGGACGTTCGGGCGGCCATCCGGGAAGCCAAAGAAAAAGAAAATGCGGGAACACGGTCCGCTCTAGCCTTATCCACCATCTCCAACAACATCCGAATGGCGGAGGAGAATGTCTCCCCCATCTGTCAGGATACGGGAATGCCCACGTTTCACATCCACGTCCCCGTGGGAGTGAATCAGATGACCATCACCCGGGCCATCCGGGAAGCGATCGTGGAAGCCACCCGAACGGGGAAACTCCGCCCCAACTCGGTGGACTCCCTTACCGGAGAAAACAGCGGGGACAACTTGGGTGAAGGGGTCCCCGTCATCCATTATGAACAATGGGAACGGGATGAGATCGAAGTACGCCTGATTTTGAAAGGGGGCGGCTGCGAAAACAAAAACATCCAATACAGCCTTCCCTGTGAGCTGGAAGGCCTGGGACGTGCCGGCCGCGATTTGGACGGGATCCGCAAGTGCATTCTGCACAGCGTCCACCAGGCCCAGGGCCAAGGATGCAGTGCCGGCTTCATCGGTGTCGGCATCGGCGGTGACCGCACCACCGGTTATGAACTGGCTAAAAAGCAATTATTCCGCCGTGCAGACGACACCAATCCCCATCCGGATCTGGCCCGATTGGAAACATACATCATGGAGAAAGCCAATGAGCTCTCCATCGGAACGATGGGCTTTGGCGGAAACACGACCCTGCTGGGTTGCAAAATCGGATCGATGCATCGGATCCCGGCCAGTTTCTATGTTTCCGTCGCATACAACTGTTGGGCATTCCGACGTCAAGGGGTGACTCTCGATCCGAAAACCGGTTCCATTACCTCCTGGCTGTACAAGGAAGAACCCTCTCAAGTAAAAGTGAGAGAACGGGAACCGGCTGCTGCCGCCGAAGGCGCCTCCGGTACCCGGGAAGTCGTCCTCACCCCCCCGATCAGTGAAGAAGCGATCCGGGATCTGAAAGTAGGAGACGTCGTTGTCTTAAACGGCCTGATCCACACTGGTCGCGATGCGCTGCATAAACACCTGATCGATCATGATTCCCCCGTCGACCTTCAGGGAAGCGTCATCTACCATTGCGGACCCGTGATGCTGAAGGATGAAAACGGCAACTGGACGGTGAAAGCCGCCGGTCCCACCACCAGCATCCGTGAAGAGCCTTATCAGGCGGACATCATCGGGAAATTCGGGATCCGGGCGGTGATCGGCAAAGGGGGCATGGGTGCCCGCACCCTCGCCGGCTTGCAAGAGCACGGCGCCGTCTATCTCAACGCCATCGGCGGGGCCGCTCAATATTACGCCGACTGTATCACCGGTGTGGAAGGAGTCGATTTTCTGGAATTCGGAGTTCCGGAAGCGATGTGGCACCTGAGGGTCAAAAACTTTGCCGCCATCGTCACGATGGATGCCCACGGCAACAGTTTACACCGGGATGTGGAAAAAACAGCCCTGGAAAAGCTGGCCCAGTTCAAAGAGCCTGTCTTTCGCTAAATGTGGATCCTTTGTCCGGTATCTTCGGGAGGAGGCGGATCATTCCGCCTCCTCCTTATTGTCTAAATGCAAGAATCTCATTCACAGCTAACAGAATTCACGATAGAATGGGGAATGCGAAAGACTGGAATGAGGTGAAGAGTGGTCATGAAGGAGAAATGGAAAGAACTGGGCCATCGATTCAAACAACTCCACATCGGATGGTGGATCGGTGGTGCCGTCACCGTCTTACTAATTGCGGGGGGAACGGTGTTCGCCCTCCAGGATACGCCGGGACCGGCTCCCCACAAAGTAATGCAACAATATTTAAACCATTGGGAAGAAGAACAATACGAAGAGATGTACGCCCTGACCAGCCAAGAGACACAGACGGCAGTGGACAAGAGATCCTTTGTCACACAACACGAAAACATCGCAAAAAGCTTACAGCAAAAATCCGTCTCTTTTGAAGTCAACCCTCCCGCCGATGCGGATTCGGAAACCATCGCTTTCACCGGTACCTTTCAAACCAAAAACCTAGGCGACATTTCGTTTGAAAACAAGGCTCATTTCATTTCGGATGAAGAAGGGTGGCGGCTTCAGTGGTCCCCCTCCCTCATCCATCCCGAACTGAAAGAGGGGGACCGCGTCCGAGTCGCTCGCACCCCTCCAGGCAAACGGGGGGAAATCACATCCCGTAACGGCGATCCGTTGGCTATCAACCGGGATCGGGTGGCCATCGGATACATCCCCAGCCAAGTAAGCGATCAGGATGAGACGGCTGAAGCCCTGGCCGACGCATTTTCTCTGAATCCACAAAAACTGGCTAAAGAAATGGAAGAAGCGGAAAAAGAAGAAACCGATCAATTTGTCACCGTAAAAACAGCAGAAGGAAATGCGCTGGAACGGGTGGAAGAGTGGCAGCAGCTTCCCGGGGTGATCGTCCGGGACGATTCCTTGCGTCTGTACCCGGAAAAAGAGCTAACCGCTCACGTAACCGGCTATCTCCGGCCAATCACGGATGAACAGTTGGAGAAACGAAAGAAAGACGGCTATCAAAAAGGGGATTGGATCGGGCAGTCCGGTTTGGAACTCTATCTGGAAAAACAACTGCGCGGAACCCCCGGATGGCGGGCGGTCATTGTGGATGCCGATGGCAAGGAAAAAACCGTCCTCGGCGAGAAACCAGCCAAGAACGGCAACGATATCCAGGTAACGATCGATTTGGAGACGCAACGTCAATTGTACCGCGGCATTCAAAACGATAAAGGCGGCGGGGTGGCGTTGGACCCCTCCACCGGCGAAGTGTTGGCCATGGTGAGTGCCCCTTCCTACGATCCCAACCGATTCGTTCAGGGCATGTCCCAGCAAGAGTGGCAGCGGTTAAGCGGTCCCAGTCAACCGTTGGCCAATCGTGCCAAGATCCCGTATTCACCCGGTTCAACCATGAAATCGATCACATCTGCCATCGCTCTGGAAACAGAGGCCATCACCCCCGACACCACCTATAACACCGATGAAGGCAAATGGCAAAAAGACTCTACCTGGGGCGGCTACCATGTCACCCGGGTGGACAATCCCGGCGGCGGGGTCGATCTGGCTAAAGGGATGGCCTGGTCCGACAACATTTATTTCGCCCGGGCCGGCCTGGAAATCGGGGAAAAACAGATGATCGAGTACTTGAAGAAGTTCGGGTTTGACGAAAAAATGGACATTCCTTTGGATGTCAGCCCGTCTCAGTACTCCAACGATAAAAAGCTGGAGAACGAGATCCTGTTGGCAGACACCGCCTACGGACAAGGCCAACTCTTGATCAGTCCCCTTCATCTGGCCACCATGTATACGACCTTCGCCAACGAAGGCAGTATGGTAAAGCCGAAGATCCTGATGGAAGACGGAAAAGTGGAGCCGGAAATGTGGAGGAAGAACATTGTCTCCCCGGAAACTGCCAACCAGGTGAAAGATCTCCTGGAAGGCGTCGTCACACAGCCTAAAGGCTCCGCCCGCAAACTGAAAACAGACGGGGTGTGGCTGGGTGCCAAAACCGGCACGGCAGAGTTGAAAGCCAGCAAAGAAGATGAAAATCAACGTCAGCTGGGCTGGCTCGCCTGGATGGCGGGAAAGGAATCCGCTGAAAAACCGGATATCGTCGTCGCCACAATGGTGGATGAAGTTCAAGGACGAGGAGGCAGCCATTACCTCTTCCCGTCGGTCAAACAAATGTTGCGTCAACGGTATTAACCCTTTTTTATCGAGCCATTTCTGATACAATGAACGTGGTTCACCCTGTCTCTATCTCAGCTTGAAAGGAGTTTTTTCCCTCATGAGACGAGTGAAATCCTGGAGTTTGTTCGCCCTTATCGGTACGTTCATGATCAGCCTGTTGTTGCCTCATGGAGCCTGGGCCGGCACGGACACCGTGGTAACCCTCGGCAAGGATCTGACTGCCGACCAGCGGCAGACCGTGATGCGCAATCTGGAGGCACCGGATGGCGTGGAAACGCTGGAGGTGAGTATCCAGGACGTAGAGCGGTATTTGGGGAACCATGTGGATAAAGCCACCATCGGTACCAAAGCCTACTCATCCGCCAAAGTGACACTGGCCAAAGAAGGATCGGGAATCCGGGTGGATACCACCAATGTCACCAAAATCACCCCGCAGATGTATGCCAATGCGCTGATCACCGCCGGGGTCAAGGATGCCGAGGTGACGGTCACCGCCCCGATCCAAGTCTCCGGCACCACCGGCCTGACCGGTATCATGATGGCTTTTGAAACCGCGACAGACCAGGAAATCAGCGATGAACAAAAAGACCTGGCCAATGAAGAAATGGTGATCACCTCCGAACTGGGTGAAAAAATCGAGGACAGCGACAAAGCCACCCAGTTCATTGCTGAAGTAAAAGAAGAGATCGCCGAACAGCAACCCCAGACGAAGGAAGAGGTGCGCGACATTATCATCAATGTCGCCGGTGATCTCAATATCAACCTCGGGGACCAGGATGTGGATCGGGTCACCGATACCATGCATCGCTTCTCCGAGTTGGACATCGACTGGAACTCCCTCGGAAATCAGTTAAACGAGCTGAAAAACAACTTTGACGAAATGATCGGCAACATCGATCTGGATAGTGAAGAAGCCCAAGGCTTCCTGTCTGGACTGCTAGATTGGCTGTCCGAACTGTGGGATGCCATCACCAGTGTCTTTGCCACCGAATGATCCGCTGATCCATGTTGAGAAGCCCCCGTGTCTGTTGACACGAGGGCTTCTTTTTAAGTAGAGGTTTCTCAGGATGATGATGTCGTAAAACCGAGAGATGAAAAAATGACGTGATCCCCCTTCTTCAGAAAACCAACTTGATTTTTCTCCTCCAATCATGATTGACAGACGCCTGTATTTTACATACAATCATCTCAGGCAAATGGGTAGTACCGATTAGTTTATCGATACTTGCTTGATGGAACAATCGGTTCGCACCCTGTCACTGTCTTAAGCGACAAGGACCGGGTGAAGACCTTAGAGTGCAATCCATTCAAGCAATGATGGGAGATTAAACGGTATATTCCACCATGGCATGGGCCATTGTTGGAATATACTTTTTTTATGGAAAGCGGAGGGGCGGCATGGAAACAAAAAGAACCAAGGGCATGGTGGAATCAGACATCAGCAAGGCACTTACACAATGGGAAAAAGAATACTTGGGACGAGGATCGGTTCAAGTAAAAACCCACATTCTCCAACACATGATACTCGTATCCTTAAAAGGGGTGCTAAGCCCCGCCGAAAAGGAATTGACAAAAACCGAAGCCGGTATGCTCTCCATCAAGAAGATTCGATCCGAACTGATTGAGACGGGAAGTCTTCAATTAAAAGAGCTGATCTCCCAACTAACCGGATGTGAAGTGGAAAGCTTTCATACCGATATCAGCACACGCACGGGAGAACGGATGATTGTGTTTGTACTGATGGAAAACCTAGAAAAACAACTAACCGAATAATAGGGTGGGAGATGGATTCACCAACCAATTCCGGTTGAGGAAAAAGTAAACCCGCTTTTACACCCCAAATAAGGGGATGTAAAGCGGGTTTTTGTATGAGGAGGCATTTTCGTGAGCGATATCGTTTTGCAAAACTTACTCTCTCCTGTGGTCTTGTTTTTCGTACTGGGCCTATTCGCGTCCGTCATCGGCTCCGACCTTCGCTTTCCAAAAGGATTAAGTGAAACATTGAGCATCTATCTACTCATCGCCATCGGTTTAAAAGGAGGCATGTCTCTTTCCCACTACTCCTTCGCAGACACGTTGAAACCGATGATCGGAGCATGTTTTCTCGGAACCGTCATCCCCATCCTGACGGTGATCATACTGCGTATGATGAAGATGGACTTCAAGAATGCCGTTGCATTAGGAGCGACGTATGGATCCGTTTCCATCGTCACCTATGGAGCAGGGGTCTCCTTCTTAGAACATACCGACACTTCTTATGAAACCTATATGAACGGCATTGTCGTTCTGATGGAAATCCCGGCAATCTTCATCGCGCTCACCCTTCTTTCCATAAAAAAAAGTGGAGGTGCCCAACCGGCACCCACAGTCCGATCCTTAGGATTGATTGCGGTCAATCCGCTCCCTTTCCTTTCACTCCAACTCCTCAAAGAGAGTTTATTCGGTAAAAGTGTTCTCCTTCTTTCCGGCAGTTTACTGGTGGGATTCATTTCAGGGACCGCGGCTCTTCCGTTTGTGAAACCATTATTTATCGATCTGTATCAAAGCTTTCTTCTCCTCTTCTTATTAAACATGGGAATCATGGTTGGACAAACACTGGCGGTTGTCCGAAAACAGGGGGGGAAACTGCTCGCTTTTGCTTTATTGATGCCTGTCGGATTTGGGGTGCTCGGGATTTTTACAGGGTTGGTAAGCGGCCTGTCCTTGGGCGGAACGACGCTCATGGGCATCTTGGCTGCCAGTGCCTCCTATATCGCTGCTCCTGCGGCACTCCGCACTTCCGTTCCGGAAGCGAACCCTTCGATTTACCTGGGCTCCGCTTTAGGAATAACGTTCCCATTCAATTTGACGGTGGGGATTCCACTGCTTTTTTCCATCGCTCACTGGCTTCACTAGGTCCTGTCATTCATTTTTCCGTGAGAAAAAGAGAGGGTTGGGTTGGCTTTTGGTTCGCCTTTGCACTCACGGGAGCACAAGTCTCGCCTAGGTCACTTCGCTCCCGGTCCATACCAACCCGGGACTCGCCCTACGGATTGTTCAGACACGCCCTAACACCATGGGAGGAATAAAAATGAAGAAGAAACCAAAAGACTTCTATATCGTGATCGGGGACGATACCAGCAAAGAACGAGCGCTCACCTTGTGTCGCATCAAAAAAAAGGATGCTCTCGTTTTTCATACACCTCAGCTGACATTAACCAGCCTGTACGACAGCCTCATCAAGACCATCCTGATCACGGCTTATCATCACGATATCCGCAGGGTGACCCTCGTCCAGGATGTTCATCTGGAAAAAAGAATGGATGATCCCTTTTTTCACTGGCTGCAACAGCAAGGGATAAAAAAAGAGACGATCCAGTTGCTCAATTATGTTCATCAATCCGAAGGAATCACGGTGGATGAGTGGCTAAAATCGGGGAATTCTCTTTTGGAAACCGTTCTCATCCTGCAAAAACATCCGCTTCTGCCCAAAACCATTTCTTTTCAGGGATTCCTTATGGGCAACAATTTGACCCCCCTTTCATCCTGATAAAAGTAAAACCCCCTTCCATCTCGGGTGGAAGGGGGTTTTCCCGTTTTTATCGGGAAAGCCACTTGCGGAAGATATGCTTGGTGCCTTCGCGGTTCATACGGGCGATGGCGGTAGTAAGCGGAATGCCTTTGGGGCAAGCTTGGACACAGTTTTGAGAGTTTCCGCATTCTTGCACGCCGCCGTCCTCGTAGAGGGCGTCTACCCGCTCATGTTTGTTCATCGCGCCGGTGGGATGGGCGTTAAACAAATCCACCTGTCCCACCGCGAAGGGGCCGACAAAGTTGGAACGATCATTCACATTGGGACAAGCCTGCAAACAAACACCACAGGTCATGCACTTGGACAGCTCATAGCGCCACTGGCGATCCACTTCCGGAATCCGGGGACCTGGTCCCAGATCGTGGGTTCCGTCGATGGGCACCCAGGCCTTCATCCGTTTCAAGGTATCAAACATCCGATTCCGGTCCACCACCATATCCCGCATCACCGGGAAGGTATTCATCGGCTGGACATGGATCGGCTGCTCCAGATCATCGATCAGGGTGGAGCAGGCTTGACGCGGGGTGCCGTTGATCACCATGGAGCAGGCACCGCATACTTCCTCCAGGCAGTTGGCTTCCCAGGAAACGGGAGAGACTTTCTCTCCCTTGCAGTTGACCGGGTTGCGCTGGATCTCCATCAAGGAGGAGTTCACCGTCATATTGGGGCGATACTCCAACTCGAATTCTTCGGTGTAAGGCTCAGAGTCAGGCGAATCCTGCCGGGTGATGATAAAGCGAACCGTATTCTTCTCCGCTTGCGTTTCCGGTCGGGTTGGGGTCGCGGTTTCGCTCATTTCTGCTCCGCTCCCTTCTCTTCGACTTGTTTCGCCACGTCGTAGCGGCGCGGACGCGGCTTGATGAGGGAAGTATCCACATCCTCATAGGAGAGCTTCGGGCCATCCGGGGTGTGATCCGCGATGGTGGTTTTCAGGAACTCCTCATCGTTGCGGTCCGGGAATTCGGGCTTATAGTGTGCGCCGCGGCTTTCGTTCCGGTTGAGCGCCCCCAGGGTGATCACCCGGGCCAGTTCCAGCATGTTCCACAATTGACGCACAAACGAGGCTGATTGGTTGCTGAAACGGGCCGTGTCCCCCACATTGATCCGCTGGTAACGTTCCATCAGTTCCTGGATCTTTTCGTCGGTTTTTTGCAGCCGATCATTGTGGCGGACCACGGTTACATTGTCCGTCATCCACTCACCCAGCTCTTTATGGAGGAGGTACGGGTTTTCATCCCCGTCCATTTGAAGGATGTTCTCGTATTTTTCCTCTTCTTTGGTGCGATAGCTTTCGAAAAGGCCGGAGGACAAGTCGGCGGCGGATTTGTCCAAGCCCCGGATATATTCAAGCGCGTTGGGACCAGCCACCATGCCTCCAAAGATGCAGGACAGCAGGGAGTTGGCGCCGAGGCGGTTGGCTCCATGATACTGATACTCCACCTCGCCGGCAGCAAACAGGCCGGGAATATTGGTCATCTGGTTGAAGTCCACCCACAGACCGCCCATGGAATAGTGAACCGCCGGGAAAATCTTCATCGGGACCTTGCGGGGATCCTCACCCATAAACTTCTCATAGATCTCAATAATCCCGCCTAACTTGATGTCCAGTTCTTTGGGGTCCTTATGAGACAGGTCCAGATATACCATATTCTCTCCGTTGATCCCCAGTTTATCATCGACACACACCTTGAAGATGGCACGGGTGGCGATATCCCGGGGCACCAGGTTCCCATAGGCCGGATACATTTCTTCGAGGAAGTACCAGGGTTTACCGTCCTTGTAGGTCCAGACGCGCCCCCCTTCCCCACGGGCCGACTCGGACATCAGGCGCAGCTTGTCGTCCCCGGGGATGGCGGTGGGATGAACCTGGATGAACTCCCCGTTGGCGTAACGGGCACCCTGCTGATAGACCGCACTGGCGGCGGTTCCGGTGTTGATCATCGAATTGGTCGATTTACCGAAGATGATCCCCGGTCCACCGGTCGCCATAATGACGGCATCTGCGGGAAAGGACCGGATCTCCATACTGCGGCGGTCCTGGGCCACAATCCCGCGGCAGCGGCCTTCCTCGTCCAAGATCACGGAAGTAAACTCCCAGTGTTCGTACTTGGTAACATTGCCGGCTACTTCCCAACGACGCACTTGCTCGTCTAAGGCGTACAGGAGCTGTTGCCCCGTGGTCGCACCGGCAAAAGCGGTACGGTGATGTTTGGTCCCGCCGAAACGGCGGAAATCCAAGAGCCCTTCCGGTGTCCGGTTAAAGGGAACCCCCATCCGGTCCATCAGGTAGATGATACCCGGTGCAGCCTCACACATGGCTTTTACCGGCGGTTGGTTAGCGAGGAAGTCCCCGCCGTAGACGGTATCGTCAAAGTGTTCCCAGGGAGAGTCGCCTTCTCCCTTCGTGTTGACGGCACCGTTGATCCCCCCCTGGGCGCAGACGGAGTGGGAACGACGGACGGGTACGATCGAAAAAAGGTCTACATCGGCCCCCGCTTCAGCCACCTTGACGGCTGCCATCAAGCCGGCGAGGCCGCCGCCCACGATTACAACTTTTTCTTTCATATCGGCAGTGCCCCTTTCTTAGCGCTGAGCCAACTCATTGGTGAACGCAGGATCTGCAAACGACAAAATGGCGGCGATGCCCAGGTAGGTGACCAACACGAACACCACAGCCCAGACGTAGGACGAAATGCGTTGTGCCCGCGGTCCGACTGTGATCCCCCATGTAACGAGGAAGGACCACATTCCATTGCTGAAATGGAACACTGCTGCCACCACACCGATCACGTACCAAATCAGATTGGCCTGATTCGCCAAGAGATCAGCAGTGTGCATCGTCAACTCCTGCGAAGACATATCGGCCAGGGCCACCTGCACACGGGTCTGCCAAACGTGCGTCGTTACGAAAATAAGTGTGATGACACCGGTTACGCGTTGCAACATAAACATGATGTTGCGGAAGGTGCTGTAACTCTTCAGATTGTTTTGAGCCGTGAAAGCGATATACAAACCGTATACGCCATGATAAAGCAACGGCAAAAAGATAAAGAAGATCTCCAAGAGCGGCAGGAACGGAATACTCCAGAGCCACTCCACCTTCTCCTGGTAAACCGAAGCCCCTTGGCTAGCATAGTGGTTTGTCCACAGATGCTCAAGCAAAAAAAAGCCAACCGGGATGACACCCAGCAGGGAGTGAAGCCGCCGGTTGAAAAAACTACGGTGCTTACTCATCACTTGCCCCCCATTTACCCCTTATAAAATTCCAATTACCGAGTGGGGGAAACTTCTCCCCTCAATTAGCATTACCGGCGAAACGCCGGTAACCATCCAAAACCTATTCCCAATATGCGCAAGGACTAGGAAAGAAGAGTTAACTCCTTCGACACATTTTATTGTACTCCCAAGTTTTACAGAGCGTCAAGGTGAGGCTTTTCGCCGATTCCGAAAGCGTTTTCTTGCTTTTTTAGGGGAATGGGACCACCTGCGAGAACGAAAGTCCTAGAAATTGTCACAATTTGAAGCCTGCCCATCGCAGCGGATTCAGCCCTCTTTAATCCGACAGGAACGCTTCAATGCGGGGACCCAACCGGTCAAACTGAACCAGGAACGCATCGTGACCATAATCGGAGGGAAACATGAACAGATCGCTTTGCTTGCCTTCCGCCATCAGCCATCGGTGTATCTCCCGCTGCTGGTAAGCGGGAAACAGTTGATCATCCTCGATCCCCACCATCAACACCGAAGCCTCTACATGCGCCAAAGCCCTTCTGACGCCGCCGCGGCCTCGTCCGATATCATGGGTGTCCATCGCTTTGAGCAACGTTAAATAGCTGTTGGCGTCAAAACGCTCCACCAATTTCTGCCCCTGGTGTCGAAGATAGCTCTCCACCTGAAACAGATTCTCCTTGTCCAACTCCGACCCGTCCCGTTGCAATTCCCGTCCAAACCGATGTTCAAATAAACGGGGGGTCCGGTAGGTGACCATTCCCACCATCCGAGCCACGGACAATCCCCGGACCGGACCGGCGTCCGGATAATAGTCACCACCCGCAAAATCAGGATCCGATCGGATCGCCTGGCGGGCGATCTCGTTGTAAGCAATCGCCATCGAAGTGAGGGAAGCTGATGTGGCGATGGGAATCAACCGCCGAGGCACTTCAGGGTAGAGTATGCCCCATTCCAGCACCATCATGCCCCCCATCGACCCCCCGATCACGGCCTGCAACCGGTCTACCTGCAACCGGATCAGCACTTCCCGCTGCAACCGTACCATATCCCGAATCGTCACGAGTGGAAACGAAGACCCATAAGGGCGGCCGCTTTCCGGGCAGAGGGAAGCGGGACCGGTGGTTCCGTCGCACCCTCCCAGCACATTCATCGTCACCAGAGCATATCGGTCGGTATCCAGGGGTTTGCCGGTACCGGCCAATCCGTCCCACCACCCGGGATTCTCCTGATCACCAACGGCATGGGCGTCCCCTGTCAACGCATGACAAATGAGAATCACATTATCCCGGCCCGGCTCCCAAGCTCCGGCAATCTCCACCGCCACTTCCACTGCTGGTAACACTTCCCCGCATTCCAGAGAAAAGGGACCTATCGCCACCTGCCGTCGATCCACCGGCTTCACCACTGTTCGCATTTCTCAAAGCCTCCTCGTCCATCCCTTGCGCTGTAGAAATACTAAAAGCCCGACCCCCTCCCAAAATGGAAGAGGCCGGGCTGCATCGTTCGCAGGTGTCCGACCCTCTTCCCATCTTCCCGGATCTTTCAGTCCGGCAGGAGTTGGCACCTTTCCCCTAATAAAAGGGTGGTTGCCGCGGCTTCATCGGGCCAGTCCCTCAACCGCTCTGGATAAGAAGAAGGTTCTCGATTTTCCTTATGATATGATGGTTTCGACTTCGCTGTCAAGCCGATCCGTTGCGGGAACGAATCCGAACTTCCGGTCCCTCCATCGGTGTGGCGGCACGGGCCTTTGTTTCAGCCGCCTGGGGGTGCTCCAACCAGCAGGAAACCCGGTGGGTGTCCGACACCGTCGATACCTCCGGCATCTCTTCATGACAGATCACCATGGCATGTGGACAACGGTCTGCAAAAGGACAACCCGCAGGTGGATCAAACAGATCCGGGGGAGATCCCGGAATCGGTGTCAATTCCTCATCCCGTTTCCAATCCAACCGGGGCATCGAACGCATCAATCCCCATGTGTAGGGATGACGGGAGCGATGAAAAATGTCGTTCACCCTTCCCGATTCCACCACTTTTCCTCCATACATGACCGCCACTTGTTGGGCCGCCTCCGCCACCACCCCTAAGTCGTGAGTGATCAGGAGGATAGCCGTTTCCGTTTTCTCCTGTAACCCCTTCATCAAATCCAATATTTGTGCCTGTATGGTCACATCCAACGCGGTAGTCGGTTCGTCCGCGATCAACACCTTGGGATTGCAGGCCAGGGCAATGGCGATCATGCCCCGCTGACGCATTCCCCCGCTGAATTCATGGGGGAACTGGTTCACCCGTTTCTCAGGAGTCGGAATTCCTACCAGCCGCAACATTTCTAATGCCCGCTTGCGGGCTTGTTCCCGATTGAATGATTGATGCCACATCAACCCCTCCATGATCTGCTTCCCCACAGTCATCGTAGGATTTAACGAGGTCATCGGATCTTGGAAGATCATTCCGATCTCCGAGCCGCGAACCTGAAACATCTCCTTTTCGGATACCCGTGCCAGATCACGGCCGCCAAAGCGGATCTCCCCCGCTTCCATCCGCCCCGGCGGAGAAGGAATCAAGCGAACGATTGCTTGAGCGGTTACACTTTTCCCGCTTCCCGACTCCCCCACGACGGCCAAGGTCTCCCCTTTGGCCAATTTGAGATCCACCCCCCGAACAGCGTGAACGGGACCGGCGTGGGTATGAAACGTGACGTGCAAGTTTTTGATTTCCAATATCGGTTCCATCACACCAACCTCTCCTTCGGGCGAAGTCCCTTACAATGTTGTCCTAGTACTACAGTTGCATTTGTACGAAGAGTCTATATGAGCGTGGGTTGATCGGGCTGGCGGGCTGTCTTCGATCTCTTGCAAAAAGCGCATAGTGAGACCGGGAGCGAAGTGACTCAGGCGAAACTTGTGCTCTGTGAGTGCAAAGGCTCTCCGCCAGCCATACCAACCCTCTCTCGTTCTTGCGAAAAATTGAATTACCAGACAGACCCTAGAGGCTACCACTCATCTGCGCATTTTCGGATCCAGGGCGTCTCGAAGTCCGTCTCCCAGGGCGTTAAAGGCCAGGAGTGTCAGACTGAGCATAAACGCCGGAAAAAAGAGACGCCACCATTCATCGGATAAAATCACGACCAAAGCATCGTTGATCATCGTACCCCAGCTGGCGATGGGAGCCTGCACCCCCAGCCCGAGAAAACTGAGGAAAGCTTCCGCAAAGATGGCGCTAGGAACGGTGAACGTCAGCATCACAATGATCGGCCCCATCGCATTGGGGATCAAGTGCTTACGCATCAACCTGCGGGAATCGGCCCCCAATGTACGGGCAGCCAACACAAACTCCTGTTGTTTCAGTTGCAGCACTTGCCCCCGGACCAGACGGGCCATATTGAGCCAACCGGTCGCCGTCAGGGCGATTATAATCGTCAACAATCCTGGCCCCATCACCACTAGCAATAGAATCACCACCAACAGGTAGGGCAATCCCCACAATACATCAACAATCCGCATCATCACTTCATCCACCCGTCCCCCTTTGTATCCGGAGATTCCCCCGTACAGGACTCCGATGACCAGATCGATCATGGCGGCAACCACGCCGATGGTCAGAGAGATACGGGCACCGTACCAGGTGCGGACAAATACGTCGCGCCCCAGTTCATCCGTTCCAAACCAGTGCTCTGTGGAAGGGGGGGCGTTTTTATTGTTCAGTTGATTTCCGTAGTATGTATAGTCGGTGAGAAACGGCCCGAAAATGGCCAGTAAAAACAATGCCAAGATCGTGTAAAGGCCGATCATGGCCAGCCAGTTTTGCCGGAGCCGCCTCCAGGCATCCTGCCAATAGTGGACGCTGGGCCGCTTCAACCCCTCCGCTTCCTGCCCTCGTTTAGGTGCCGGTTCAAACCGCTGTGCGGGAATCGACATCGATCAAGCCCCCTCCTTGGCGCCGATTTTAATCCGGGGATCCACCAGGCCATAGGTCAAATCGACCAGAAAGTTCATCCCCACCAAAAAGGCGGAATAAAAAATCGTAGTGCCCATGATCATCGGATAGTCACGGTTGGCGATACTCTCTACAAAGTACGCTCCGATCCCTGGAATCGAAAAGATCTGTTCGATGACAAAACTGCCGGTTAAAATGCCGGCTGTCAGGGGGCCGAGGATCGTCAATACCGGAATAATGGCGTTACGTAAGGTGTGTCGAGTGATTACCCGCCAAGGCGGCAGCCCTTTGGAACGGGCCGTCCGTATATAATCCTGGCTGATGACATCCAGCATACTGGAACGCATCAACCGCGTAACTAAGGCCAAGGGAGTGAATGCAAGCGCCATCGCCGGCAGAATGGTTTGGTCGAAACTTCCCCAACCCGCAATCGGCAGCCAATCCCACTCCAGTCCCAGATATTTTTGCAACAATGGTGCGATGACAAAGTTGGGAATGGAGATACCCAATACCGCCAACACCATCAGTGTGTAATCCGGAAGGCGGTTTTGCCGTAAAGCGGCGACGGTGCCCATCACAATTCCGGCACAGGTAGCCAGAATGAGGGCTTGCGCCCCCAACTGGGCCGATACGGGAAAACCGTCCGCCAGCATGTCGTTGACGGAGCGGCCCATGTGATTGATCGAGATACCGAAGTCCAGCTTCAGCAGGTTACCCATATAGATCAAATATTGTACCGGCTTCGGCTTGTCCAGGCCGTATTGGGCTTCCAGGTTGGCCAATGTCTGTTCCGGCAGATTGCGGTCCGAGGTGAATGGATCCCCGGGAATGGCGTGCATCAGCCAAAAGGTAAGGGTGGAGATCAACCAGAGCGAAAGAAGCATCAAACCGATCCGTTTTCCGATATAACGCCACATCCGGTACACCTCCGCCGATTTTTCCGATGAATTTCACTCTTCTTACATCTTGTTCGACGATCCATCCATTTTCCCCTGTATCACCGCCGGAGAGCGAAAGAAAAACCCCCGACATTCATCTGTCGGGGGCCAGATTGATGACAAAGTAGGCCCGGGGCCCGATTTTCGTCTCCGCACCTCTTTCCTTCTCACCGATGAGGGGAAGTCCGCTCCGTCTCCTTCGGACTCAACCAGCGGCCAATAGAAAAGCAAGGTGGCCGCTAAACGGTTGGGTCCTACGGAGACTCCACTGGGGGTTGGTCAAAGGGTGCTACGCTGAAAATCGTTCCCCTCTTCCCTTATAAGGAGTTTATCGGGGGCAAGTCTTGTGCCGGATTTCTCCCAGGATTCAGGAAGGAACGGCGACCAGCGCTTCTTCCTCCACGTCCAGTCCAAACGCGCTGTGCAACTCTTTCACCGCCTGGGCAGCCTGCTCCTTAGCAATCACGCAGGAAATTTTGATTTCCGATGTGGATACCATTTTGATATGGATGCCCGCCTCACTGAGAGCGGTGAACATTTTGGCAGCGACACCGGGATTGGTAACCATACCGGCCCCCACTGTGGAGACCTTGGCCAGCCCGGTTTCCGACAGCACTTCCAGATAGCCCAATTCGCCTTTCAAGCTCTCGATCACTTCTTTGGCCGACTCCCACTCATCTTCATGTACGCTGAATGCCACATCGATCCGTTCTTTTACGTGCTCACTGGTGACAATCATGTCTACATTAATGTGGGCGTCAGCCAGACGGCTGAACAGCGTTGTCAGGCTCTCGGTAGCATTGGGCAGCCCCAGGACTTTCACCCGGGCTACATGAAGATCGTGAGCCACTCCGCGTACGTTCCATACTTCTTCCATTTGTGCTGCCTCCTTCACCCAGGTTCCTTCTTCGTCCACAAAGCTGGAACGGACCACCAACGGCACGCCGTGAGTCATCGCACATTCCACGGAACGGGGATGCAGCACTCCCGCACCCAAATTGGCCAGTTCCAACATCTCTTCAAAAGAGATCTCCTCTAATTTGCGCGCCTGGGGCGCCAAACGGGGATCTGCCGTAAATACGCCGGTCACATCGGTAAATATTTCGCAACGATCCGCTTGCAACGCAGCCGCCAAAGCCACAGCGGTGGTATCGGAACCGCCGCGCCCCAATGTGGTGATATGCCCATCCGGTGAAATACCCTGGAAGCCGGCCACCACGACCACCTCTCCCTGATCCAGGCATTCCCGCAACCGGTCCGTATCAATCGATTCGATCCGCGCTTTTCCATATACGTCATTGGTGTGAATTCCCGCTTGCCAGCCGGTCATGGGATGAGCTTTCACCTCCAGCTTCTGCAACGCCATGCTCAACAGCGCAATGGTCACTTGCTCACCGGTGGTTAACAGCACATCCATTTCACGCTGAGACGGGCGGTCGGTGATGTCCTTGGCCAAACCCACCAATTCATCGGTGGTTTTCCCCATGGCGGACACCGTCACAACCACTTGGTTCCCTTCGCTGGCGGTACGGGCCACCCGCTCCGCCACCTTCTGGATCCGTTCCACACTTCCGACGGACGTTCCTCCAAACTTCTGTACGACCAGTCCCATGGTTTGCGCGATCTCCTCTCTTCTCTTTCGGGCTTTTTGTTCGGTGAGGGTCTCACCTCAAATAATAAAAGCGACAGCGGGAATTCCAGCTGTCGCCTACCTGACGGTTCGACCAGCCTCACTGGCTCCCTTGTGAGTTAGTGCTCCACGAAAACCCGTTTCGTGACAGTCCCGCCCCTGTTCGGTGACGGACCCAGCTTCCTCCCTGCGGGGGGATTCCACTTCGGCGATAGTCCCTTTCCCGTTCTTTCCCCGGCTCCCGCGCCTCGGGAACGGTACTGATGACCACCGCGCCTCTACTACACATGTGTCGTGAGGTACTATTCTTTTTCATAACATGCGGTCCGGAAAATGAAATCAGGCATTTGAAGTTTTCCGCCGCATCTTTATTCATGATGCTAACACATCCACAAGAGAGGAACAATCCCACACTGGACGATTCTGCGCGTGTAATCGCTGGAAATATACCATGAAAGATAATCAGCTGGTGGATCTTCCCTGTTTCCGGCAATCGCTGAAAGATGCTGATGAATGGAAAAATCCCCTCTTCAAAATGTTATTGATACGTCTTCAAAATCGCCTGCAGCTTAGATGCCAGTCCCAGATTTCCTTTCACTTTCAGTTTTCCTGTCATCATAGCAGTAACCGGGCTCTGCTCACCCCGAACCAGCTTAGCCAGAAGATCCTCACTGGCCAGGAGGGTGCAAGCCGCTTCCCATGGCGTTCCTTCGGCGTATTCCGCTTGTCCTTCCTTCAATTTCACCTGGTGTTGTCCGCCTCCATCCAGATCAAACTGGAAAACCGCATCCACCCCTTCAATACCGGCAGGATTCTGATTAGCCTTGTCCACCAACTCTTGAAACAATGGTTGAATCGACATATACGACACCCCTGATATTTTTATTTGAATGAGTATTCATTCATTATGTGTGCGTAGTCATTTTAAATTTTGAGCAGGATGCTGTCAACCCGTCTTTTGGTGGATAAACCGTTTCATTGGACGGATCCGATCGTTTCCCCGCTCCACGTAATCTGGAATTTACAGTCCTAATCGTAACAGAAAAACCCCAATCATAGGGGTTTTTCTGTAAAGCAAATGACATCACAGCCTTGATTGCCCTGTCATTTGCATCATCATTTGTTTGGCATATCGCAAGTGTTTTTCCGTATAATCCTGCCATTGAATGATGGTTTCAATGAAAGGTTTATACGCAGCGACAGCAGCGTCTTTCATGACTTGTAAACCGGCTCTTACGTTACGGTCTTCCTGTTCGGCATTTTGTATACAAGCGTTTAGGGTTTTCAATATGGAGACCGCTCGCTCTCCGGTCAATAACCTTTGTGCGGATCCGGCTGCTGTCACGCGATGATAAGACGCCGGAACAAGATGCTTATGCATTTCCACATTTCCCTTTAAATCTTTCGTTTCGGGTATATGAAACAACTGAGTACTCATGGAACAAACCATTTGTTCCCCATACAAGCTACGGTTTATCTCCATCACTACGGAGTGCCACGGTTCATTTTGCCTCATTAATAACACTTCAACACCTCCTTAGCTCCCGGAGAATGGGGTCAATCGCCTGTGGATATGGTATGTTGGGTTTCTCCATATGCTACTCAGATCCATATGGGGATCAAGATTTGAAAAAAAATCCAATCCGCTTTTGCCGCCTAAGAGCGATCCATATCCCGAATGGAACGAACAGGCGGCAGGAAATCCGTTTGATGCGATTGGAATACGGACATGGGACCAAACTCGCATGGCGGATTGGTGACGCTTATGGGCCCGGTAGTTGCAGTGAATGGACGATCGGGTATAATGGGGATAGTAAAGTGGACACGATCCCATCATGTACCGTAGTGGGATTCAGGAGTGAAACGAAATGCCTTTTGGTAACATCGGTCTATCCGGGTTTCTTCTGATTCTCTTGATCGCCTTGCTCCTGTTCGGCCCCAGCAAACTGCCGGAGCTGGGAAGGGCTGCTGGCCGCACCTTGAAAGAGTTCAAGGACTCGGTTTCGGGCATCAATGACGACAACAAAAAGAGCGAACCGGAAACGACAAAACCGGAAACCCGCGATGCACAAGGGGAGCTGCCGGGCTCCACTGACGTAAAAAAATGACAACCCTCCCGCCTATTGATGGCGGAAGGGTTGTTTTTTCATACATCATCATTTCCATTTCCTGGCCCGCTTCAAATCAGATGGCCGGTTCATATTAAACAAGGCCCGTTCTGGATCAATCGACGGCGGAAAGTCCGCTTCATCCAATACATGGATGGAAATCATCGAACGCAACGCTTGCAGTGAACGTTCCCCGTTTTTGAGCAGCGCTTCCCCCACCGGGAGACAGCGGCGGTGATAACAGGCAAACAGGGGATGGAATTTCCCGCCCGTCCGGGGAATGACGGCGTCGGAACCGCTTTCGACGACGGCACTCTGGTACATGACGGCGGCCAGCTCCCTCGAAACAAAGGGCATATCGCAAGCAACCGCCAAGTTCCAATCGTGACTGGAGGCCTGCAACCCGGCAACCAACCCGGCCAAGGGTCCCGCCCCCGGCCATGGATCCCGCACGACCGGCCAACCCCATTCCGTAAAAGGGTGGAAACGATTGGCCACGATAAACGGCTCCCACTCCCCTCGCCCATGAAGGCGGTGGATCACGCGGCGTGCAAGGGGCTCCCCGTCGAAATCCAACAGTGCCTTATCCGTTCCCATCCGCCGGGAGGCCCCTCCAGCCAACAAAATCAGGGCCCCTTTCCCTTCATTGGATCTCATGCTTGATTTACTCATGCGCTTTCTCCGCTTCCGCACGCTGGAGCGCTTCCCGGATCTGGCGGGCCAGCTTGTCACCGATGCCCGCCTGACGGTACTCTTCTACAGGAGCTTCCGCCATCCGCTGGATGGAACCAAAATGTTTATACAGCATCTGCTTCCGCTTCTCCCCCACCCCCGGGATCTCGTCCAGAACGGAGTGGATCATGGACTTGCCCCGGGCCTGGCGGTGGAACGTAATCGCAAACCGGTGCACTTCTTCTTGGATTCGTTGCAACAGATAAAATTCACGACTCCCCCGCTTTAACTCCACCTCAACGGGCGGATCGCCGAACAGTAGCTTGGCGGTTCGGTGTTTCTCGTCCTTTACCAAACCGGCGACGGAAACGTATATGCCTAATTCGTTTTCCAACACGTCCAGCGCCGCCGACATCTGCCCTTTGCCCCCGTCAACAATCACCAGCTCCGGCAGGGGAAGGTCTTCTTTTAAGACGCGGGTATAACGGCGGCGAATCACTTCCCGCATCGTCTCATAATCGTCGGGTCCAGCAACCGAACGGATTTTGTACTTGCGATACTCCTTTTTATCCGGGACCCCATCGGTGAAAACCACCATCGCCGACACCGGATCCGCCCCCTGAATGTTGGAGTTATCAAACGCCTCCACCCGCTTGGGATAGCCGATCCCCATCGCCTCGCCCAATTTTCGGGCCGCTTCCACAGTCCGGTCCTGGTCCCGTTCCATCAGCTGGAACCGTTCCTTCAGGGCAATTTCAGCATTCTGTGTAGCCATATCCACCAGCCGTTTTTTCATACCCCGCTGAGGAATATGGACATGTACCCCTTCCAACCACTGATCCAACAACTCCGCATCCACGCCGGACGGCAGGTGAACCTCCCGGGGAAGTGTCGGTTTCTCGTGATAAAACTGGGTGACAAAGGAAAGGAAATCCTCTTCCTCCTCACCATAGTGGTGGAAGATGGAGACATCCCGTTCAATCAGCTTTCCCTGACGGACAAAAAACACCTGGACACACATCATTCCCTTGTCCGCCACATAACCGAATACATCCCGGTCCAGCGCATCATTCAGTGTGACGTGCTGCTTTACCATCACGGTCTCGATGTGCCGGATCAGATCGCGCAATTCCTTCGCCCGCTCAAAGTCGAGCGCTTCAGCCGCTTCATCCATCTTTCGCTTCAGATCCCTCTGTACTTCCTGATGGCCGCCGTTCAGGAATCGAATAATGTGACGAGTCATCTCCTCATACTGGGATGGATCCACATCAAACTCGCAGGGAGCCACACATTGCCCCAGATGATAGTACAGACAGACTCGCTTAGGAAGGGTGCGGCACTTGCGCAAGGGATACAGTTTATCCAGCAGTTTCTTGGTTTGTTGAGCGGCTTGGGCGTTGGGGTAAGGGCCGAAATAACGGGAGCCGTCCTTTTTCACCCGGCGTGTCACCTCCAGCCGGGGATGTTCTTCTTTTGTTAAGCGAATATACGGATACGACTTATCATCCTTCATGAGGACGTTGTAGTGAGGGCGATGCCGTTTGATCAAGTTGGCTTCCAGAACCAGTGCGTCGATCGCAGTCTCCGTAACGATATATTCAAAATCGGCAATCTGCGAAACCATGAGTTGGGTCTTCCCGTCATGGCTGCCGGTAAAATAGGATCGGACGCGGGATTTTAGACTTTTGGCCTTTCCCACATACAGGATCCCGCCGTCACCATCCTTCATCAAATAGCAGCCAGGCTGGTCCGGCAAGAGCGAAAGTTTTTCTTTTATCGCACGTTTCATCATGGCTCCCTCCCTTTCTTATGGTACCACAGGAACGGATGTTTCTCCTTTCTTCTCTTTCGTTCTTGCCTGCGGGTTGTCCTGACATCTAGGAAGGGCTAACATAGATTTATCACACATCCGCATGATGGGAGGAATCCTCCATGGTGGAATCTTTTCGATTGATCAACCGTCATGGTATGAAAATATGGATCAGCGCGCTGTTCGGCGGTACCACTGTCGCAATCCTGCTGCTAATTCCACATCTGTTTATGGCGCTTTTACTTCAATCCGAATGGTCATCCCTTATGGCCCAAGGAAAGACATGGCTCGATTCCGCCGGTTCCTGGCGGGAGATGGCCGCAGAAGTTTTCCGTAACGTTCAGAACGGGGGAATCACCCTCCTCAGCTATGGAGTCCTTGTCTCATTGTTCACCCTTCTTTCCTTCTCCTTCTTCGTTTCCGGATTGATGGGTGTGGTCCGTCAAGCCGCCGTGGAACAGCAAGTATCCCTCGGCCACTTTTTTTCCTTCGGATTTCATTACGTGTTTCGGATGCTGACATTGGTCGTTCTGCAAATGGGGAGCATCGCCCTGCTGTTGGCCGGATGTTGGGTTGCCTGGTCCCTGGTACCGGGAGAATGGTACTGGCAAGCTGCGTTTGCGACAGCAGGCCTCACCCTTTTCCTGGTCCTAACCGCTGCTTTTTGTCACATGGCCGTCGTGATGTTCGCCGAAGAAATGGGAGTGTTCCGCTCCTTCGGATATGGTTTCATCGCCGTTTTTCGCCGATTCGGCTCCACCCTCGCCTCCCTGCTCGGCTCATGGTTCGCCGGGATCGGCGGAGCGACGCTGTTGACCTTTTTGTCCGTTTTTCCCTGGTTAGTGCTGCAGTTCTTTGATGACAGAGCAATCACCCTCATTGTCGGGGTGATATTTGGCAGTCTGCTGGCGATTATGTTGGGAACTTTCCCATCCATCTTAGCCTTGGCTGTATTGTTCCAACGGTATTTGACCCATATCCAGGACGACCTGTTTCCCGAAGACGATATAGAACCGTTGCTGCTGCAGCCGTTCACCGACGAGGAAGAGATCGCTGCGGCGCAGGAACCGTTCGATTATAGACGGTAAGCCGTGATTACATAGACAACACATATGAATCAAGACGACTGACACCCCTTGTTTAAGGGGTGTTTCATTCTCCCTTTTACTGAAAATAATCCACTTGATCCATTCAGGGGATTATGATTAGTCTGTTCGTACTAATCGTCATAAAATTTACTCCACCTGCTTCCATCACCGGAAAAATCGTTTATTATAGGGGGTGTGCTATGATTTTCGCTTGTTAGAAGGAGGTTTTATTCTTGGGTACATATTTTCGACTCTTGGGTCGACATGGATTGAAGATGTGGCTGAGCAACCTGTTGGGGTTCGCCACTACTTCCATTATCGTCGGTGTATTTTACTTGATCTTTTTTTTCCTTCTCATTGCAATCATTGGAGCCGGCGGAGCAGCCATGGGAGACGCCCTGACCGGGGATGACCCTGCTGCGTTAGGTGAGGCCGTGGCGGGTCTCGGTGCAGGACTTTTGATTTTGGTATTGATCGGAACGTTGTTTTTCATCGTTCTTAGCATCTTCATCTATAGCTTCCTGTTTGCCGGCAGTTATTCTATGGTGAACGAGATCGCGCTGGACGGAACTTCCTCGTTCGGTACCTATTTCAGCTCCGGCTTCCGCTTTTTTGGTCGCATGTTTTTTCATTTGATTCTGATGGGACTCCTATTGATCCCCTTTTCCATCCCGGCATTGGTGGGTGAAGCGCTTGTCATCTGGTCCCATTTCAATGGAAGTCAAACCGGAGTTGCACTGTGGGGGATCGTCGCCATTTTGGGTTGGATCTTTGTTGGCATCGTCAACTTGGGAGCGATGCACGGCCCCGTTATCCTGACGGCGGAAAACAAAGGGGCATGGGAATCGCTCAAGCTTTCTTATAAGGTGACCGTTAAATCCTTTGGAAAAGCGTTCGTCACCATCGTGTCCGTCATCGGAGCCGTTATTGCCTATTATGTCGTATTCGGCCTTCCCATGATGTTGTCCGCCGCATTCGCCAGTGAGGACAATATTGGAGCCGCCTTACTCTATCTGCTGTTCCTCGGTCTCTTCCTCTTGACCCTCCCCTTCGCGCAGATGGCGTTCCAGTTAATCGTTTCCCTGCGCTATAAATGGTACCTGCGCAAATGGGTGGTGCCGGAAGAGGAATGGCCGGATCAATCAACTGGAAATACGGGGGAAAACGGTTTTACCCACACGGCTTTTCCACCACGGGATGACTCTCTGAAAACGGAACCTTCCCCCACCGCACAACCAAAATCGGAAGGGGAGACAGACGCGCAACCTTCCTCTAACGATCCTGGCGAAACAGATGCCCGTCCCCGGAACCAGTATCCGCAGTTTCCCACGGATCCTCACCTGAAGTAAGCCGTCTCAATCAGCTGTCGGGCGTGTGTCCGACAGCTTTTCTTACAAAGACAGGAACAGGATGAAAACACTCCGGAGTAGACTCGTTAAAAAACCGATTGATAAAAGAAAGGATTCCATGCAATGCCAACCACGTGGGAACTATTAAAAAAATACGGATTAAAGATGTATGGAACCAACCTGTTGGGTTGGGTGATTACGTTTGCAGTCTCTACTGTTTTGGGTTTTCTTGCGCAAATTCTCTATCTCGTCCTGTTTGGTGTGGCTGTCCTCGGGTTTGGAAGCAGCGGCCCTGACCGGGATGCAGCCGGAATCGGCTTCTTGATTTTGATGGTTTTGATCAACCTCTTCTTTTATCTCTTCATGTACTTATGTAACGCATTTTTGGTATCCGGCAGCTACTCCATGACGATCGAAGCGGTATGGAAAAATCGGTTTCAATTCTCCACCTATTTTCATCACGGTTTCTCCAAGCTTAAATCGGTCGTGGTTCAGATGCTTTTAACTTGTTTGCTGTATATCCCGCTCCTGTTTCTGCCTGTTTTCTTTTTGGTTATGATGGGGATCGGAATGGAAAGGGGGAACACCGGCCTTGGATTGGGAATGTTCCTACTCTTGCTCAGTTCTTGGATTCCGTTTGCGCTGTTGACCTTGGCACTCCTTCACGCTCCCATCATCTTGATCGCAGAAGAGCGGGGAGCCTGGCAGTCCATCAAGGATTCGTGCAAATTGTTTGTTCGGTCTTTCGGCTCCGTTTTTGTCACCGGCCTGATCGGAATCGCCTATATGGCGGCTCCACTCATGGCGTTCATCCCGCTGTTCCCGCTCCTTTTTTTAGCCGATGGGAATGAAGCCCTGGCAGCTGTAGGCTTCTTCTTCATGCTTCTCCTGTTTTTCGGCAGCATGTTTCTGCTTCCGTTTCTCCAAATCGCCTTTCAGGTGACAGCGGTACGCCGGTATAAACAACTTCTTCGGAAGCATATCGTTACCGATGAAGAAGACCCCGGGCCCTGGGGAGATGAGAGTATCTATGGGTTTGACAGGAATGCGGACTCCGGGAATATATACAACGATAACGGAAACCAGCCACTTCCTGGCCAATCGGCACCCGCCTCACCGAAACCGACCGATCCATCTTCATCGTTCCCGCCGTTCCCCAAAGAGGACCGCTAAATCACTCCACACAGAAAGGATCCGAACAACCGATGCCTACCACTTGGGAAATGTTAAAAAAGCACGGTCTGAAGATGTGGGGAACCAATCTGTTGGGCCATCTCCTCACGTATGCCGTCCTATCCGTCATTTATTTCATTCTCTATTTCGTTTTTGTGATCTTCTTTATTGCCCTATTTGCTTTTGTGGAGGGAGGAGGAGCAGACCCGTTCCAGGACGGTTTTGTCGCCATGATGGGGTTTATTCTCGTTGTCAGCCTCGTCTTTGGTTTGATCAGCGCCCTTGTCTATTCACTGGTGGTATCCGGCAGTTTTTCCATGGTGTCAGAAGTAGTGTGGCGGGATCGGTTCCAGTTCGCCACTTACTTTCAGCACGGGTTTCGCCTGTTGTGGAAAACCATTCAACAAATGCTTCTGCTCTGCCTTTTATCCATCCCGATCTGTCTGCCTTTTTTCTTCAGCCTGTTCGGTTTGGTGTGGTCGTTGGACCACGGAGACGGAAGCTCGGTCATTCTGTTGGCGCTGCTCACCTTTCTCAGTCTGATCCCCATCCTTTTGTTCACCCTGGCCACGCTGCATGCGCCGGTGATTCTTGTGGCTGAAGAGCGAGGACCCTGGCAATCACTCAAAGATTCATTACACCTGTTCACCAACCGATTCGGCACCGTTTTTCGCTCGGGACTGTCACTGCTGGGCTTTTTCTTCTTTTACCCTGTCGCGATGATTCCATCTCTACTGATGATGGCAGCGGGGGAAGCCAACGAAGCACTCGCCTTGCTGTCTATTTTATTTTATTTGTTATCCATAGCGGTGATCTTTCTTGCCCTCCCCTTCGTTCAAATCGCCTGTCAGGTAAGCATCGTACGCCGGTACAAAGAGCACCTGCGCCGTGATCTTGCAGGAGTTGACGCAGGACCCGGCCCCTGGGGGGAATCAAACAGCTATGGATTTATGGATCCGGCTTCGGCAGAATCCTGGGAAGCAGGGAATGTCCATCCAGAGGGCTTCAATCAACCCAACCGGACAACATAAAAAAGAGGCGTAAAGGATCGGTTCCTTTACGCCTCTTTACTTCCTTTAAAAGTGGGGGTTCAACCACTCCAGCAATTGTTCCTTCGGTTGGAAGCCGTGGAGTTTATCCACCATTTCCCCGTCTTTAAAAACCATCAGGGTCGGGATGCTCATCACCCCGAAACGACCGGCAGTATCAGGGTTATTATCCACGTTCACCTTGGCGATTTTCAGTTTGTCGCCCACTTCCTGGTCCAATTTCTCCAGTTCGGGAGCAATCATTTTGCAGGGACCGCACCACGGGGCCCAAAAGTCAACCAAAACCGTGCCGGATTCCACTTCACTAGTAAAGTTTTGATCAGTGACGTCTTTAATCGCCATCAAGTTAGTCCTCCTTCGAATCAATTACACATAGCAACAGTATACCACTGGGTACTGGAAAGATCCAAGTGCTTCGTCATCCGAAACACCCTCATTTTTTATACCCCCCTGTAGTATCCGATAAACCTCGGATGAAAATAAAAAAAACAGGCGGCATAAACACCGCCTGTTTGGTTGGATCATCAGCTTTCCACCAGAACTTTTTTGAACTCCTCCGTCAGCATCGGCACCACATCAAACAAATCGCCGACAATCCCGTAATCCGCGACGCTGAAAATGCTGGCTTCCGGATCTTTGTTGATGGCCACGATCACTTTGGAGTTGGACATCCCGGCCAAGTGTTGGATCGCCCCGGAGATGCCGCAGGCGATGTAGAGATCAGGTGTCACCACTTTCCCTGTTTGACCGATCTGCAAGGCATAATCACAGTACTCGGCGTCACAGGCTCCACGGGAAGCCCCGACAGCCGCCCCCAACACTTCCGCTAACTCTTCCAGCGGTTTGAAGCCATCGGCACTCTTCACACCCCGGCCGCCGGCAACCACGATCCGAGCTTCGGACAAATCGACACCGTCAGATGTTTTACGTACCAACTCTTTCACCAAGGTGCGTAAGGAATCTTCCGCGATATCGACTTCCAGCTCCTCCGCCACAGCGGACCGGCTTGTGTCCGCTTCCAGTGCAGCGATATTGTTGGGACGTAAGGTGGCAAACACTTTCCCTTCCCGTACGGCTTTTTTGACAAACGCTTTCCCAGCGTAGATCGGGCGGGTGAAGACGATCTTACCGTCGCTGAAGTCAACAGCGGTGCAATCCGACACCAGACCCAGACCCAGACGGGCGGCGATCCGTGGACTGACATCCCTTCCTACAGCGGTGTGTCCGGTGAAAATCACATCCGGATCCGTTTTATCGATCACTTGTTTGAAAGCTTGAAAGTAAGCATCTGTCGTGTATTGATCCAGTTTGGGGTTGGAAACCGTCACTACTTGATCCGCACCGTGGTGGGACAGTTTATCCACCTGTCCCTTAGCGTCACTTCCGAACACAGCAGCCGTCACGACGCCTCCCTCAGCCACCTGGGAAGCGGCGGCCAGACACTCCAAGGATACATTGCGCAACTCTCCGTCACGTACATCGGCCAAAACCAATACGTTTTTGCTCATTTGGATCGTTTCCCCCTCTTCCCTCAGATGACTTTTGCTTCATTGCGAAGCAATTGAACCAATTCCTGGGCCTGTTCGTTCAATTCGCCTTCCAGAATCTTACCGGCTTCTTTTTCCGGGGGCAGGAAGATTTCCAATGTTTCCGTCTTCCCTTCCAGTTCATCCTCGTCCAGGTCGAGATCATCGAGGTCCAACCGCTCCAACGGCTTTTTCTTCGCTTTCATGATCCCCGGAAGGGACGGGTAACGGGGATCATTCAACCCTTGTTGCGCAGTCACCAGAATCGGCAACTTCGCCTCCAAATATTCCACATCCCCTTCCACGTCCTTCTCCACTTCCACTTTGTCCCCGTCCACAGTCAGCTTGGTGATGGTGGAAATGTGGGGAATATCCAACAATTCCGCCAATCGCGGTCCCACTTGAGCCGAACCGTCATCAACAGCCATATAACCGCCAAGAATGATGTCGTACTCCAGATCCTCGATTACCGCCGCCAACACTTTGGCGATGGAGTACTCATCCGGGGATTCCAGATCTTCATCATCGACGATGACTCCTTTGTCGGCTCCCATGGCCATCGCCGTTCGCAATGCTTGTTCTGCCCGCTCCGGTCCCACGGTGATGACGGTCACTTCCCCGCCATGTTCGTCACGCAGGCGGATCGCTTCTTCCACCGCATACTCGTCATAGGGGTTGATGACAAACTCCACCCCTTCTTCGCTGATTTGACCATCTTCAATCACGATTCGCTCTTCGGTGTCGAAGGTTTGCTTCATCACGACTAAAATGTTCATCTCACTCGGTTCCTCCTTTTATCTCCCTATTTCTGCTGCTGGGATTTACTTCCCAATCCCTTTCAGGAACAGCTTAGTGATCGGCTCAATCTGATCTTTCAGGCTGTACTTGCAATCCTTCATAATCCAGGAAGTGACCGTCTCGTCAATGGTGCCAAAGATCATACGACGTGCGGTGCGAGGGTCAAAATCATCATGAAACAACCCCTGTTCCACTCCCCGTTGAATCACTTGATCGATCACATTCAAGTATTTTTTTAGAATCAAGCCGATTTGCTTTCGCACTTCGGGATTGGACTGGCGGAGCTCAATCTGGGTCACAATCGCCAATTGGCTGTTGCTCTCCAGGTATTCAAAGTGTAGACGGATCAGCTCCCGCAGTTGTTCCACTGCGGATGGAACCTCGCCCAATGCCGTCTCCACATCTGAGATGAAGGCACCCATCTTCTCATTGAACAATGAGATCAACACATCATCCTTGTTCTCAAAGTACAAGTAGATCGTGCCATCCGCCACCTTGGCTTCCCGGGCGATTTTGGAGACTTGGGATTGATGGTATCCGTATTCCGCAATCACACGAACCGCTGCATCAATGATCGCGTCATATTTTTCACCGGTACGCTTGGCCATGGTAGTCGGTTCCCTTTCTGTTTGGTGGATACGAAGTGAATGATCATTCATTCAATATCTAGTGTATGGCAAAAACCTTCCTTCTGTCAACGGTCTACCTACAGAAAATGAAAGCGCACACATTCTATATGATACCAAGTTCCCATCAACTTTCCCACCCCGCCAGGTTAAATGATTCCTTTCGACCCGGTGGGCATGGCAAAGACACGGCCTCTTGGGCCGTGTCTTTGATGGTAAAGCTCGATTAACGATTTTCCACTGATTTCTCCGCCTCTTCCGAAGCATCTAATTTTTTCTTCTCCTCTTCCAACAAGGCCCTTCGCAACACCTTGCCCACCGTTGTTTTCGGCAGTTCCTCCCGGAACTCATACAATCGGGGGACTTTGTAATTGGCCAGCTTATCACGACAATAAGCGTTCAGTTCTTCCTCGGTCAGCTCTTGTCCTTTCTTGGGAACAATAAACGCTTTGACCGTCTCTCCTCGATAAGGATCCGGCACCCCAATCACTGCGGCTTCCTGGATGGCCGGATGATCATAGAGGACCTCCTCCACTTCCCGGGGGTAGATATTGAAGCCGCCGGCGATAATCAAATCTTTCTGCCGATCCATGATGTAAAAATAACCTTCATCGTCCATCGTACCGATATCCCCGGTATTAAACCAGCCGTCCCTTATGACCTTGGCCGTCTCTTCTTCCCGTTTCCAGTATCCTTTCATCACCTGAGGACCCTTCACCTCAATCACACCCACACCGCCGGGTTCCAGCTCTTCTCCCGTCTCAAGATCCACCACCCGGGCATCCGTATCCGGCCAAGGCAAGCCGATGCTGCCATGCTTACGCTTTTCCCAAATCGGGTTGCCGTGCGTAACCGGGGAAGTTTCCGTCAATCCATACCCTTCCACCAAGCGGCCGCCGGTCAGCTTCTCAAACTTTTCCTGCACCACCAGCGGCAGTGGTGCGGAACCGCTCATGCACGCTTCTATGGACGACAGATCGTATTTACGGATATCCGGATGGTTGATTAAAGCGATATACATCGTCGGTGCACCGGGAAACAACGTCGGCCGTTCCGATTGGATCGTCTTCAAGGTGTCATCCACATTGAAGCGGGGCAGCAACACCATCGTGGCAGCCATGTAAACCGCATAGTTCATCACCACGGTCATTCCGTACACATGAAAGAAAGGTACAATTCCCAACACTTTTTCTTTGCCGCGTTCCCCCTTGTGCATCCACGCACCACACTGAACGACATTGACAATGGTATTGCGGTGGGTCAGCATCGCCCCCTTGGCCAAACCGGTAGTCCCCCCGGTGTATTGGAGAAGCGCAATCTCTTCCATCGATTCCACACGACACTCCACCGGAGTTGGAAGCGCTTTCTTCATTAGGCCAGAAAAAGCGTATACATCGTCACTGCCATAAGGAACATTGACCTGTAACCCGTCTTTTTTCAGCTTAAGCGGGTAGAGCCAGTTCTTGGGAAATGGGAGGTAATCCTTGATGCTGGTGACAATGATCCGCTTCAACGAGGTTCGGGGCCGCACCTTGGCTACTTGGTTGTAAACGAGATCCAGACAAATGATCGTTTCCGCTTCCGAATCGGACAGCTGGTGTTCCAATTCCCGTTCTTTATACATGGGATTGGTTTGGACAACGACGCCTCCCAGAATGAGGACTGCATAGTACGCGATCACCGCCTGGGGGGAGTTGGCCAACATGATGGCAACCCGCTCCCCTTTCTGTACCCCGAGTGTATCCAGGGCATTGGCCATCCGGTAAACATCATGCAACAATTCCCGGTAGGAAAGACGTTTCCCCATGAAATGAATCGCTTCCCGGTTCGGAAACTCCCTGGCTGCCTGCTCCAGGAAAAAGGGCAGTGAATGGTCCGGATAATTCAACTGACGGGCGGTCGGCTCAGGATAGTTCTTGAACCAAGGCTTTTCTTGCGTGGACATCATAACCCCTCCCTTGTCCATGAATGAATAGTCATTCATTTCCATACAAGCCTTTAGATAATTGCGCTTTCTCTTTTTATATTGTAACGAACTTTTCTCCACATGGAAACCGGATTCCGTCAAATTACGATGAAATCCCAAAAAGCACCTCCTTTTTAAGGAAAGGAAGTGCCTTGTGACTCACCCTATCCAAACCAGGCTTGATTCAGCCTCCCCCTTTTCGATCCGGATCTCCGGGAGAAAGGATGCGGGGGCGCTTGGTTTTAATCGGCATCGGCGACCGAACCAACACATCCAACAAGGCCTTGGGATTGAGGGGAATGAGCGGCCATAGATAAGGCGTTTGCAATGATCGGGTCATGGCCAGTATGACAAACCAGACCACCACTCCGATCACCAGCCCCCACACCTTTAACCAAGCGGTCAGGAGCAACAGCGCGACCCGGACCAGGTTATTGGCCAGTCCCATTTCATAACTGGGGGTGGCATATGTACCGATGACGGCAGCAGCCAGGTACAGGATCACCTCTGGGGTGAACAGACCGACATTGACAGCCATCTCCCCCAGCAGGATCGCCGCGATCAAACCCAAGGCCGTAGCCAACGGGTTGGGGGTATGAATCGAAGCCATCCGTAAAATTTCCACTCCTAGCTCCCCGATCAACAACTGCAACAACAGGGGAACCTTCCCCGGATCTTTGGGACCGATAAAGCGAAGCGCTTCCGGCAGCAGCTCCGGCTGTACGGAAAACAGATACCACAGAGGCAGCAGAAACAGCGAGATCCAAATCGCTGCAAACCGCACCCAGCGCAGCGATGCACCCACTATCGGTTTTTGCCGGTATTCCTCCGCATGCTGCAGATGATGAAAAAACGTGGTGGGAGTAATCATCACGCTGGGGGATGTGTCCACATAAACCAGTACATGTCCTTCCATCAGATGAACCGAGGCCACATCGGGACGCTCCGTATATCGCACCATGGGATACGGATTCCAATGGCGGCCAAAGATGAATTCCTCCAAACTTTTCTCCGCCATCGGCAATCCGTCCGTCTCCACTTTTTGTATGGAGTTTCGCATTATTTCCACCAAATCGGGATCCGCCACATCCTCCAGATAAACGAGACAAACATCCGTTTTGGATCGTTTACCAACAGTCATAATCTCCACCCGAAGAGAAGGATCCCGCAGCCGCCGTCTGGTCAGGGCAGTGTTAAACACCAGGGTTTCCACAAACCCGTCACGGGAACCCCGCACCACCCGTTCCATATCCGGCTCTTCCGGGTTACGGGCAGGATACTCACGAACATCGATTAAAATCGCTTCCGTTGCACCATCCACCAACAGGGCAACCGGGCCGGACAAGACACCGGCCACAATATCTTCCAGCTTCTCGGTCGTTTCCACTTCCAGATAACCCACATGGGTTTCCACCAGATGCTTGACCGGATTGGGCAAAAGATCTTCCCGATCCAACAACGCCAGGTGTTCCATCACCCGGTTTAAGATATCGTCTTTGGCAAATCCGTCAACAAAGTATAAGGCAAAGCGCTTGCCCGCATACTGCAAGTCCCGCTTAACCACATCAAAGCTTTTTTCCACACCCAGGACCTCATCCAATACCTGGGTGTTGATTTCCAAGCGTTTATCCACTTTTCGCGTTTTCCAATCTTCCGTTTCCGATACCTTCAATGAAATCATCCATTCTTCAATGGAATTGTCCCCTTTAGTATGTCCAGAAAACAACGATGTCAACAGTGGACGGATGGAGTGAATCGGGTAGAATAGAAAGGATGTCATGAACCATAAAGGAGTCGAAGGGAATGGATGCCGATGTAATCGTGGTGGGTGGCGGCCCCGCTGGATTGATGGCGGGAGCGGCGGCAGGAATGCACGGGGCGCAGGTTCTGCTGCTGGACAAGGGGCAAAAGCTGGGGCGCAAGTTAGCCATTTCGGGTGGCGGGCGCTGCAATGTAACCAATAACCGGGAGGCAGCGGAAGTGATCCGGCACATCCCCGGTAACGGCCGGTTTTTATACAGCCCTTTTTCTACCTTTGACAACCGCGATATCATTCGCTTTTTCGAAGAGTTGGGAGTCACGTTAAAAGAAGAGGACGAAGGGCGCATGTTCCCTGTATCGGACCGGGCGCAGGCAGTCGTGGATGCCCTCCTTCACCGATTGCGTCAGCTCCATGTGGAAATGCGCACCGGTGTAAAAGTGACGGACCTCCTTTTTGACGGAAGTCGTGTCGCCGGCGTCCGGTTGGCTGACGGAAAAATCTTGCGTGCAGCCGGTGTGATTGTGGCTGTCGGCGGCAAATCGGTTCCGCAAACCGGTTCCACCGGAGACGGATACGATTGGGCCGTCGCTGCCGGTCACACTGTTACAGAACTTTTCCCCACCGAGGTGCCGCTCACTTCTGCCGAGCCCTGGATCCGGAACCGAAGCCTTCAGGGAGTTTCCTTGCGGGGTGTTCAGCTGTCGGTCTGGAACCCCAAAGGAAAAAAGCTGGTGGAACATACCGGTGACCTGCTGTTTACCCACTTCGGTCTGTCAGGTCCCATTGCATTACGGTGCAGCCAATTTGTCGTGAAGACGTTGAAGCGATTCAACACCCCCACGGTACGATTAATCCTGGATTTTTTTCCCGTCGAAACAGGCGATGATCTCCAACGACGTTTCTATCAACGCTGGCAATCCGCTCCCCAAAAGAGCCTGAAAAACATGCTGAAATCGATTTTGCCGGAACGAGTGGTTCCCCTTCTCATGGAGCAAGCGGCTTTGGATCCGGCGATCACATGGGCCAACTTTTCCAAAGCGGCCTGCCATCGACTCGTTTCCCTTTTGAAATCCTTTCCTATCGAAGTTAACGGCACCTTGCCATTGGAAAAAGCGTTTGTCACCGGTGGCGGAATCCATTTGAAGGAGATTGTCCCCCGCACCATGGAATCCAAAAAAAAGACCGGCCTCTACTTTGCCGGCGAAATTTTGGACATCCATGGTTACACCGGGGGATACAACATCACTGCCGCTTTCAGCACCGGTTTCACCGCCGGTAAAAACGCCGCAGAACAAGCCCTGGGAACGCGGGCTTAGGGCGTGTCTGATAAATCCGTCGGGCGAGATTCCGGATCGGTATGGCTGTCTTCGTTTCGTTGCAAAAAGCGCAAAGGCTCTCCGCCAGCCATACCGACCCTCCCTTTTTCTCACGGAAAATTGAATTACCAGACACGCCCTAAAATAAACGTACCGCTAGGGACAGCGGTTCGTTTTGTAGCATGCAGATTGGTGCTTGCGGTCATCCTGAGACAAAGGGATCCCGCTGTGGTATATTGGTGGGAAAACTCGAGGAGATGGCCGCATGGAAACATTGGAATCCTATAAACGAAGGACGGATGTGGCAACGGGAAAAATTCCTGCCGATCTTGTATTGAAAAACGGAAAAGTGATCGATGTGTTTAATGGGGGATGGATGGACGGGGACGTTGCCATCATCGATGGAACCATCGTCGGAGTGGGACGTTATTCCGGTAAAGAGGAGCGGGACGTTTCCGGCCTGTATCTTTCCCCTTCTTTCATTGACGGACACGCCCATGTGGAATCCGCCATGGTGACCCCAACCGAGTTCGCCCGAATCGTCCTTCCCCACGGAGTGACCGCCATTGTGGCCGACCCTCACGAAATCGCCAATGTGGCCGGAGCGGATGGAATCGATTATTTGTTGGCGGACTCGGAAGGATTGCCGATGGACTTTTTTTTCATGCTCCCTTCCTGTGTTCCAGCCACTTCCTTTGAACAGGCGGGGGCGGAGTTGGATGCGGAAGCACTCCAACCCTATTACTCCCATCCCCGCGTACTGGGACTGGGGGAAGTGATGGATTATCCTTCGGTTGCTGCCGGGAATCGGGGAATACTGAAAAAGATCCTGGATGCATCCCGACATGGTTTGCGGGTGGACGGACATGCTGCCGGCATCGGACCGGAAGGAATTAACGCATATGCCGCTGTGGGAATCCGGTCGGATCATGAATGCGTCAGCGCCGACGAAGCACGGGAGCGTTTAAAGCGAGGGATGTACCTCATGATCCGGGAAGGATCCGTAGCCAAAAACCTGCAAGCCCTTCTGCCGGTTGTCACGGAGCGGAATGCCCGCCGCTGCCTGCTGGTGACGGATGACAAACACGTGGATGATCTGGCCCGGGAAGGAAGCGTCAACCACCCCATGCAAATGGCCATCCGCCAAGGATTGGATCCCGTCACCGCCATTCAGATGGTGACCCTTAATACAGCCGAGTGCTTTGGCATTCCCGCCAAGGGTGCCATCGCTCCCGGTTATGATGCCGACATCGTCGCGCTGGAGGACTTATCGACAGGCAAAGTGGAGCGCGTTTGGAAAGGGGGGAGGCTCGTTGCTGAAAACGGGCGTCTGCTGGCTGATGCCATTGCCGATCACCGGCCCGAGTTACCGGTCCGAGTAAAGGAAAGCATTCGGCTCGCACCCTTGTCGCCATCGGATCTCCATCTCCCTCTTACGACGGAAACCGCCCATGTGATCGGCATTATTCCCGACAGTTTAATAACCGAACACCGGGTGGAAACGGTCTTCCGTCAAGAAGGTCGATTTATCCCCGATCCGGATAAGGACCTGCTCAAACTGGCCGTGGTGGAACGACACCGTGCGACCGGATCCGCCGGTATTGGCATTGTAAAAGGACTGGGCCTGAAACGGGGAGCGATCGGCTCCACTGTGGCCCACGACTCGCACAATATGATTCTCGCCGGCACCAACGACCGCGATATGCTTCTCGCCGCCCAGGCGCTAAAGCAAATGAACGGAGGGCTGGTGGCCGTGGAAGACGGAGAAATTGTCGCTTCCCTTCCTCTCCCGATCGCCGGATTGTTGTCGGACCAACCGGCTCAATCCATCCTGGAGCCGCTGTCCACCTTAAACCAACAGGTGCGGCGATTGGGCGTCTCCATCACCAATCCTTTTGTCACCCTTTCCTTTCTGGCGCTGCCCGTCATTCCTCATTTGAAACTGACCGATCAGGGACTGTTTGACACCGACCGCCAATGCTTTATCGCAGTGGACACAGGGGAAGCGTTGGCATGATACTCGGTTTTTTCATTTCTTTTCCACTCCATTTTGCTACAATGAAACATGCGCTTACAGGAAGGAGCTGAAGGATGGACCGACTACCCGAGGATTATCAAAGTCAGATGAAGGCAGGCCTGGGCGGCGAGTATCCGGCCTTCCTAAAAACATACCAACACTCCCCTCACCGGGGACTTCGCATCAATACATTAAAACTGTCACGGGAAGAAGCGATGAAGCTCCTCCCATTCACCCTGGAACCGATTCCATGGTGCCCCACCGGATTCTTTTATCCACACGGATTGGATCGGCCTGGGAAACATGTGTTTCATGCTGCCGGCCTTTACTATATCCAGGATCCGAGTGCGATGGCACCGGTGGAAGCGCTGGATCCTCAACCAGGGGAAGCCGTGCTGGATCTGTGTGCGGCACCGGGGGGGAAAACTACACAGATTGCCGCCAAGATGGATGGCGCAGGACTGCTCGTAGCCAATGAGATTATGGCTCCGCGCCGTAAAGTATTGGTGGAAAACCTGGAACGTTGCGGGGTTGTCCATTCCATCGTCCTGGGAGAACGACCGGATCGGCTAGCCGCCCGTTTTGCGGGTTTTTTCGACCGTATCTTAATCGATGCCCCCTGCTCCGGTGAAGGCATGTTTCGTAAGGATCCCGAAACGGCCGAACGCTGGAGTCTGAAAGCGACTGAACAATGTGCCGTCCTGCAAGGGGACATACTGGAATCCGCCGCTCCGATGCTGAAATCCGGCGGTGTTCTGGTCTACTCCACCTGCACCTTTAACCCTCGCGAAAATGAGCAAGTGATCGACCGATTTATTCGAGATCACCCCTCCTTTTCCCTGGAAACCGTTCCGGGGCATGAATATTATCAACCCGGCCGTCCGGACTGGGCCGATACCAATCAAGCCCTTTCCGTAACTTCCCGACTCTGGCCTCATCATCTTAAGGGGGAAGGCCACTTTGTCGCCCGACTGCGCAAAGCGCCGGGACCGGAAGGCAGGCGTCAGCGACCCGGAAAATTTCCGCCTGTTCACGGGGAAGCGATGAAGCAATTTAAGGGGTTTGTACAGGAAAACCTGAAAGACGACCCCACGGAAAAACCATTTACCCTGTTTGGAGAGCATTTGTATCAGACCCACAAAAATATACCCCCTCTCAAAGGGATGGTCGTGGAACGGGCGGGACTTCACCTAGGGCAATCCAAGCGTAGCCATTTTGTTCCCTCACACGCATGGGCCATGACATTGGATCCGGCCATTGTCAAACGGTCCGTCTCGTTTGATCCGAAAGACCCCGATCTTCATCGCTATATGATGGGAGAAGCCATCCCTTCCGACCTACCAAAAGGATGGACTCTGGTTATGGTGGACCGGTTTCCGCTGGGATGGGGCAAAGTATCCGGGGGACTGTTGAAAAACCACCTCCCAAAATGGCTCCGTTGGGATGCCCACTTTATGGATGAATCCGGTTCTTCCGACACCTAATACGCTTTACGGGGAATAGATCGGGCCATCCCTCTCTATAATTGTTACTAAAGTACGGATCGGGAGGGAAGTCGTTCGTGATGGTTTCCTTCTGGCATATCCGTTGGCCCCGATTCTCCCTTTATCCTCCCTTGATGATGGGTATCATTCAACCGGAATGGCTCTACCTGTACCAATTGATGAGTGATTCCCAAGCGGAACGAATCCGCCAAACCCGGGCTTGCAATGAATTCACTCCATCATCTACGGTAAATACACCGATTCGCATTCGATTTCATGCGAGACCGGAATCGGGAGATAAAAAAAGAAGTCCCATGATGATAAGAGCGTATTAAGCGCTCTTTTTTTATGGTTTTATGATGAATATCCTCGAAAAATCAGGATTCATTAAGCGTCTGTTGATTATATTTTTTGTTGTTAATCAAAAAATATCGGATTCTTATTTTACATTTTTATCCTTATACTTGCTTCAATTCCTTGAAAAAGGCATTATTAAAGATCCATTATTTCCTTGTTTTATTTTTGTTTTCAGTATTTTTATAAAAATAAATTTTCTTCGAAGGGGATTTGATTAAACTGATCGAATATTTTTACCAATCCTAACAATTAAGGGAGTGATTCTGTTGAAACGCTTGCTCATGCTGTTAGCTGTATTTCTGTTGGCCGTCGCCTTGGTTCTGCCATCAGCCGCATCCGCCACACCGGAGGTAAAAGCCGAGCCGAATTATGTGCCGGATGAGTTGATCGTCAAGTTTAAACCGGGCATCGCCGGACAAGCCAAATCGTCCATACATGCCCAAGAAGAAGCCAAAGTGGTTTCACGAAACCACGCCGTCGGCCTTGAAGTGGTGAAGCTTGAAAAAGGTCAATCCGTCCAAAAAGCGATCCAAGCCTACGAAAAAAACCCCAACGTGGAATACGCGGAGCCCAACTATATCGTGAAGGTGGATTGGACCCCCAATGACCCCGCCTTCTCCACCCAGCAATGGGGACCGCAACGGATTCAAGCCCCGCGAGCCTGGGATATCACTCGCAGCAGCAGCAACATCCGCATCGCGGTTATCGATACGGGTGTCCAATACAATCACCCGGACTTGAGCGGAAAAGTGATCCGGGGCTACAACTTTGTGGAACGCAACTGGAATCCCTATGACGGGAACGGCCACGGCACCCATGTTGCTGGAATTGCCGCTGCCATTACCAACAACGGAATCGGCATGGCGGGGATGGCCCCCAACGCTCGGATCTTCGCCGTACGCGTGCTGAACAATTCCGGCAGCGGAACCCTGGCTAATGTGGTCAACGGCATTACCCACGCCGCCGACAACGGATCCCACGTCATCAACTTAAGCCTGGGTTCGACCAGTGGCGCCTCATCCCTGGAAAGCGCGGTCAACTATGCCTGGAACCGGGGGTCCGTCGTGGTGGCCGCCGCCGGTAACGCCGGAAACACATCGCCCCATTACCCCGCTTACTATGCCAACGCCCTCTCTGTCGCCGCCACTACCTCTTCCGACGCCAAAGCCTGGTTCTCCACATACGGCACGTGGGTGGACGTAGCCGCGCCCGGACACAGTATCTATTCTACCTTTCCCACCAACACCTACCGCAGTCTGAGCGGAACCTCCATGGCCGCTCCCCATGTGGCGGGATTGGCGGGACTACTGGCTGCCCAAGGCCGCAGCAACAGCCAGATTCGCACCGCCATTCAGAACAGTGCGGACCGCATCTCCGGCACAGGCTTTTACTGGCGCTACGGCCGGGTCAACGCTTATCGGGCTGTCACTTATTAAAGAATCCGAAACAAAAAGCACCGCGCGATCACCGCGGTGCTTTTTTGCATCCCGTTTACGAAGTGCTTTTCGATTCCCGCTTTTCATCGCTCACTTCATCAACTAAAATCCGGGTGCCGTCCACAGACACCACCTGAACACGGGTATCCTTTTTGATCCACATTCCCCGGGAGATGGCACTGTAACGGGCTCCCTCCAATTCGATCGTACCGGATGGCCTAAAATCCGTCAGGGTGACGGCCTCTTTGCCGATCAAATCCCGGTATCGCTCATTGACCGAACTGTAACCGGTCTCACGGGTTAAAGCACTTTTAAGCACGATTCGATCCCACACATCGCGGCGGGGCAATACTTTAAGGGAGAAAAAGCCCATTCCGATTCCCATAAACCACATAAAGCCCACTACCGTACCCGTCAACCAATCCCCAGTTGGAACCACCAAACCGATCAGCATAAAGATGAGTCCGATCCCGGCGATGGTACCGTCCTGGATCAGTTTTCCGTCCAACAATAGCAGCAGCAAACCGACCACCAATAGTCCAATGGACCAGGTATTCCAAGTTGGATTTTGGGCAAAGGCATACAGCCCCAGCAACACCAGACCGGAGATTCCCGCCAACCCCCGTGCTTTCACCAGAAATTCCGTCACCAACAACATTCCGGCCAAAAAAACGATCAAACCGGCACCGAAAGGCTCTTGCAAGAATTCCATAAGCATTCCTCCTTCCAACCCATCCCTGGATCGGGATATTCCACGTCCAACTTCGGGTTCCCTTCATTTAGACGGCATTTAAGAAAAACCAGATCAAACCGACGATAAAAAACAAAAGACCGATGGAACCCAAAATCATGGCCAGCCGTACAAGCATCCATATCCTCCTTTCGACCAGTGAAAGGGTGTCCACACTCATCTCAGTTGAACAACCGTTACTCCCAATCCCCCTTCACCCTGTCCGCCGGAACGGTAAGTCTCTACTCTTGCGTGACGATCCAAATAGCGTTGCACACCGTTTCGAAGGGCACCTGTTCCTTTTCCGTGAATCAGCGTAATTTGTTCATAACCAGCGAGAAGGGCATCATCCAGATATTTATCAATTTCAGGAATCGCTTCCTCCACCAATTTTCCTCGAAGGTCCAGTTCATGACGGACCGATGAGGAGGAACGGCGGTAAGAGGTACTTCCCTTAACGGCTTCATCCCGTTTTGGTGTGGATCGCCACTCCAGGTTGTTGCGATCCACTTTCATCTTCATCGCTCCTACCTGAACCTGGAATGCATCCTCCCCCAAAGCCTCAATCACTTGTCCTTTTTGGCCAAACGTACGGATGAAAACTTCGTCCCCCACCGCAATAGAACGATTCTTCTCCGATTCCGTTCCGGTGACGGGCCGGGGCCAATCCGCTTCAGGAGCAGCCTCTTCCAACCGTTTACGCGCTTCGATCAACTGGTGCTCCTTGATACTTCCCCGTTGTTCCCGCGTCCATTGACGCAACTCCTCCAAAACGGCTTCGGATTCCCTTTTCGCCCGTGCGACGACTGATTGGGCATCGCGTCGTGCCGCTTCTTTCAACTTCTCTTTCTCTTCTTCCCAGAGACGCCATTGGGCCTTTAGGTCGGACAACAGTTGATCCGCTTCCCTGCGAAGCGCTTCCGCTTCTTTCCGCTTTTCCGATGCGGTCCGGGTATCCGTAGCCAGGGAACCGATCATCTCCTCCAGACGATTTTCATCATGACTGATCTGGGCCTTCGCTTCCTGAACCACCTGATCCGGCAAGCCCAATCGTCGAGCGATTTCAAAGGCGTTGCTTCGACCTGGAACTCCCACCAACAGCCGGTAGGTAGGACTTAACGTCTCCACATCGAACTCTACGCTGGCGTTGATGACCCCTTTCCGGGCATGGGCGAACACTTTCAGTTCCGTATAATGGGTCGTAGCCACCAAACGAGACCCCTGTTTAATAATATGATCCAAAATGGCAATGGCCAAAGCGGCGCCTTCGGTGGGATCCGTTCCGGCACCCAGTTCATCCAACAGCACCAAGCTGGAAGAATCTATTCGCTCTAATATCCGGATGATATGGGTCATATGGGAAGAAAACGTACTTAGATTCTGCTCAATGCTCTGTTCATCCCCGATGTCGGCAAACACGTCTTTAAAAACCGCCACTCGGCTGCCTTCTTCCGCCGGAATGGGAATTCCCGACTGCGCCATCAAAGACAAGAGCCCGATTGTTTTTAAGGTGACGGTTTTGCCTCCGGTATTGGGCCCCGTAATAATGATCGCTTGTGTATGCCCGTCCAGGCTGACATCGATCGGTACGACATCATCCATGGCAATTAACGGGTGACGCGCTTGCTTTAACTCAACAGAACCTTCCTTATCTAAGTGAGGACAGATGCCTTTTAACCGCTTTCCCAATCGGGACTTTGCGAAAATGACATCCCACTGGGTCAACAAATCCAGATTATGCTCCAGTGCATCAGAATTCTCCTGTACAGCCAGTGTCAGTTCACCAAGGATCCGTTCCACTTCCCGCCTCTCGTCCAACTCCAGTTCCCGCATGCGGTTGTTCTGGTTTACCACCGATTCCGGTTCGATAAACAGCGTTTGGCCGGAAGCCGATTGGTCATGAATAATCCCGCTGAACGCACCGCGGTACTCTTGTTTAACCGGCACCACGTAACGATCGTTTCGCTGAGTGATAATCCCTTCCTGCAACATCTTTTGATAGTGAGGGGAACGCAAAATCTGTTCCAGTGAAGCACGGATCCCCGCCTGCAACTGCAGGATGGCGCGGCGAATTCTGGCCAGCTCTGGACTCGCCTGATCCATCACCCGCCCCTCTTCATCAATAGCGTTTCGAATAATGCGCGCCAAGGAAGAGAGCTCCTCCAATCCATCAGTCAACCCCCGCAGGATAGGAAGCGGCCTCTCTTCTTCATCGATCCCTTCAATCAGTTTCCGTACCTGTTTTTCGCAGGCGGCAGTGCTGGCCACTTGCAGCAGTTCAGAAGGGGAAAGTACTCCACCGATATTTGCACGACGCAATGCGGAGCGAATATCCTGCAAGCCCTCCAGCGGCAAGTCCCCCCGTAAACGAAGAACATCCAATCCCTCTTGAGTAGATGCCAAACGCTGGCGAACCTCTGCCACATCGGGGGAAGGTGTCAAGCGGGATAACTTTCGTCTGGATACTTCCGAGGATGCTGATTTTTCCAATTGTTCAATGATACGATCATATTCCAGTGTACGCAACGTGTGCGAATCCAACACGAACACTCCCTTACGCAGACACATCAACTGCATGTGCAAATCCTTTGTTATTATACCATGTTCTTCCCCCTGCTGCTTTGAATCGCCTTTGTTCCAGCAAAAAACCGGCTTCCTGGGAAGCCGGCGAAGGTTACTCGATCACCGTGCGAAGATGTGTTTGCCGATTCTTTTGATTTGCGGACGTCCCCAAATCCAGCCAGACGTAGCCGTATCCGGGTTGAAGTAGTATATCGCCCCTTCACTGGGATCCCAACCGTTTATGGCATCGTATACCGCCTTACGCGCTTGCTCATTGGGTTGCATATTGATCTGTCCGTCCGCCACCGCTTCAAATGCCAGCGGTTCATAGATGATGGCAGAGGGGTTATTGGGAAATTCATCGTTTTCCAAGCGGTTGAGTATGACTGCCGCCACTGCCACTTGCCCCACATACGTTTCCCCCCGGGCTTCCGCATGTACCGCCTGAGCCATGATTTGAATATCCTGCTTCGACAACCCTGCATTGGATCGGGGAACCCGCTCCATCGGTTTGGCCTGGGTGACGGGGGGAGCTTCTGCAGCCGGTCCCGGTCGCCGTTCAGCCTCACCCTCCGCTGCTTCCGGAGACCATCCGCGAGTGGCTCGCCACAGTTTCAACTTGGTACGGGGACCCACTTTTCCATCCACTTTCAATCCGAAACGATATTGAAAATCGCGAACAGCACGGTCTGTCTGCCTGCCGAATTGGCCATCGATCTTACCGGCGTAAAAGCCGATGAATTGTAATCGACGTTGCAACTCCCATACATAGCCGCCTTTATCCCCTTTGTGGTAAATCCGGTTGCTGACACCCGGAGCCCAGGGTTTGGTAGCATCCCACAGCACCTTTTTTGTTTTCGCATCCACCGTGCCATCAACCTCTAGGCCGAATTGTGACTGAAATCGGCGTACAGCACGATAGGTCCTGTTTCCAAATGTGCCGTCGATTTTTTCTTTGTAGAAACCCAGATACTGCAGGCGTCCTTGCAGCTCCGATACTTCTTCTCCTGATGATCCTTTTTGAAGAACACCTTGCTGCGCGGAAGACATCTCCTTCTCCGCCGTACGTTCCACCTGAGCGAATGCATCAGATGGGATGCCGGCCGTCAGGGTCGTTGACAACAACGTCACCGTACAAAATAACAGCAGAAGTCGCTTGTTCATGCCCATTCAACCTTTCTCTCCAGGCTGGAAATCTTCTGCCGTTAGTATTCCTGCATTCCTCCCACCTATTCAAAAAATAAACAGGCTTTTCCCTCAGCCACCCCGCTTTTGGGCCAACCAATCCTTTAAACGGTCGATGGAATAGGTATTGATCACATCCTCTGCCTCCAGCCATCCCCTGCGGGCAGTGGCGATTCCCACACCAATATGGGACAACATCTCCGGCGTGTGAGCATCAGTATTGATGGAAAAGCGTAGGCCGTATTCTTCCTTGCCCCGCTTCAGATACCAATCATTCAAATCGAGACGGTGGGGGTTTGCGTTTAATTCCAGTACAGTGCCTGTCCGTTTCGCAGCTTCAAACACCCGGTCCAGATCAAGACCATAGGGATCACGCCGGTTAATCAGCCTTCCCGTCGGATGGGCGATGATATGGACATAGGGATTTTCCATGGCAGCGATCATGCGACTGGTTAACGTCTCTTCATCCTGTCTGAAGCCACTATGAATGGAAGCGATAACCAAATCCAGCTCCTGCAAGACTTCATCGGGATAATCGAGACTTCCGTCAGGCAGGATATCCATTTCCACTCCTGCCAATACGGTCATTCCATCCAGCCGGTCATTAACCTGATCAATCTCTTCCCGCTGCCGTTTCAAATCATCCGCCGTCAATCCGCTTGCCACTTTTAGGGATTGAGAATGATCGGTAATGGCAATGTAGGCGTATCCTCTTTTTTGGGCTGCAATCGCCATCTCCTCCACCGTCGCGGATCCATCACTCCAGCGAGTATGCATATGAAGGTCGCCCCGGTAATCTTCAATACCCAACAACTCCGGCAACGTCGGAATATCCACCTCTCCCCGGTCCTCCCGCAACTCCGGCACCACAAAAGGAAGACCCAGTTTATCAAACATCTCCCGTTCTTCCCGGAAGGTAAAGACCTCCTCCTTTTCCGGATCGAAAATTCCATACTCGCTCACCTTCCACCCCAGTTCCTTGGCCCGTTGCCGAATCCGCACATTATGCTCCTTGGAACCCGTAAAATGATGAAGAGCCGAAACAAATTGTTCCGGTTGAACCAGCCGGACATCCACTTGAATCGCCAGCCCCATCTCCACCATAACACTCACCTTGGTTTCACCATGGTTCAACACCTGAGTAACCTCCGGCATCGCCGTGATCCTCTCTGCCACGACTGCGGGATGTTCCGTTGCCACGACAAAATCCAGATCTTTAACCGTTTCCTTTCTGCGTCTCAGACTTCCCGCCGGTTCCACCCGCTCCACCTGAGGGATCTGACGCAACCGTTTCTCAAGGGTCTCCGCCACCGGCAATGCATGGATCAACAGTGTCCGTACAGGCCGCTTATTCCATTTCCGGATTCCCTCTGCCAGGTTGCGTTCCTTTTTCTCACCAAAACCGGGTAGGTGACGAACTCGCCCCGCCTCCACCGCTTGACGCAATTCTTCGATCCCCGTCACACCCAGTTCCCGATACAGAACATGAATCGATTTGGGTCCCAATCCCGGCAGTCTCATCAGCTCCGGCAAGCCTGCGGGCAATAGGTTTCGGATCTCATCCAACTGCTTTGACTGTCCTGTTTCCATGATTTCCCGAATTACCGCAGCCGTGCCCTTACCCACACCAGGCAACTCTTCCGGTCTCTCCAAGGCATCGATGGGAACCCGACTGTTTTCCACCGCCCGGGCAGCCCGGCGATAAGCATTCACTTTAAAGGGATTCTCCCCTTTCAACTCCATCATGTCAGCCAATTCCTTTAAAATGGCGGCTAGTTGACCGCTTCTCATCCGTATTCGCCCCCTTTTTCATAGAATGTCCCCACAATGGAAAAACCCCCCGAAGGGGGGCTCAATCAGTGAACGACATCAATCAGGATGGATCCTTTGTTTCAGCCTGGCTTCCCAATTCCGGAGTTAACTCCAATAGACTCTGACTGAGAGTCGACTGTTGCACCGCAGTCTGTCCGGATTCCCAGGGAAGAGTAGCCAATAGGTTGACCACTACCAGAATAACCAAAAGCACCTTTAATAAACCCAGCACCGCACCCCCGACACCGTTAATCTGCGCCAACACCGGTACGCGGAACAGTTGGGTCAGCACGGATGCTACGACGGAAAGTAAAATTCGGACAACCACAAAAATCAGCACAAAGGCCAAAAGAGTATAGATCGCTTGTTCCAATGGCAGCAAACCCCACACACCGCCACTGAGGCTCTCCGGCAGGGGGATCACCCCCGCCAGACTCTCAGAGAGTTCGCTACTGAACCGCCAAGCCAGATACAGAGCAACAATCACTCCCAGAAGAGCGGACGCCTCTTTGATCAAACCTTTGCGGTAACCCTGTAACAGGGCTCCAATCAACAACAGAACAATCACTACATCCATCCAGCTCATGAACATCCCTCATCTTCATGGTTGATCATCTTCGATAAGATGCAGGATCTCCTCGTGCTCTTGTTTCAATTTCATATACGCATCCGTCATGTTGACGGCGGAAAGCACCGCCAACTTGGTCGTATCCAGACGGGGATTTCCCTGGGCGATGGCGCGCATGCTCTCATCCACTTGCCGCGCGACTTCCCGTACGTAGGTGGGGCTTGCTTTCCCCACGATATTGTACATTTGACCGTAAATCTCAACGGTTTGTCTATTTTTACTCATGATTTAAGCGCCTCCTGAACACCACGGGTTCCCTCATCCATTCGATACCGGACGCCCGTCATCCTTCTAACTTCTGAGAGCCGCACCAAAACGAGTTTCCAGATGACGCACGATGCCGTCATGCACTTCGTTCACTTCTTTGTCCGTCAAGGTTTTGTCGGCGGAACGATAGCGCAGGGAGTAAGCAACGCTCTTATTTCCTTCCCCGATTTGTTCACCGGTAAACACGTCGAACAATTGAACGCTCTCCAATATCTCCCCGCCGGTTTCCCGGATTGCGTCAGTCAGATCGCCGGCAGCGATCCGTTTATCCACCACCAAAGCCAAATCACGGGTGGTTGCCGGATATTTGGGCAGAGGGGTAAAACGAACAGTACTCTTTTGTGCCGCTTCCACCAACGGACCCAGTTCCAGTTCAAACACAATCGTATCGCTCAAGTCATGCTTTTCAGCCACAAGGGGATGCAGCTGCCCGATCAAACCGACTTCTTCGCCGTCTAATCGAATCTTGGCAGTACGTCCGGGATGATAACCTGTCAGTTGTTCCGCCTGGTAATCCACCCCATCGACACCGATCCGTTTCAATAGACTCTCGATCAATCCTTTTGCCGCAAAGAAATCCCAAGGCTCGGATGGTCCCACCCAGTGGGAGGGAATTTTCTCTCCGGTAACCAATGCGGATACCATCCATCGTTCTTCCGGCAGCTTCTTCAATTTTTTCTCATCGGTAATAAAGACCCGGCTTAACTCAAACAGGGCCACCCGTTCTTCTCCCCGGTGAATATTGTATTCCGCTGTTTCCAGCAGCTGCGGAATCAGCGTTGTTCGGAGCCATTTCCGTTCATCGCTCATGGGCATATGAAGACGGATGGGACGGGCATCGGCGGCCGGATGGTTCAACTCTTCCAGCCGGCTTTTCGAAGTTAAGCTATAATTAATCACTTCCGATAACCCCGCATGGCGCAACGTTTGTCGGATCACTCGGCGCAAGCGTTGCTCCGGGGTGAGCGCCCCAGGAGACTGTTGCCCCCACGGGAGGGTTTTTGGAATCCGGTCATAACCAAACAAACGCGCCACTTCTTCAATCAGGTCCACTTCGATGGAAATGTCGGGCCGACGGGAAGGCACCTCCACCTGATAGACTTCGCCTTCCACTTTTACCGGGAAATCTAAACGTCGGAAGATGTCGCAAACGGTGGATTCATCAATCTTCACTCCGAGCATGCCATTGAGTCGTTGGTGACGCAGGGTGATCGTCACATCTTCGATCGCAGCCAACTGTTCTACCGTAGTGGGAGAGACGGGGCGGGCATCCGCCAGCTCCATCAACAGTTCTACAGCCCGTTTCAAAGCCAGACGGATCCCGGCCGGATCGACTCCTTTTTCAAAGCGGTTGCTGGCTTCAGAACGAAGGCCCAACTTCCGGGCCGTCCGCCGAACGGATGTGGGAGAGAACCAGGCGGACTCCAGCAGGATCCGTGTGGTATGAGCCCCCACCTCGGAGTCTTCTCCCCCCATCACGCCTGCGATGGCGATTGGGCGCTCCCCATCTGTAATCAATAGGGTTTCATCGTCGCAAGCACGAGTCACCCCGTCCAATGTGGTGATTGTTTCACCTGCATTCGCCTTGCGTACCACGATCTCGTCCCCGGAGAGTTTATCGTAATCAAAGGCGTGCAAGGGTTGGCCCCATTCCAACATCACATAGTTGGTCACATCCACCACATTATTGATGGGGCGGATTCCCGCAGCCAGGAGCCGATTTTGCAACCATTGCGGAGAAGTTCCGATTCGAATCCCGTCCAGCACCTGGGCTCCATACAATCCACAGTCTTCTTCCGCTTCCAGTACGAGTTCCACCTGGATTTCGTCCCCTTGCGGAACATCCAGCGTTTCGGGAAGGGTGACGGTTCGGTCCAGCACGGCTGCCACCTCATAGGCCACCCCCGTCATGCTGAGACAATCGGAACGATTGGGCGTCAAATCCAGCTCCAGCACATAATCATTCAGGCCCAATACTTCCTCCGTCGGCTGACCCACTTCCGCCGCTTCCGGCAATACCAAAATTCCTTCCTGTTGGGCTTTTGGCAGGAGTTTTTCCGGCATCCCCAATTCTTTCGCGGAACAGATCATGCCTTGGGAAGCAACTCCCCGCAACTTCGATTTCTTGATTTTGATACCCCCGGGCAACGTCGCCCCGTGCAGCGCAACGGGCACTTTTTGACCAGCGGCTACATTGGCGGCACCACAAACGATTCCCAGCTTCTCCTCTCCCCCCGTGTCCACCCTGCATACTCGCAGCTTATCGGCATTGGGGTGGGGGTCCACTGTTTCGACCAAACCGACAACCACATGGGACAGTCCTTCATTCCGGGCTTCCACGATATCCACTTCAATGCCACCCCGGGTCAACGCTTCCGCCAACTGCCGCGGCGTCACCCCTTCCAAATCCACATATTTCCGCAACCATTGGTACGATACCCGCATGGAACACTCCCCCTTCGATTAAAGCGATTGAAATTGTCGCAGGAACTTCAGGTCATTGGTATAAAATTGCCGGATATCATCAATCCCGTACTTCAAGAGAGCAATCCGTTCCAGTCCCATGCCGAAAGCAAAACCGGTATAGCGTTCCGAATCGTATCCGGCCCCTTCCAACACGCGCGGATGCACCATCCCTGCACCCAGAATTTCGATCCATCCCGTATGTTTGCACATGCCGCATCCGTTTCCCCCACACTGGACACAGGAGATGTCCATCTCCACACTCGGTTCGGTAAAGGGGAAGTAGCTGGGGCGAAGCCGGGTCTCCAACTCCATCGCAAACATTTTTTCGGCAAAGGCTTCAAGTGTACCGTGCAGTTCCCCCATGGAGATCCCCCGGTCCACCACCAGTCCTTCCACCTGGGCAAACTGATGGGAATGAGTCGCGTCATCATCATCCCGTCGGTACACTTTACCGGGACAGATCACCTTGACAGGCACTTGACCCTCCCGTTCTTCCATGGCGTGCACCTGAACAGGGGAAGTATGCGTACGAAGAAGGATGTCCGAGGTAATATAGAAGGAATCCTGCATATCGCGGGCGGGATGTTCCTTGGGAAAATTGAGCGCCTCAAAATTATAAGAGTCCCACTCCACTTCCGGTCCCTCTGCCACTTCAAATCCCATCCCGATAAAAATGTCCTCGATCTCTTCGGTGATCGCACTCAGGGGATGGATCCCGCCAAAAGGACGCGGATGGGCCGGCAATGTGACATCCACCGCCTCCGCTTTTAAGCGCTCTTCCAGTAACGCTTCGCTGATCTGCCGCTCCTTTGCTTCCATCCATTGTTCCAACTGACTGCGAACCTCGTTGGCCAAACTACCGACAACAGGCCGCTCCTCCGGGCTGAGATCCTTCATTCCACGCAACACACCGGTCAATTCGCCTTTTTTACCAAGGTACTTCACACGGAGCTGCTTCAATTTCTCCGGATCATGGGCTGCCTGAATCAGAGAGCGAGCCTCTTCTTTTAACGCTTCCAATCGTTCCCGCATCCAACCATCCCTCCTTATTCATAAAAAGCCAGGCTTGTTAATAAAAAACAAAAAATCCCGCGTCCGAGGGACGAGAGATTCGTGGTACCACCCTGGTTGGATACCGACCGCACACAGGCTGGAGGTATCCCACTTTCTTGAATGATAACGGTCTTCCACCGGTACCTCCTTACTACCCCCGAAAAAAAAGGGGGTTCGGGAGCCAGCTCCGGAGCGAACTTCCCACAGCCGTTCCTCGGAAGTGCTTTCAGTCACGGCACTTCCTCCCTGGCAGGCCTTCACTGTGGTACTTTTCTCCTTCATCGCCTTGGATCAGAAAAAGTTCGCATCCAGTATAGCTGAAAAAGCCATCGGATGCAATCCATAACAACACAAATCGCGCCTTAAACCTCCGTCTTCCTTACCTGCCGTACCCACTCATACAACAAAATACCCGCCGTAACGGAAACATTGAGCGATTCCACTTCTCCCGGCATGGGAATTCGCAGCCGTTCATCAGTCATAGCCTGCAGTTCGGGACTAACGCCTCGGCCTTCATTCCCCAGAAGCAGGGCCGCCCGTTCGGGTACCGGAACATCAAAATGAACCTGTTCCGCTCTCGGGTCTGTCCCCACCACTTGAAAGCCTAATGCCTTCAATTCCGCAATCACCTTCAACAGGTCACCCTGATGAAGGCGAGCGCGAAACAGGGAGCCCATAGCCGACCGAACCACCTTGGGGTTGTAAGGATCCACCGTTCCCGTCCCTAACCAGATGTTCCGAATCCCCGCCGCTTCCGCTGTCCGCAGAATCGCCCCCAGATTGCCAGGGTCCTGGATGGCATCCAACAACAAGACCTGAGCCCGATGAGCGGGGATATATGGAGTGTGATGGCGGGGGATGGAGACTTCGGCGGCAATCCCCTGAGGCGACTGGGTATCCACCAATCCGGTAAAAATGGACGGATACAGGCAATATACCGGCACCTCTCCCAATTCGGGGAATCGTTCCAATACCCCCGTCCCTTCCTCGGAGATCAGAATAGCCCGGATGTCCAGGTTGGCGTCCATCGCTTCCCTGAGCAACTTCTCTCCCTCAACCAACATGCTGCGGTATTCTTCCCGTCCTTTGCGTGTCCCCAACTTCCGCCACCGTTTTACTTTCTCGTTGCGTGCCGAGGTAATACTTCGGATTTCCATGGCTTACGCTTTTTCCTCCAGCTTTTTAAGATCGTTATTATGACCGATCACGACAAGAATGTCCCCTTCATGGATCACATCATCCGCCAACGGTGCAATATTAATACGCGGCCCGCTCTTGATCGCCATCACATTACATCCGAACTTGGCCCGGATATCCAGCTTCTCCAAGGTTTTTCCGGCAAAAAACTCCCCGGCACTCACCTCGATAATGCTGTAATCGTCTGCTAGTTCAATATAATCGAGGATATTGGGTGAGATCAGGTTGTGAACCACGCGGACTCCCATGTCCCGTTCCGGGAAAACCACTTTGTGGGCCCCGATCTTATACAACACTTTCCCGTGAAGATCGTTACGGGCTTTCACCACCACTTTCTTTACACCCATCTCCTGGAGGATCAACGTTGTCATAATACTGGATTGGATATCTTCCCCGATGGAGACGACCACCACATCAAAATTGCGTACCCCAAGGGCTTTTAACGCATTTTCATCCGTAGAGTCCGCCTCCACTGCATGGGTGACGATCTGGGCAAAATCCTGGACCCGTTGGGGATCCCTGTCGATCGCCATCACTTCATATCCCATATCATGCAGAGTCTTGGCAACACTGCCGCCAAATCGACCCAGTCCGATGACCGCGAATGTTTTGTTCATGCCGATCCTCCTTCACCGTCAACCGGTATCGCGCCTATTATACCATAATTTTTCCACACCACGGATAACACGGTTATTTCGGGTCACAATACGAGGGAAAGGAGGACATACATGTGAATTTTCCCATTCGAGGTGCCGTTATTCACAACGTCCAGGATATGAGTCCAAAAGAACTTCACAACATGGTCAACGACTCCATCGAGCGAGGGGAGGAAAAGCTGCTGCCTGGGTTGGGTGTCCTGTTCGAAGTGATTTGGGAAAACTGCGATCAGACGAAAAAGGATGAGTTAATCGATACCTTGCACAACAACATGCCCCGTGAACAGGCCCAACCTCCACTTTCTCCCTCCTAAAAAATTTGCCGCGGCATAAGTCGATGCCCACGAAGAGGGCATCGCTTTTTTTACTCGGCCCATGAAACCAGTGACCATCCCCCATCGGATGGTCACTGGTAATCAAGAACGAATCAGTTTCTCCAATGTTCGATTGTCCAATCGTTGAATCACGCGTACCAGCAAGTCCACCAATTGTTCGGCATCGTCTTCATGAATGACGGAGGCATGGCTGTGAATGTAGCGGGCTGGTACACCCAGGGAAACAGTGGGAACTCCCTGGTCAAACAGATGAATATGGCTAGCGTCTGTGGCTCCACGGCTGATCCATTCGTGTTGCAAGGGAATACCGGCCTCTTCCGCGGTCTCCTCTACCAACCGGATCAATCCCCGATGCGGAATGTGCCCGGCATCATACAAAACAACGAGCGGGCCGCTCCCCATTTGACAAGAGGCCTGGTTTTTACCGATTCCTGGGGTATCACCGCTGATTCCCACATCGATGGCAAAGCCGATATCCGGTTTCACGGCAGCCGTAGCGGTATGGGCGCCCCTGCGTCCCACCTCTTCCATGACCGTCCCGACACTGAAGACGGTATTGGGATGGTTGACTCCTTCCAAGCGGTGCAACACTTCCACCGCTACAGCACAACCTAGGCGGTTATCCATCGCTTTGGCCAGCCAGTGCTTGGGGTTGGCCATCACGGTAAACGGCGAGTGCGGCACCACCACATCCCCGGGTCGAATACCGAAGTCACGCGCCTCCTTCTCCGATTCGGCTCCCACATCAATAAACAGCTCTTCAAGGGGAATCGATTTTTTCCGTTGCTCCATAGATAATAAATGAGGAGGTTTGGAGCCGACCACCCCCAAAATCACACCCTGGTCCGTCACCACATCCACCCGCTGAGCCGGCAACACTTGACTCCACCATCCACCCAGGGGTTGAAATCGCAAAAAACCTTCGTCCAAAATCCGAGTCACCATAAAACCCACTTCATCCAAATGACCGGCCACCATCACCCGGGGTCCTGACGCCTGTCCCTCCTTGCGGGCGATAACGGCTCCGAGACGATCAGCGGTCACCTCGTCCGCAACCGGTGCCACCTGACGGGCCATCACCTCCCGAACCGGTCCCTCATGCCCCGGAGGTCCCGGTACGTCCGTCAATTCCGCCAACAATCGGCGAAAATCAGATCCTTGGTGTTTCCCCATTATGTACACCTCATTTCTCCTTTTTCACCCGTTCCTTATCATACCATATGCTTCGACGAGCGAAAAAAAGAAACCCCCTGGATCAGGGGTTCGGGGGAGAAGTGACACCTTCATCCCGCTGAGAAACCTGTCGCTTTGGAATCGTCACGATCAAGCGGCCGTCGGGTTTGATGTCCGTCTTCAGACGTGTTTCATCCACCGGCACAGGCAGCCATTGATTCATGGTAAAATGGGTTTCCTCGCGTACTCCCGATGGCGTATGATCCATAAATACACCAGAAATGAACAGAATGTTTTCCTCCACCCGCACATCGACCGTATGGCGCCGGCTCCACCCTGGTACCACTACTTCTACCACCAGCACATCCCCTTCGTCTCGCATGGTTTTTTCCAACGAAGGGATGTTGAATTCGGCTTGCAACTCTTCCAGCTCCTTCACCATCTCGGTCCAGCCATCCTGCAATGTCTGATTAAACCACGGTTTCATCCACTCCATTCCTCTACCCTCCTTTTTTCTGATAAAGAAAGCACACCTTCCATGGGAAGGTGCACTTCTTCGATCAATAGTACGGACCGTAAAACCCTCCACCCCAAAACAGGAAGAATCCCAAGAAGATTAAAATCAGAATCACAACCACTACAGCAATAGCGATTCCAATTCCTCCAAACCCTCCGTAACCGCCAAAAAAACTGGTAGCCTTGGTTTTCATACCGATCTCCCTCCCTAAGCCTTTTCCACTCCTTACACCATATGTGTACGAACCGGACCCGGTATAGACAGAAGCCCTTCCACTATCGAGGTTTGGTGGACACCTAATTGACATCCTGTCGCATCTTCCGATACGATGAGATTGAATACATTACACACGGGAGCTCGGAGGACCGGGCTGAGAGGGTGACTGTTCCGCCACCGACCGTCAACCTGATCTGGGTAATGCCAGCGGAGGAAATGATTCAAAATCATGCGATGGACTTGAAATGTTCGCACCGCCGTTGGTATGCCTGGCGGTGTTTTTATATGGAAAAAGGAGGACTGATGGGATGTCTACTCCACGGGCGTTAACCATTGCCGGCTCTGACAGCGGCGGAGGAGCCGGTATTCAAGCGGATCTAAAAACGTTTCAGGAAAGAGACGTATTTGGGATGAGTGCCGTGACTGCGATCACAGCCCAAAATACGCAAGAAGTGACCGGCATTTATGAGTGTTCGGAAGAAGCGGTCACCCGCCAAATCGAAGCAGTCGCCTCGGATATCGGGATCGACGCAGCCAAAACAGGGATGATCGCCAGCATCACCATCATGAAAGCCGTCGCCCAACAGGTGGAGAAACACCGGATCCACCCACTGGTTATTGACCCCGTGATGGTTGCCAAAAGTGGGGATTCCCTGTTGGAGAAAGAAGCTCGCCAAGCCTTAAAGCGGATCCTGCTTCCATTAGCCCATCTGATTACTCCCAACTTACCGGAGGCGGAAGTACTAACGGGCAAAATGCTGGATACGGATGAAAAGAGAAGAGACGCCGCTCGTCACATCGTAGATATGGGGGCAGACGCCGTGATTATCAAGGGTGGACATGTGACGGGGGATTCCGCCGACGACCTCTTATTCGATGGGGAGTCTTTCCACGTCTTTTCCGCTCCCCGTCTGAACACCCGCCACACCCATGGAACCGGCTGCACCTTTTCCGCAGCGATCACTGCGGAACTGGCCAAAGGCCGAGAGTTGCTAAAAGCGATACAAATCGCCAAAGCATACATCACGGAAGCGATCCGCCATCCGCTCAATCTGGGACGAGGACATGGACCCACCAACCATTTCGCCTACCGGCATTTTGCCCAGGCGGAGGAGCTGCGCTGATCGGTCTGAATTTCCGATTCATGGCATAGGATGCAAGGTGGAAGCGACACCTGGAGTGTATCCCGTGCTAAAACCAGGGATGATTCAACCCAACCTCTCTTCAGTAAAAATTACGGGAACGGGGTTACCAGCCGAATCAAAGGGTTTCATCACAGAAAACAACGATCGGGAGGTTTTGCCATGCCATTCTCCCCTTTCAGCCTTCGACTCTATTTCATTATGGGGAGTCAAGACTGCGACGGACGCGATCCAACATGGGTACTGAAAGAAGCGATTGCCGGAGGAATCACCCTGTTTCAATTTAGGGAAAAAGAATCCTCCCTTACCATGACGGAAACCGTTTTTCTGGGAAAGCGACTCCGGGAAATCTGCCAGCGATCCTCCATTCCATTTATCGTCAATGACCGGGCAGATCTGGCGATGGTGTTGGAAGCAGACGGGGTTCATGTCGGGCAGGAGGACTTACCGGCTGTTCAGGCCCGCCGCCTGATGGGGACAGACGCCATTATCGGTGTTTCCTGTGAACAACCGGGAGAAGTCGACAAAGCCATTCAGGCGGGTGCCGATTATATCGGAGTCGGTTCTCTCTTTTCCACTCGTTCCAAAGCGGATGCCGGTAAACCGATCGGACCCGAGGCCATCCACCGAATTCGCCAATCTCACGCACACGGGCTGCCCATCGTCGGTATCGGCGGGATCCACTCCGATAATGCGGACAGCGTCGTCTCCGCCGGTGCCGATGGCGTCGCCGTCATCTCCGCGATCGCCTCCGCACCGTCCCCTCGCCAGGCGGCGGAAGATCTTTGCATGGCGATGGATCAACGGAATCGAAAGACAGTTTGACCGCCCCCGGATCCCGATGCAAAAAGCCACCCAGTCCTGGGATATACCAGACTGGGTGGCTTTTATTATCCATACGGATTGACACGTCAACGAGAGAGCAGCTGCAAAAACGACTTTGTAAATCCGGGCAGATCGGGCCATGCATGACCGGAAACCAGATTCCCTTCCACATGGAGCGGATCGGTTACAAAAATGGCACCGTAGCTTTCCACTTCTGGGCGGCAAGCGGTGAAAGCGGTCATCTCACGTCCCTTAACCACATCAGGCACGACGGCGAAGACGAGTGCGGCATGGCAGATAGCACCGACGGGCTTGTTTTCTTCAAAGAAATGGCGAATCAGATCCGGGGCTTTTTCATGCATCCGGATGTGCTCGGGAGCTCGTCCGCCGGGAATGATCAAACCGTCATATTCAGCCGGGTTCACCTCGTCGAAAGACGTGTGGGCATCCAAGCCGTACGCCCATTTTTCCGTAAACGTCTCCACTTCCGGTTCAAAATCATGAACAACCGTTTTCAGTTTTTTCTTGGTAGGAGCCGCGATGACCACTTCATGTCCTTCCTCGATCAGACGGTAGTATGGATAAAACACTTCCAGCGCTTCCACGGCGTCACCGGTCATGATCAGCACTTTTGCCATATCGCAGAAACCCCTCCAAACCTCTCTTGTATTCTTACATTTCACTTGGTTTATTACCACTTCGAAAAACGGTTGAAACCCTTCCGGCCAAATTCGTCACCCATGCTTCTCCCTGTCCTTGTTGTCAGCCATGCACAATTCGTAACCATACCCAATCCCAGGAGGCTTGCCGCCGCAGCGCCGCCGGCCAACTGTCCCAAACGGCGGGCACGAATACCCGGAGCAGCCTGGGACATGGTTAAGGGATCCCTCACGACAGATCCGACATGAGCCCCGGTACTGTAGAGAAGCGTAACCAATAGCAAGAACCAGCCAGGCATGCAGCTACAACCCCGCCGCCGTCACCATCAGGCTGAGTAACCAAAGCCAGGGAGCCGGCATCCGCGACAACACCGCCAACAGGACAATCAACCCCAACCCTGGCCACTCCCGCAAACTGTCCAGCCATCCATACGCCAACGGCGACAAATGAAACGTATCAATGGCGTATTTGCCGATTACGCCCCTATACACGGCCAAACCGAGTGCCCACCAAAAGCTGGACCACCAAACCCAACGAAAGAAACGCTTTTCTTCCTGTTCCCTGCCCAGTTCTCCTCATCCTTTCCGGTCCGTGATGAAATCACAACCGAAAAAGAGAGGCGGAGCACGGGCCGATCTCCCTCGCACTCAATGCACTCATATCGGATGCAACAAAAACTCCCCGCTTTCTCATCAGTGGGATCGTGAAATCTCGGATCCTAACATCACATGGACATTCACTTCAAACGGACCTCGCGCCCGTGATTGCCAATCACTCCACCGGCTCCTGAACACCGAGGCTTTCTGTTACCCGTTCCCGCAGCTCCCGCTTCAGGAATTTACCGACGGAGGTTTTGGGGATTTGGTCGAGAAAGATCACCTCATCCGGGAGCCACCATTTGGCCACTTGGGGTTTGAGAAACTCCAGCAGGTCTTCCGCGCTGACCTTCCCTTTGTATGCCTCTTTCAGCACAACACAAGCGACGGGGCGTTCCTGCCATTTCTCGTGGGGAACAGCCACCACCGCCGCCTCGTAAACCCCCTCATGGGCCATCAGGGCATTTTCCAGATCGACGGAACTGATCCACTCACCCCCGCTTTTAATCAGGTCTTTGGTCCGATCCATGATTTTAATAAACCCTTCCGGGTCAATCGTCACCACATCCCCGGTATGGAGCCAGCCATCACGAAAAGCTTCGGTACTGCGGTCGTCGTTATAGTAACCATCCGCGATCCAGGGGCCGCGCAGAAACAGTTCACCCATCTCCTTCCCATCCCAAGCGATATCCCCGGAAGCTCCGACGACACGGAACTCCAACCCCGGAATCACAATCCCTTGTTTCGATTTGATCTCCAGCTGTTCTCCCGGAGAAAGTCTCTGTTGGCAGCTTTTCAGCCGGGAGACGGTGACCAACGGACTGGTCTCGGTCATGCCGTAAGCATGAACCACGGAAACGCCGTATTTTTCCTCAAAGGTGCGCAGCACCTCTTTGGGTACGGCGGAACCGCCACACAGCAGACCCCGCAAGCTGGACAAGTCATACGGGTGCTCCTCCAACTCCTTCAACAGGGCAATCCAGATCGTGGGAACCCCGCCGGTGACTGTCACCCGTTCCGACTGGATCAATTCCGCGATCACCCGGGGTGTCATCCGGGGACCCGGCAACACCTGTTTCGTACCAAACCAAGTGCAGGCAAAAGGTAACCCCCAGGCGTTCACGTGGAACATGGGCACCACGGACAGACAGGTGTCCGCTTCGGATATGGCCAAGGTATCCGCTAAGCCCATACAGAGACTATGTAGATAAATACTGCGTTGGGTATAAACGACTCCCTTGGGTAGACCGGTGGTGGCCGAGGTGTAACACATCCCCGCCGGGGTGTTTTCATCGAGATCCTTTGGAAAGACATAATTGGGATCGCCGTCCTCCAAAAGGTCCTCGTATGAGTAGACGGGAGTCAGCGATGTATCAGGCCATTTATTCTGGTCGGTCATGATGATAAACGCCTCAACAGTAGTCAATCGATCGCGGATCGCTTCCACCAGCGGCAATAAATCCTCGTCCACCAACAGAATTTTGTCCCCTGCATGATTGATCACATAGATTAAATGTTCCGGCGACAAACGGATGTTGATGGTATGAAGCACCGCCCCCATCGAAGGAACGGCAAAGTAGGCTTCCAAATGACGATGATGGTTCCAGGCCAACGTTCCAACCCGGTCCCCTTTTTCTACTCCCAGCCCTTCCAACGCGCTGGACAACCGCCGGGTCCGCCTCCCCAACTCCCGGTATGTATGACGGACGATTCCATTTCCCATTCGGGAAACAATCTCTTTGTCCGGAAAGATCCGTTCCGCTCTCTCCAACATCGGGGATACCAGCAACGGTACATTCATCATCGTTTCTCCTGCCTTCCTCTTAGTTTGATAGCGCTTTCACCAACCCGCCAGACACCCTGATAGAAACAAAAACAGCCTTCATTGATATAATATTCCATCAATGAAAGCTGTTTCCCTGCCGGTATAACAGCTGCAATTTGTGTCAAATCCATGACGGATAAGCTTGAGAGAACGAGTGAGTGGTCAGTCACGGGTAAGGAGTTGCACCATTGCCTTCAGGGCTTCTTTTTCGTCGGGTCCTTCCGCCCGGATCCGGGTCGGGGTGCCCTCTCGGCGCTCCAGCTTCAGTACTTCCAGAAGCCATTTGGGATTTACTTCTTTGTCCCCCTGAATCAAAAGGAGTCTGGACTCATACTTCCTCGCTTCCTTCACGACCTCCCAGGAGGAGAAGAGAGGAAAGCTCCGTCCCAGTTTCACTTCTGTTTCTACTGTCTCCTCTGTTGGATCGGAACCTCCGGGAATACCGCCTTCTTTTTTGTCCTTCTCATCCTCCGACTCTTTGGACCGGTCCCCGTCACGCTCTCCCTCTTCCGGGGTTAATCCGGGCTTCTTCTCATTCTCCGTCTTCTTCTCCTGCTCTTTCTTTTTCGTCGGATCCTCCTCTTCCTTCTCGGAAGCTCCCATCAATATTTCGTTCACTTGACGCTCGGCTTCTTCCCTGTCTCCTGGGGAAAACCCTCCCAAATCGATGTAGATCCCCCCCTTGAGCCGGACAAGTGAAACCTTGCGCAGGGTGCTCAAGTCCATCTTCTGCATCTTTGTGGTAGCGGACTCCATCCGGACGACTCGAAGATAGACGTCGTGGAGAACGATTTTCGGTTTTAGGGAATCCAGCAAGAGGGTATCTCCTTTCAACTTCATCCCCACTGCTTTGGCATCCACCGTAAGCCCCGAGACGGCGACCGGCCCTGGGTCTGTAATGCTGATTTCCCATCGTCCCGCACCGGTTCCGTAGCTTCCGACCAGTTCCATTCCGTAAATCTGGGCTTCCTTCATCGAGAGACGGAGAACCAGACCCTTTTCCCCATGACTCAATCCCGGGAGAAGCCCCTGGATTTCGATCCGTTCCGCTCGGATGACGAAGGCTTCGTCGGAAGCCGTTGAAACCGGAGCCGCCCAAGCCTGGAAACCGGTGAAGAACAAGAGAATGGACAGAAAGACTCCCGCTTTTCTCCAATACAACGGGCCCCCTCCTTTCATCGATCCCGGCCGGCTCCTTTATCCATTTCTAAAACCCGGTCCCATGCGATGCAGAGGGCTCCCCCCACCAACCCGAGAAGCATCCCTATCAGCATTCCACCCAGGGCGCCGATCAGGGAGAGCAGGGAGAGAACAATGGTAAACCCGCCCAACAACCGGACATATTGGGGTATCCACCACCCGATGACACCGCAGGCCAGAATCAGCCCTCCGAACAACAGTCCGATAAAGGCGAAGCTCCCGGGAACAAATGCCAGCCAATACAATTGAACCGGAATGTACAAGGTGAATACACCCGACAGAATGACCAGAATCAGGGCCGCCCGGGGACGTCTGGCGGCAGTGGTACGCTTTTGCGCACCAGCCGCCGTCGTTTCCCGGGTCACAGCCTGTTCCGCCATGTCTCACGCCCCCTGTCCCGTTTATTTGGAAATGGTTTCTACCTTCAACCCCATACCCGGCAGGGTAATGGTGTCGGCAAACAGATAATGTCCATTGATTTTGGGGTTCCCCAGTCGGAGGTGGGGGGCGATCATTCCGAATTTTTTCCGGTAATCGGAGGAAGCTTGTTCCTTGATGGTTAATTTTTTAAAGGAAGTGTCCGCTTTGAAATTGGTAAAGTCGAGGAGCAGTCCGGTCGTCGTCACATCCCGGTCCGCCGTGATCAAAATCCGGAACGTTCCTCCCCCGGGCATGCTTAAGTCCTTGTATAACCTCATGTTCTTCAAAACGCCGTCCATTGTAATGCCGACCTGGGGGACGCCTTTTTTCTCACTGGTCTGCCCCACCTTGGGAAACAGCGTGAAATCTTCGATCAAAATCTCATCCGCCTCGATCGTGAACCCTCCGATCCCGGCGATCGGGACGGCCAGGGCCACCCCGCCGGCAAAAATCCCCGAAACGATAACCATCAATAGAGCCAGGGAAACGGTCATGCTAACCCAAAAAACCTTCTTTCGATATTTCACGTCACGTACCCCGCTTTCCTATGATTTTTTAGCTTAACCCCCCGAAGCACCTGTCCTTCTTCTGCTTCCCTTCCTCCCTTCTCTATTCGATAAATAAAATGACAATCAACAAAATAATCGATGATGGCGGACCCGGTTGACGGGGACCCGGAACCCCGGGATGCTCCCGTCACCAGTGCCGCTTTTCCTTTAAGCGGCAGACTCATGCTTTCCCCTCTACTGATGAATGAATGGCTGCAGTAGCTGCAACTTCACTAACCGCCGATCCCGGTTTTGAGGATCCGTCCTCCGAATAAGCGGCGCGAATCACTTCTTTGTATTTTCGTTCAACTTCGTGTATTCGGACTTTTAATGACGGGGAACATTCACCGGTCTCCACCGTCCATTCATCGGAAAGGATTACCACTTTTTTCGGCTGCTCATGAGGAGCAAAGGCTTTTACACCATTTTTCACCATGCTGACCATCTGCTTTTGGACCTCGGGATGTCGGACGAGATCGGATCGGGATTTCGAAGGAATTCCTTTTTTTCGCGCCCACGGGATCAGCGTCTCCCAATCGGGAATCACCAGTACGATCACAAACTTCCGCTGATGACCGATCACGGCGGACTGTTCGATAAACGTGCTTTGGTTAATCGCGTGTTCCACTGGTTGAGGAGCTACATTTTTACCGGTGGACAATACCAGGATGCGCTTTTTCCGGTCCACGATTTTAAGATACCCCTCTTCATCGATCTCCCCCAGGTCTCCCGTGGAAAACCACCCATCCTTCAAATACTGAGCCGTCGCTTCCTCATTTTTGTAATATCCCTTCATCACGTTCGGTCCCCGGACCAAGACTTCCCCGTCGGAAGCGATGCGCACCTCCAGGTTGGGTAAGGGTTTTCCGACAGTTCCTGCTTTGGCCCGGACTATCGGGTTGGAAGCGACCACAGGAGAGGTTTCTGTCAATCCATATCCCTCCAGAACCGGAATATTGATTGCCCAAAAGAACCGGGCGATTTCCGGGTTCAGCGCCGCTCCGCCGGAAATCACTCCCCTGAGGTTTCCCCCGAGACGCGCTTTTACTTTCCGGTACACCAGACGGTCTGCACACTTCCATCGTTGGCGCAGAAAAGGCGGCCATTCACCGTTGATCAATCGGTCCATGGGCTGCTGGAGAATATACTCATAGCGCTCCATGCCAACCTGAACGGCCCAGTCAAAAATCTTCCGGCGCAACGGTGTGCTGGCTTTTATCTGATCCTGCACTCTGGCATACACTTTTTCCAGCAGGCGGGGCACGGTGATGATGCCCGTCGGTTTTACTTCCTGCAAATTATCCTGGATGGTGTCGATGCTTTCGGCATAGGCGATCGTCGCCCCCACGGACAAAGGCAAGAACTGTCCGGCCATCCGCTCAAACACATGAGACAGAGGTAAATACGAAAGCGTCACATCATCGGGCCGGGCTTCCAGACACCAGAATTGAACCCCTTCGATGTTGGACAAAAAATTGCCGTGGGTCAGCATCGCTCCCTTGGGCTCTCCCGTCGTTCCGGAGGTATGGATAATGCTGGCCAACTGATCGCGGTCGATCTCGCTCCAGATCCGCTCCCAGTTTTCCAATGGATGCTCCGCTCCGTTTTTCGCCAACTGGAAAAAAGACCAGACTCTCTCCACTCTCGGCAGGACGGCTCCCGGATGCATGACCACGATGCGGTGAATATTCGTCTCTCCCGATACCACCTTTTTCAACTGATCTCGATTTTCCACCACCGCCACCCTGCAATCCGCGTTTTGAAGGATATAAGTAACCTGGTTGGAGGGGAGCGTGGGGTAGATGGGTACACTGACCGCTCCCAAACTGCAAATGGCCAGATCCGAAACCGGCCATTTCGGGTTGTTTTCGGACACGATCGCCACTTTGTCGTTCCGACCCACCCCGAGTTGGGCCAAACCCGCGGCAACATGGCGAACTTCCTCCCAAAACTCCCCATACCTCATACTCCGGTAACTCCCGTCGCTCTTCCACATCAATACCGCTTTATCCGGGTAACGTTGAACGGAGTGATACACCATCTCCAGCAAATTTTTCGCCTTCATCGAAAAACCTCCCCGGCAAGAAACATGAAGGATGGTTTCATTCAGAGGGGGAACCCGGTGCGAATGAGGACACCGGGTCACCGTGTTACTTGAATCGGCCGGTGCCATATTGGCGTAACAAGTGATCCAGCTTCATTGCAAGCCCGATATTCCCCTTTACTTTCAGCTTCCCTGACATAAAGGCAGCGGTTCCATTCAAATTGCCGACCAGCATCTCTTTAAAATCATCCGTCGACATCTGCAGGGTACAATCGGCATCGGCGGTTGTCCCTTTTTCCACCTTCGCCTTGCCGTCGGACAGATGAAGTTGGTAGGTTCCTCCCTCATCTCCGGAGATGTCGTATTGATAAACGACGATCATCCCCTCGATTGGCTTCGGATTCTCATTCAGATTCTTTTCGATCTCTCTCCACATTTCTTCCACGGTGTAGTCTTTCATCTCTTTGGCCATTCTCCATTCTCCTCTCTATTTTTCAGAAATGGACTGAGGACGTGAACTACCCAAGAATCCCAGCCGTGTGGGATCTCAAACGCGCACCCCGTAGGGTTGGTATAGGTGGCGAGCGGTGATCAGTTTTTGGACTTGATTGGTACCTTCGAAAATATCGAATATTTTGGCATCACGGTAAAGTTTCTCTACGATATGTTCGTCTAAACCGACGGGACCCAATAGTTCCAGACATTTGGCACAGACATCGAGTGCCATTTTTCCGGAATAGGCTTTGCACATAGCGGCTTCTTTAGCATTAGGCTGACCGATGTCCGCTTTCCAGGCCGCCTCCCAAGTAAGAAGACGGGCCGCTTCGATATCCAATTCCGCTTGGGCCAACAACTCGGCAGCCAAATGAAAGAATCGCCCCTGCTTCGGATACTCGGTTCGAACGAGATCAAGGGTATATTCATAGGCGGCACGTGCGATCCCAATTGCCATGGCGGCCACGAGGGGACGGGTGTTGTCAAACGTCTTCATCGCCACTCGAAAACCGGACGGACCGGAACCCCGCGTCTCGTAAAAGGACTTACCACCGAGCAGGTTTTCCGCCGGTACGAAGCAGTCCTCGAGCAGCAACTCCGCCGTCTCTGAGGCGCGGATACCCATTTTGTGGGCCAAGCGGGTGCAGCTGAAGCCGGGAGTACCCTTTTCAACGACGAAGGCCCGGTGTCCCGCACGCCCCAGGTTCCGGTCGACAGTGGCGAAGACGACCACCCAGGAAGCACGCCCGCCATTGGTAATGAAAATTTTTTGTCCGTTGAGGATATACCCGCCGTCCGTTTTTTTGGCAGTAGTGCGGATTCCGGAGACATCAGACCCCGCCTCAGGCTCCGTCAATGCGTATGCCCCCCACCGCGGCGGCTCATCTTTTGAAAAAATGGATAAAAATCGCTGTTTCTGTTCCGGTGTTCCACTCGACTGCACCGGCGGCCCTCCCAGCCCCGGCCCCGGAAGGGTTAAGGCGATGGCCGGATCGCCCCACCCCAGCTCCTCGGTGGCGATCACCGCCAGTCGGTTCCCTTGACGCTCAGATTTTGATTTTCCGCTATCCTTTTCAGGCTTTTGGTTCGTTAACCCAAATGACGAAGTATTGAGCTGAACTCCCAACTTGTTAATCTTTTCGAGCCATTCGTCCGGTACCTTCGCCATTTTGTCCGCTTCCATGGAGATCGGCCGCATTTCATTTTGTGCAAACCAGTGTACAACCTCCTTCACTTGCTGTTGGTGCGGTGATAATTCGAAAGAGATCATCGGGCATCCCCCTTCCTACTCAGACTTCGGCCGATGCGTGCTCCCGCAGGATCTGCTCGCCGCGCCGTGCCGCCAGATCCCCTTCCCTGCCGTACAGGATGATTTGTGCCTGCGCATCGCGCATCCATTTTTCAACCGGGTACTCTTGAACATACCCATGACCACCGAGCAACTGGACCGCGGAATCGGTGACGAAGCGAAGGGACCGGTGTACTCGCGACAAGGTACCCATCGCTGATTGACCGCCCTCACCGTCAATTTTCACTGCGGACCGCCAAACCAGATGGCGCGTTGCCTGTGTCTCGATGGCCATGTCGGCGAGATTGAAGGAGACTCCCTGAAACTTGGCGATCTCCTGGCCGAATGCCTTTCGGTATGCGGTATATTCAGCGGCATAGGAGAGTGCCGCTTGCATGATGCCGACCTCCTTGGCGGATTCCACTACATGGACCCGGGCCAATGCCTGTATAAGAAAATCACGTGCCTCCCTTTCCTTGGCGAGAACCTGCTCTTGCGTGACCATCTCGTTATCAAAGTGCAAGCGTGCACAGCCCGCGGCCAGCAAACCCAGCTGGCAGTTCCCTTCTACCGTATGCCACCGGTTGTGGGTTTTATCCAGCCACAGAATCAGGATTTCCCCCTCGGAGTCGGTGACCGCAATGAGAAGATAGTCAGCCCATGCCGCCAATCGCAGAGGCTGTGACGTCCCGCTTAACACATAACCGGTTTCCTGTGGAACCGCCTTTATCTTTGCAGTCGGGGGGACCACTCCATCTGCAGCGTGAAGGAAAGCGACAGCCGGCCAGCATCCGTCCAGGCCGGCATTCTTATACGACTTCAAAACCGGGCTATCCGGGAGTAGACGAATCAATGAGGCGGCATCCCCGGGACCGGGCAATCCCTGTACCACAGCCAAATCGCCGAAACTGAGGGATTCCAGTATCTGAACTTGAGAGATTAACGGCATCTCCATTCCTCCCCAACTCTCGGGAAGTTCAAGTGCCATAAAGCCTAATTCGCACCCCTTCTTCACAAGATCGGGATCGACTCGCCGGTTCTGTTCACACTCCCTTGCCATGGGTCGAACCCTCTCATCGGCAAAATTCCTGGCGAGATTGACAAACGCTCGCTCCTCTTCCGCAGGCTGATAGGAAATCAAACCAAAACCCCCTTCCGATCCCCTTCGAAATAAATCCATCCTTAGGGCGTTTCTGAACAATCTGTCGGGCGAGATTCCGGGTCAGTATGGCTTTCTCCGTTTCGTTGCAAAAAGCGCATAGCGAGACCAGGGAACAAAAGTGACCCAGGCGAGACTTGTGCTCAGTGAGTGCAATGGCGAACCAAAAGCCATACCGACCCTCCCTTTTTCTCACGGAAAATTGAATGACCAGACAGGCTTTAGTACTGATACGTATCAGTACTGTCCGATGTAAAAAAACCCGTTAAATGTGAACCGTCGTGTTCTTAGTTATCAGATTGGCAAAGGCGCCGACCACAACCCGATTAAGCAACCGTGCCAGCCGATCGAGCTCGATTTCCTTTTCGGATTCAAAAAGTTTTTGTATGACCACTTCGTTAATCGCACCCACCATTGCCTGGGCAACAATCTTCATTTCTTCATCTGTCACTGTTTCGGACAATCCGGTTCGAACCGTACCGTAAAACAAATCGGCAAACCGCTTGTGTACGTCCCGCCGCACCTCTTCCACGGCTTGACTAACCCCCACAGAAGAAACGAGCAGCAACTGAGCGATCGAGATCCTGGTCAGGCAAATCTCGATGTAACGATGAATGCCGGCAAACGCTTTGTAAGCCATCCGTTCTTCCTTGTAGACAGCCTGCTCCACTTCCTCAATGATTTCTTCAGCCAATTGCTTAAACAGACTGACCAGTAACTCCTCCTTGCTGTTGAAATGGTTATAAAATGTGGTTTTGGATACACGGGCCTGTTCGACTACTTCCAATATGGATGTCTCCTTAAACCCCTTTGAAGTAAACAAATTCAAGGCGACAAAAAGCATTTTCTCCTGTGCATCTTTCGGCATCTCAGTCATAAACAGCAAGGGTTTCATGAACAGTTCACTCCCAGTTGTGATACCAATACGTACTGGTACTATACCATGACCTCATCAAACATTCAAGGGCTGGTTAAGCCACATAAAAAAATCAGGCCGACCCCTTTTTAAGTTGCCGGCAACCGAACTGCAAGGCAATGCGCCCGAAGGTTTATCGGCAATCTGAAAAAGAGACCGGCCTGATGTTCCGGACATTTCCGCCATCTTTTACCCTGTCTCCTTCCTCTCGACCCAATGATGCACTCCCTCCATCAACCGCCACAGGCAACGATGGGATTCCGTTTTTCCGCGAAAGTGGGCTTCCAGCGCTTCCTGCACCAACGGCAAAGGAAAGAGCGTGTTTTCCCTCTCCGCTTCTACCACCCATTCGCACAATTCCCGGTAGAAAGCCACATCTTCCTGGGTATCACCACAGGGACAACTCACCCTTTCCAGATGGATATCCAACAATCGGGCCGCTTCTTCCAGTTCTTCCCGGACCTTCCTCACCAAATCCCGGTTCCAATACTCATGCTCCAACGCTTCCAACGCGTTTAAACCGTGCCAATGAGCCAGTCGACCGTGGTTTAGTGCCATTGATGATCCATCCTTTCTGATTGGTTTACCCTGTTTATCAGTCAAAAAAATAAGGTTACAGATAGAAAGGAAGGGGGACAAGCCCCCTATTTTCCCTTTCATTCATCTTTGAATATTCATCACGTTTACCTTCTTACATCATCGCTTCCACTGGAACTTTGGGGTCATCCTGTTGACGGCGGATCGCCTCCACTACCTTATCCCCCATCTCTTCCGTGGACAGGGCCAAGGCACCGGGTGATGCTACATCCATAGTTCGGGCCCCCGACGCCAACACCTCCCGGACTGCCTTTTCGATCATCCCGGCTGCCTCCTCATTATGGAAGGAATGCCGGAACATCATGGCGACAGACAGGATGGTCGCCACTGGATTAGCCACCCCTTGACCGGCAATATCCGGCGCAGAACCGTGAACCGGTTCATACAGGCCAAACGTCCCTTCTCCAAGGCTGGCAGAGGGCAGCATTCCGATGGATCCCGTCAGGATCGCCGCTTCATCGCTCAAAATGTCCCCGAACAGGTTCTCTGTGACGATGACATCGAAATCAGCGGGACGGCGCACCATCTGCATGGCACAGTTATCCACCAGCATGTGCTCCACTTCCACTTCGGGGTATTGTTTGGCAACCCGTTCCACCACACTCCTCCATAAACGGGAGCTTTCCAGAATATTGGCCTTGTCAACAGAAGTGACATGCTTCCTTCTTCCCTGCGCCAATTGGAAGGCACGGTGAACGATTCGCTCCACTTCATGCTCGTGGTAAACCAGCGTATCAGTGGCTTTCAGCCCGTCGGCGGTCTTCTCCGTTCTTTTGTCGCCGAAGTAAAGTCCTCCAGTCAACTCCCGCACCACCATCAGGTCGACCCCTTCCAGCACCTCCGGTTTCAAAGAAGAGCTGGATTCCAACCCCGGATACAGGATGGCCGGTCGCAGGTTGGCGTATAACCCCAACTCTTTACGTAACCCGAGCAGGGCTTTTTCCGGTCGCAGGTGTGGCGGATTCCGATCCCAACGCGGACCGCCAACCGCCCCCAACAGGACCGCATCGGCCTTTCGACATTGTGTCAGTGTCTCTTCCGGCAGCGGTTGTTTCAGTCGTTCAATGGCGCCTCCTCCCACCAGACCGAAGGAAAAATGAAAGGTGTAGTCAAAGCGGTCGCCAACCGCCTTCATCACCTTCACTCCTTCGTCTACGATCTCAGGCCCGATCCCGTCTCCGGGCAGAACGGCCACATGTTTGTGATTAGCCATGATTGAACCTCCTTGTCAACGGATTTGTTGCACGCTCTATTATGGGGCGGGAACCGGCTCGGCGGAGGATTTTGTTCGCTGAGCGCCTTCCCGATGAAGGATGCGGTTAACCGCGTGGACGTAGGCACGGGCGCTGGCTTCCAACACATCCGTGCTGACCCCCCGGCCCTGTACTTCCATTCCGTTTCGCTTCAATTTGACATAGACTTCCCCCAGGGCATCTTTGCCGTGTGTGACTGAAACGATTTTATAATCCACCAGCTCCATCGTTTCCCCAGTCGCCCGGTCGATAGCGTGAAAGATCGCATCTACCGAACCGCTGCCGCAAGCCGCTTCCTCCACCATCCGATTGTCCCGGTGATCCATCAACCGCAGGGAAGCGGTCGGCATCGAATGATTCCCGTAAGAGAGCTGGATGGCATCAAATCCGAAAATCTCATCTTCGTCGCCCAATCGCTCTTCCACCAGTGAAACAAGATCATCGTCCTCGATGGTCTTCTTACGGTCGGTCAGTTCCTTAAAGCGTACAAACAACTGGTTTAGCTGTTGATCGTCAAACGTATACCCCATAGCCGCCAGTTTGTCGCGAAAGGCGTGGCGACCGGAATGTTTCCCCAGAACGAGCCGGGTATCGGTCTGGCCGACGGTCTCCGGGCGCATGATCTCATACGTGGCTGCGTTTTTCAGCATGCCGTCCTGGTGGATACCCGATTCATGGGCGAACGCGTTGGCTCCTACCACCGCTTTGTTCCCGGGAACGAACATGCCCGTCATCTTGCTGACCATCCGGCTGGTCTTGGCGATCTCCTTCAAGTTGAGTCCCGTCTCCACCTGATAGTGGGACTCCCGGGTAGCCAGCGCCATGGCGATTTCCTCCAAAGCGGCGTTGCCTGCCCGCTCCCCGATCCCGTTAATCGTTCCTTCCACTTGTTCCACTCCGGCTTCAATGGCAGCCAGGGAATTGGCGGTGGCCATTCCCAGGTCGTCATGACAATGGGCCGACAGCTTCACCTTTTCAATCCTGGGCACCTCTTCTTTCAGATGGCGAAAGATATCCCCATACTCCTGGGGCGTCAGGAAACCGACCGTATCCGGGATATTGAGTACATCCGCCCCCGCCTGGATTACCCGTGCCGCCACTTGGCACAGGAAATCCTTTTCAGTGCGACCCCCGTCTTCTGTGGAAAACTCCACATGGGGAAAGTACTTTTTAGCATGGCGGACGGCAAACTCCGCCCGTTCCATCACCTGATCTTTGGTCAGGTTTAGCTTGTATTTCCGATGGATGGGAGAGGTGGCCAGAAAAATGTGGATACCGGGACTTTCCGCTCCCTTCAAGGCTTCCCAAGCGGCGTCAATATCCTTTTCCACGGCTCGGGCCAGACTGACGACTACGGGTTGCCGAACGGTCTCTCCCACTTTTTTCACCGAATGAAAATCCCCCTGGGAGGACGCTGCAAACCCAGCCTCGATGACATGAACGCCGAGCTTCTCCAGCTGAAGGGCAATCGCCACCTTCTCCTCCGCACTCAGGTTAACCCCCGGGGACTGCTCACCATCCCGCAAGGTGGTGTCAAAAAACTGGACCCTTCGCATGCTTGCACCCTCCCTTATGGATGATTTCAGGATTGAACCGGGACATTCTCCGTTGACTGACCCTTCTTTTCTTCATTGATCCACGCCATGGTCTTCCGGAGACGACGCCCCACTTCTTCCAACGGATGGTCCGCTTCCGTTTCACGCATGCGGGTAAACTGCTTCCGCCCTTCTTCGTTTTCCTCGATCCACCGTTTGGCAAAGGTTCCGTTTTGGATTTCAGCCAGTACTTGCTTCATCCCTTCGCGGGAAGCGTCGCCTACTACCCGTTTTCCGCTGACGTAATCACCGTACTCCGCCGTATCACTGATGGAGTAGCGCATACCAGCCAAGCCGCCTTCATACATCAGATCGACGATCAACTTTAATTCATGCAGACACTCAAAGTAGGCGACTTCTGGTTGGTAACCCGCTTCAGTCAGGGTTTCAAAACCGTGTTTCACCAACTCGCTTACCCCACCGCACAGAACGGCTTGTTCCCCGAACAGATCCGTTTCGGTCTCCTCTTTAAAGGTGGTTTCAATCACACCAGCACGAGTCGCCCCGATCCCGGCGGCATAGGCCAATCCCAACTGCTTTGCTTTACCGGAAGCATCCTGGTGTACGGCGATCAGACCAGGAACACCAAACCCTTCTTCAAACACCCGACGCACCAGATGTCCCGGTCCTTTGGGTGCCACCAAGACGACATCCACATCAGCAGGCGGTTTGATCTGCCCGAAATGGATGTTAAAACCGTGGGAAAAGAAGAGCGCCGAACCCGGCTTTAAGTGGGGAGCCACTTGCTCATTATATACCTTGCCTTGCACCTCGTCCGGCATCAACAGCTGCACCACATCCGCCTGTTTCACCGCTTCATCGACGGTCCGTACATCAAACCCGTCCCGCTTCGCCTGTTCCCAAGAGCGGCCGCGCCGGAGTCCGATTACCACCTGAATCCCACTATCTCGTAAGTTTTGTGCCTGGGCGTGTCCTTGGCTGCCATAACCGACCACTGCCACCGTCTTTCCGCGCAACACTTCCCGATCCGTATCTTTTTCATAGTAAACCTTTGCCATCTGTACATGCCTCCTCATAATTGTTGATTCGATGACCGAATCTTCCGATTGTTGCTTGTATCCTCTTTTTCCAAGATGATCCCCTGCCGTTTACGTTGCTGTTACCGCAGCCTTGGATACACTCCGTGGCAGCGCCGTCACACCGGTACGGGCCACTTCCTTGATTCCATAGGGACGAAGAAGCTCCAGCAACGCATCCAGCTTGGTTCTCTCCCCGGTGGCTTGCACCATCATACTGTTGGGACCCACATCCACCACCGACGCCCGAAAGGGTTCCACAATTCCTTTGATCTCCAGCCGGGCCGTCGGAGCCGCGCCCACCTTGACCAAAAGCAACTCCCGCTCCACCGATGCGTGCTCGCTCAGATCCTGCACTTTGATCACGTCCACCAGTTTGTGAAGCTGCTTTTGGATCTGCTCCATGGTGCGTTCGTCCCCTTCTGTTACAATCACCATCCGGGACAAGCCCTTCTCTTCCGACTCTCCCACGCTGATGCTCTCGATGTTAAAATTCCGGCGCCCCAAGAGGTTGGCCACCCGGGCCAACACCCGGGGCTGGTCGTTTACGAGCACCGAAATTACGTGCCTCATTCCGCCTCATCTCCCATAATCATTTGGTCCAAACTGGCACCGGAGGGCACCATCGGATAGACGTTCTCTTCCGGAGTCACCCAAAAATCAATGACTGCCGGTCCCGGATGGGCCAATGCTTCTTGCCACACCTGGGCCGCTTCCCGCTTATCTTTAGCCCGCCACGCCTTCACTCCAAACGCTTCCGACAGCCGGACGAAGTCGGGAGTTCCCGACAGATCCACTTCACTGTACCGCTTTTTGTAGAAAACCTCCTGCCATTGACGCACCATACCCAAACAATGATTGTTGATAATGGCGATTTTAACCGGAATATTGGCTAAAGCGATCACCGCCAGCTCCTGATTGGTCATCTGGAAACCCCCGTCACCGGTAACACTGATCACCGTCTCATCGGGACGGGCAAGTTGGGCTCCCAAAGCAGCGGGGAAACCGAATCCCATCGTTCCCAGACCGCCGGAGGTGATAAAGGAGCGGGGACGGGCAAAGGGGAAATACTGCGCCACCCACATCTGGTGCTGCCCCACATCCGTCGTGACAATCGCCTCTCCTCCGGTCGTTTCGTGGAGATGGCGAATCACCCACTGCGGCTTCAGCGTGTCCTCTGCATCACGGAATGTGTAGGGCTTCTCCCGCATCCATTCCCCCACTTGCCGGACCCAAGCTTCCGACCGGCTGCGGGGTAATTCGGACAAGGCAGCCGCCAGTACTTTTTTCACATCTCCCACCAACGGGATATACGTATCCACGTTTTTGCCGATCTCCGCCGGGTCGATGTCGATGTGAACAATTTTGGCGCCGGTGGCGAATTTGTCAAGCCGTCCCATGGTGACCCGATCATCGAAGCGAGCCCCCACTCCGATCAGAAGATCGGTTTCCAATAAGGCGTGATTGGCAGCATAAGTCCCATGCATCCCCGGCATTCCCAACCACAGGGGGTGTTGCCCCGGGAAGCCGCCCAGCCCCATCAAGGTGGTGGTAACCGGAATATTCGCTTTTTCGGCAAAAGCGATTAACTCCTCCTCCGCTCCTGAGGTGACCACGCCGCCACCAGCCAAGATCACGGGCTTTGACGCCTCTGCCACAGCCTGGTGTAAACGTTGCACCTGCAACGGGTGCGGATTCGTCTTTGGTTGATAACCCCGGATGGAGATCGAGTCTGGATAGGAAAAGGAAGCCCTCGCATTGCTTACGTCCTTGGGGATATCGATCAGAACCGGTCCGGGACGGCCGGTGGTGGCGATATGGAACGCTTCCTTCACGACGCGGGGCAGATCCCGGACATCGGTCACCTGATAACTGTGTTTGGTGATCGGCATCGTGATGCCGATGATGTCCGCTTCCTGGAACGCATCGGTACCGATTAGATTTTGGGCGACGTTGCCGGTAATGCAGACCAAAGGAATCGAATCCATCTGGGCATTGGCGATCCCGGTCACCAAATTGGTGGCCCCCGGCCCGGAAGTGGCGATGACCACCCCTGCTTTGCCGGTCGCCCGGGCATATCCGTCGGCGGCGTGGATTGCTCCCTGCTCATGACGGGCCAACAGATGCTTCAGCTTCCCTTGGTACAGCGAATCATAGATGGGCAGCACAGCACCGCCGGGATACCCGAACACCACCTCCACCTCTTCTTCAATCAGGCATCGCAACAAAATCTCGGATCCTGAGAAATCGACCGGTTCCTTCCCTTTCTCCGCGCCTTGTTCCACTGTCGCCATGGATTGCGACATCATTCTCCCTCCTCTGTTAAAAAAGTAAAAAACCCTTCACCCCAACGGACGTTGGGCCCATTCCGGGTCCGAATCACGTTGATTGGGGCGAAGGGTTCGCGGTACCACCCAATGTTTGCCACCGGCCTCGCGGCCGACAGCCTTATTGAGTGCGGGCGATGGGGAGCTCCACACTCTGTCCGTTAACGGGGACGCCGTTCGCGTTCTAGTCGGATTTTCCTTTCGACGCGCAACTCCGGGGTGAGAACGTCGCCGCACCGCGATTCTGGTCTCAGCATTCCAGAACTCTCTGTGGCGCGGGGATGCGACAACGTATGGCCCCATCTCAGTTTTTGTCCTTCTATTTCCTTTTTTTGAAAATATAGGCTTCTTCTCTTGTAACAAAGCCTCCGGGCATGCCATACCCCTTTTTTCGAGAAAGTAGGTAGGACCTGCCGCAGAGGCTTTTATCCTCACGGTGTACATCCCTTAAGGGATGCTGGTGCCACTCGGTCGCAGACCCCGTGGAACGGGCGGAACCCTAGACACCCTCCTAACACATTGCAGTTTTAGTTTTGGTGGAATCGTTGAATTATTTAGATGCTATTATATTAAGGGTCTACCCGCTTTGTCAACCGGTTTTTTGATAAGGATTTGTTAATCCGTTACCGCCCCACGGGAAGCGGAAGAAACCAGCCGGGCATATTTATTCAGAACTCCCCTGTTGGCTGGCAGGGGACGTTCTTTCCAGGCCCGTTTCCGCTCTTCCCACTCCGCCTCCGGCACATCGACAGACAGGATGCGTTTTTCACTGTCGATGGTGATGGCGTCCCCATCCTGTAACAGAGCGATCGGCCCGCCCACCTGGGCTTCCGGTGCCACATGACCGATGACAAACCCGTGGGAACCGCCGGAAAAGCGGCCGTCCGTGATCAAGGCCACTTTTTCCCCTAAGCCTTTGCCAACCAGGATCCCCGTGATGGAGAGCATCTCCGGCATACCCGGTCCGCCTTTGGGTCCTTCGTACCGGATCACGACTACATCTCCCGGTTGAATCCGATCAGACAAAATCGCTTCCGTCGCCGCTTCTTCACTGTCAAACACTTTTGCCGGTCCCGTCAAACTCGTTACTTTCAGTCCGGATACCTTGGCCACCGCTCCCTCCGGTGCCAGGTTCCCTTCCAACACCACCAAGGGGCCTGTCTTGCGGAACGGGTGATCCAGGGGACGAATCACTTGTTGCCCCTCGCGCAGGGAATCGGCCTGCTCCAGGTTTTCGGCCAATGTACGGCCGGTCACGGTCAGGCAGTCTCCATGAAGCAAGCCGGCTTTTAACAGTTCCTTCATCACTGCCGGCACACCGCCCGCTTCATACAGGTCCTGCATCACATACTGACCGCTGGGCTTCAGATCGGCGATATGGGGAACCCGCTGCCGGATCCGTTCAAAGTCATCCATCGTCAGATCCACGTCCACGGCGTGGGCCATCGCCAGTAAATGCAAAATGGCATTAGTGGATCCGCCTAAAGCCATCACGACGGTAATCGCATTTTCAAAGGCCTTCTTGGTCATAATATCCTTGGGATAAATACCCTTTTCCAACAATCGGACCGCTGCCCGTCCAGCTTCCAGACAATCCTGAAGCTTTTCGTCGGATTCAGCCGGATGGGAAGAGCTGCCCGGCAGACTCATCCCCATCGCTTCAATGGCGGAAGCCATCGTGTTGGCGGTATACATCCCCCCGCAGGAACCCGCTCCCGGACAAGCATGGCATTCGATCTGGTGAAGCTGGTCTTGATCGATTCGACCTTTGTTGTACTGTCCCACCCCTTCAAAGGCGGAGACGATATCGATATCCTTCCCGTCCAGCTTGCCCGGACGGATCGTACCTCCGTAGACGAAGACGGCAGGCACCTCAGTCCGGCCGATGGCAATCATACAGCCGGGCATATTTTTGTCGCAGCCGCCGATCGCTACATAAGCGTCCAAACGTTCCGCCCCGACAACGGTTTCGATGGAATCGGCGATCACTTCCCGGCTGGGAAGGGAGTAGCGCATCCCTTCATGTCCCATGGAAATCCCGTCAGAAACGGTGATGGTATTAAAAATCAACGGTGCTCCTCCCGCCTCTGCCGCACCCCGCTTGGCTTCTTCCGCCAGTTGGCGGATATGCACATTGCAAGGCGTCACTTCACTCCAGGTGCTGGCCACTCCCACCATCGGCTTTTGGAAATCCTCGTCCTTCAGCCCGACAGCACGCAGCATCGCCCGATTGGGTGCGCGGTTGCTTCCTTCACTGATCACCTTGCTGCGGATGCGCAGATCCCGGTGTGTATCTGCCATGTCTAGTCCTCCTATTCACTATGGTGCATCTGATAACATCCGTTTGTCCGTCCTCTCTCATTCTCACGGAAACTATTCATTATCAGACACCAGTAACTATATTGCATATCAGTGTGAACCAGGAGACGGAAAATTGCAAGCACTTTGTTTGATTTCGATCTCACAGGAAACCATTGTCCCTCTCTCCCCTTGACGAACGCCCCGCACCGGTCTAAGATGGATATCAATATTGTCAGAAATGAAAAAAATCCGGTAGGAGGAAAAAACCGATTGCACGCTTGGGCACGGATCAGTCGTTTGGCGGAAAAAACTTTCGCCCTCTGGGTCATGCTAGCGGCGGCAGCCGCCTATCAGTTTCCCGGTTCGTTTACGCAACTGGCTAATTGGGTGACGCCCCTGTTGGGAGTCGTCATGTTTGGCATGGGCTTAACCCTGTCCTGGCAAGATTTCCAACGGATCGCCAAGCAGCCGAAATCAGTGATGGCAGGCGTTATCGCCCAATTTCTCATTATGCCGCTGGCTGCTTGGGCGATTGCCACTGTTCTGGGGTTGCCGCCCGAACTGGCGGTCGGTTTGATTTTAGTGGGTGCTTGCCCGGGAGGGACCGCTTCCAATGTGATGGTCTATCTTTCCAGAGGAAATGTACCTCTCTCCGTCACCATGACCAGTGTTTCCACCCTGTTAGCACCACTAATCACTCCCGTGTGGTTATGGGTGTTGGCCGAATCCTGGCTGCCGGTCGAACCGGGTCCCATGGTGCTGTCCATCCTGCAAGTGATCCTCCTGCCCATCACTTTCGGCATCATCGTTCGCCGTCTGTTTCCTTCTGCCGTTAAAAAAGCCACTTCTGTCCTGCCCCTCATCTCGGTAACCGCCATTGTGTGGATCATCGCGGTAGTGGTTGCGCTCAACGCCGACCATTTTTCCGTCACAGCCGGAGTCGCCCTGATGGCAGTGATCCTCCACAATGCTTTCGGTCTCCTTCTCGGTTATGGAGCAGCCCGCGGTTTGAAATTGAATGAAACGGACTCCCGAGCCGTCTCCTTAGAGGTAGGAATGCAAAATTCCGGTTTGGGTGTTGCGCTCGCCCTCGCTCATGTTGAGCCTGCTGCCGCATTGCCGGGTGCTCTCTTCAGCATCTGGCACAACATCTCCGGTCCTCTGCTCGCCACATGGTGGTCGCAGCGCAATCCTGCTGTACACCGAAACCCCGTAGCGGAGAGCACCTTTTTGCATAAATAACGCTCCTCTCGTTTCAACACCAACCCCGGCCGGCCGTGAAGGCCGTTTTTTTGTCCCTTCAATTGACAGCACTCTCTCTACTCATATAAAATTCGTATATAGAAAAGTTAACTTTATTAAATAAAAGTCCAGGAGGGGCTTCATGTCGGAACGACAACAATTGATCGATGAGTTGGAGCAGGCTTTCCGACAAGTGTTCCGTCGGTTAAAAGATGAAATGAACCACATGCTGGGAGAAGAAATGAGCAGGGGAGAATTCTTTGTACTGCGCCATCTCCGTCATGGTCCGCAAAAAGTGTCGGTTCTGGCGGCAGAGTTTGGCGTCTCCAACAGCCATATCACCCAATTGACTGATCGATTAGTAAAAAAAGGACTGGCTCGCCGCCATCGCTCCCAAGCGGACAAACGTGTAGTGGAATTGATGCTTACAGAGGAAGGTACCGAGGTAGTGGCGACGATGGAACAAAAACGCCTCCAATACTTCCGACATAAATTCGACTCCTTCACCACGGAGGAGATGAGTACATTGCTTCGCCTGTTCCAAAAAATGAGCACCCAACAACCACCGGAAAGAAGGGACGATCGTGGAGCACCTTGAAATGAAGCAAAAAGTGACAATCATGGTGGCCATTATGTCATCCATGTTGTTCGCCGCCCTCAACCAGACGATTGTGGGGACGGCCTTGCCGCGAATCGTCAGCGATCTCGGCGGCATTCAATATTTTAACTGGGTGTTCACCGTCTTTATGCTGGCATCCAGTATCACCGCTGTTTTAGTGGGAAAGCTGTCCGATATTTACGGACGGAAACGGTTTATCCTGACCGGGCTGGGCTTGTTCATCATCGGAACATTCCTGTGCGGAACCGCCCAGGATATGATCCAGTTGATCGTGTGGCGGGGTGTGCAGGGCTTAGGCGGCGGGATGATCATGGCCACCGCTTTCAGCGCCGTGGGCGATCTGTTCTCCCCCCGCGAACGGGGACGCTGGCAAGGCTTGATGGGAGCCGTTTTCGGGCTGGCCAGTGTATTGGGTCCCACCTTGGGTGGCTACATTGTGGACCATTTCGACTGGCATTGGGTTTTTTGGATCTTCCTCCCTGTCGGGTTTGCCGCGTTTTATTTGATTCTTCGCTTGTTTCCCCAAACGCCGTCCGGTGCGAAAAAACGGATTGATTACCTCGGATCGGTTTTGTTGGCTTTAACGATCGTCCCACTGCTCCTCGCCTTTACCTGGGCAGGGGATGCCTATCCATGGGCCTCCTGGCAGATTATCACTTTGTTCAGCTTCTCCTTGGTGTCGTTCCTGCTGTTCCTATGGGTGGAGAAAGGGGCCGAAAGCCCTGTGATGCCCTTGTACCTCTTCAAAAACAGCATTTTCAGCCTGTCCAATGTCATCAGCTTCTTTATCGGTATGGGCATGTTTGGTGCGGTTATGTATATGCCTTTCTTTATACAAGGTGTAATGGGCACCTCCGCCGCCAAATCAGGCATCATGATGATGACGATGACATTGGGCATGGTGCTTGCCAGTGCGGTCGCCGGCCACTTCATCACCAAGACAGGCAAATACAAAAAAATAGCGTTGTTCGGTTTGTTGATCATGACCGGAGGAATGGCTCTCTTGGCCGGTATGGACGCTGAAACCTCCACGCTTACGGTCATCCTCTATCTAATCCTTGTCGGCCTGGGATTGGGTATGGCCTTCCCCATCTTCAACCTGACGGTGCAAAATGCGGTTTCCCATCGTTATCTGGGGGTATCCACCTCCGCCGTTCAATTGTTTCGGCAAATGGGAGGAACGATCGGTGTTGCCGTCATGGGGTCGATCATGCTGTCACGGATGAATGCTAAAGTGGAATCTACCTCTCTTCCTCCCTCGTTAGCCGATCATCCAGCCAGTGAGGGATTGGCGGACATCGATCCGCAAATCCTGCTGGCTCCAGACCAACTGGCCGCCCTCCGCGCCCCATTGCCTCCCGGCATGGAAGCGGCATTGGATTCCTTTCTGTCGGTCTTGCGCGAAAGCATGAACGCCGGATTATCCGCCGTGTTTTGGTTGGGGTGCGGCATTATGGCCCTCGCCTTCCTCTGTACCTTGTTTATAAAAGAAATCCCGCTTCGCACCAGCAATCAGGAGCCGCCGCAAGGAGAAATCGGCGGGGAAGAACCATCTTCCGGCACAGCCGGGAAAGGTCGGCACCGGACTAGAGAAGCCGAAGCACACGGTTAGGGCAATTCAATTTTCCACAAGAATGAGAGAGGGCCGGTGTGGCTTTTGGTTCGCATTGCACTCACAAAGCACAAGTCTCGCCCGGGTCACTATTGTTCCCTGGTCTCGCTATGCGCTTTTTGCAACGAAACGAAGACAGCCCGCCAGCCCGACCCACCCACGCTCCTATACACTCTTCGTACAAATGCAACTGTAATACTAAATGAAAACGGGATTGAAGCAAAAAAAGCGATCCGGCTTGGATGCCCGGATCGCTTTTTTCATCGAACGAGAAAACCCGCTTCCATCGGAAGCGGGTGGATATAATATCAGGCATTCACTTTTTGTTTGGCCAAGGTGGCCAGCTCGGCGAAAGCCTTTTCGTCGTTGATGGCCAGATCGGCCAGCATTTTGCGGTTGATGTCGACGCCTGCCTGTTTCAAACCGTACATCAACTTGTTGTAGGACAAACCGTTGATGCGGGCAGCCGCGTTGATCCGTGTAATCCACAGCTTGCGGAAGTCGCGTTTTTTCTGGCGACGGTCGCGATAAGCGAACATCAACGACTTCATGACTTGCTGTTTAGCGGTTTTAAACAGAGCATGCTTGGAACCGAAGTAGCCACGGGCCAGCTTCAGTACTTTTTTGCGACGACGACGAGTAACAGTCCCGCCTTTGACTCGAGCCATGATCTATTCCCTCCAGACTCAAACACGTTCTTGTGTCATTTACTTGTAAGCGATCAATTGTTTGGTACGTTTCACGTCACCTTTGGCCATGGTCGTGCTTTTGCGCAGTTTACGCTTGGCCTTTTTCGGTTTATGCTCCAGCATATGGTTCATAAAGGCATGGTTTCGCTTGATTTTGCCGGTGCCGGTTTTGCTGAAACGCTTGGCGGCAGCACGACGCGTCTTCATCTTCGGCATGACAATCCCTCCCTGGGGTCACTGCTGTTTCGGTGTTAAAATCATGATCATATGGCGCCCTTCCAGCTTGGGCTGGCGCTCCACATCCCCGATGTCCTTCACTTCTTCAGCCATCCGTACCAAGATTTTGCGGCCCAAGTCCTGGTGAGTGATCTCCCGACCGCGGAAGCGGATCGACAGTTTCACTTTGTCCCCGTTATTCAGGAACTTTTTCACGTTGCGGAGCTTGGTGTGGACATCGTGCTCTTCGATGGACGGGCTGAAGCGGATCTCTTTGACCTGGATGGTTTTTTGCTTCTTGCGGGCTTCTTTTTCCCGCTTGCTCTGTTCGTAACGATATTTCCCGTAGTCCATAATGCGGCAGACCGGCGGCTTGGCCTGCGGCGCGACGTTGACCAGGTCTAGGTCGGCTTCCTGGGCCAGACGGAGCGCTTCGCGAAGGGGTTGGATCCCCAGCTGGTTCCCTTCCGAATCGATGAGGCGGACTTCCCGCGCACGGATCGATCCGTTGACCAGATGTTGTTCCTTGCTGATAACCTGCCACCTCCAATAATTTTGTAAAAAACAGGAAAGGCATGGGCAGACGCCCACACCTTTTAGATCCATCCGGAATCCATACCTGTCAACAGCCCGTGCGTCGATCAGGTGAGAAGCGGGCGCTTCTGCTTGCTTACCCAAGAAATTCTATCACAGCACTATGGTCTTGTCAAGAAAGGGGAAGGAGGAGGTCAGCGCTCCTGTCGTCATCCTTTTTGGTCGATGGTTTCCCTGATTTGAGCGATCAGATCTTCCAACTTCACCAATCCCCGGTCGCCTTTTCCGCGCTCCCGAAGGGCGACACCACCCTGTTCCCGTTCCTTTTCTCCTATCACCAACATATAGGGGATCTTCTGTAGTTGCGCCTCACGGATCTTGTATCCGATTTTTTCGCTGCGGGCGTCCAGTTCCGCCCGGATGCCGGCGGTGCGCAATTGCTCCACTACCTCCTGTGCGTAATCGTAAAACGCGTCGGTGATGGTGAGAACCCGTGCCTGGGTAGGAGCGAGCCATACCGGTAAAGCGCCTTTATAATACTCCAACAAAAACGCGACAAACCGTTCCATCGTGCCCACAATCCCCCTGTGAATCACAACGGGACGATGCGGCTGGCCGTCTTCACCGACGTATTCCAGTTCAAACTGGTTGGGCAAATGGAAGTCCAACTGGACGGTGGACAAGGTTTCATCCTTGCCGAGGGCGGTTTGCACCTGGACATCCAGTTTGGGGCCGTAAAACGCCGCTTCCCCTTCCGCCTCCACATACGGAAGTCCCATGTCATCCATGGCCTCTTTCAGCATCATCTGGCTGGTTTCCCACATCTCATCGTTTTGCACATATTTCTTTTTGTCCCCGGGATCCCGGTAAGAGAGACGGAACCAGAAATCCCGGATGCCAAAATCGCGGTAGACTTCCTGGATCAGCTGGACCACCCGAGTAAACTCAGACTTGATCTGATCCGGGCGACAAAAAATATGAGCATCATTTAAGGTCATGGCCCGCACCCGCTGTAGTCCGGACAGGGCACCGGACATTTCATGCCGGTGCATCATACCCAGCTCGGCGATCCGAATAGGCAGGTGGCGGTAACTTTTCAGTTCGTTTTTATAGACCATCATGTGGTGAGGGCAGTTCATCGGCCGCAGAACCAGCTCTTCGTTGTCCATCTTCATCGTTGGATACATATCTTCATGATAATGGTCCCAGTGTCCGGATATTTTGTACAATTCCACGTTGGCCAGGTGCGGAGTGTAAACATGGTCGTATCCGAGGCGCTCCTCTTTGTCCACGATATAGCGCTCGATAATCCGGCGAATGGCGGCTCCGTTTGGAAGCCACAGCGGCAACCCTTGGCCCACTTCTTTAGACAGCGTGAAAATGCCTAATTCTTTCCCCAGCTTACGGTGATCCCGTTCCTTGGCTTCTTCCAGTCGCTTTAAATGCTCCTCCAACTGCGACTGTTTCGGCCAGATCGTTCCATATACCCGCTGCAGCATGGGGTTGTCCGAGTCTCCTCGCCAATAGGCCCCGGCGACGCTCAAAAGCTTAAATGCCTTCAGTTTACCCGTAGAAGGAACATGAGGACCCCGGCACAGGTCAAAAAATTCCCCTTGTTCATAGATCGAGATTTCCGCATCCTCCGGCAATTCCCGGATCAGTTCCAGCTTGTATTTGTCCCCCACCTCTTCATAGAGGCGAATCGCTTCCTCTCGAGAAACCACCTTGCGCCGGATTAAGTGATCCTCCTTCACGATCTTCTTCATCTCTTCTTCAATCCGAGGTAAATCTTCATGGGTCAGCCGGTGGGAGAGGTCCATATCATAGTAAAACCCGTTTTCAATCACGGGACCAATCCCCAGTTTCACATCGCCGAAAAGACGCTTCACGGCTTGTGCCATCAGGTGCGCGGCACTGTGTCGGTAAACTTCCAATCCTTCCTTTTCGTCCAAAGTGAGAATCCGTACCTCCGCTCCGTCGGGAACAGATGCGGACAGATCCACCGTTTGACCGTTGACTATACCGGCCACCGCTTTTTTGGCTAGCCCTTTGCTGATCGAGACGGCTACATCGGACACATGGATCGGCTGGTCGAATTGGCGCCGGGATCCGTCGGGCAACTTAACGGCAATACTCATCTTCGCTTCACTCCTTGAAGACAAAATAAAAAACACCCATCCTAAGGGACGAGTGTTTGGACACGCGTGGTTCCACCCTTCTTCGATCCGGTCTGATTCCTTTTGCTCGCCGAAAATAAACCGGATCCTTTCAGGCACGGGTAACGGTGTGCATGCCGGTAACCGATACTGCCCCAGAGGGGTTCCCGGTCACAGCTCGGAGGGGGTCATCCAGCCTGCAGAGGGCGAGGGGGCTTACAGCCGGTGACCCCCATTCTCTGACGCCGTAACAGACAGACGCTGTCCTCGTCGATGCTGATTTCGCGAAAATTTGTTACTCATTATACTCCGCTCAATCGATGGAGTCAAGCTTCTCCATAGGAGCCGTCCGGCAAATGGGACATCCATCACACACCTGGATCCGATCTTCGAATATCTGGATCAGCGTGCGGATAATGGTTTCATCGGGATCCACCGTATGTAAGAGAATACGATCCGGGGCCACCGTCAAAAGAGAACTGACGATCATGTCCTCCTGGGACAGGGAGTGATCCATCAGCTCTTGTACGGTGCCGTCCATTTCTGTCAAGGAAAGAGGCTCTCCGTCCGCATCCAATAGATGAAAGCGCCGTTTTCCGCAGTGAAAGAGATGAACCAATGAGACCTTCGGTTTCTGAACCGATACAAAGTAACGAAGCAGGTTGATAAACTCCTGATACTCACGGTCCAATATGTATTCATCGATGGCATGTTCCACTAGTTTCACCAGCAAATGACGATATCGTTTCATTCGAAAGCGAAAAAAACCATCCACCGCCAGCGTCCGATGTCGTTGCAAATACCGGCTCACATGACGGGATACTTTTTGCCGCCGATCCTGGTGGCCGGATCCCCCCTCTTCCCCTTCTTCATCCAAAATGTGACGGGCATAGGATTCAATCACTTTGGTTTCTTCCGGATTGCGGTAATCAAACTCCTTGGAGATGATACGGCGGATCCAAGCGGGTTCATCCACCGTCAGAAAATAGTCTGCCACCGCATCCCCCAGACTGTGACGAATTCCTCGGTCTTTTGGTTTGCCGGGATGCCGATGATACAGATGAAATACCGTACGATCTCCCTGGTCCTTTTCTTCCAAGTGAAACAAAGCCCCTTTTTTCTCCAGGTTGCGAAGCTCTTCCGACAGAAATTCCCTCATGCGGGCGGCATATTCAGAACCGACCGAACCTGGAACCGAAATGTGGTAAGCAACCATACCCGATTCTTCTCCTTTGTCCACTGTTTACCCCTAGTTTATGAACGGCAGATGGAATCCATGATTTTACGCGAGTCGTTGATTAGTTTGGGTGGACACTCCTGGTTTTATGCGAAAACATCAGTACCCGTCTGACATGGGAAAAGAAAAACCCCCCAGTCGCGGGAGGGTTGAATCGATTGGTTTTTTGGGCTACTGGCCGCGGGGAGACCGATAGCCAGCGGATTTCGCCTCTTCTTCCGTGCAAAACCACTCCTCTTCCTTCACTTGTTCGTAGTTGGGGCCTCCAGGGACATGATAGATCTTCTCCCCTTTGCGGTTCACATTGCCCTTAATTTGGCCTTCACAGCCGCCCGTGCCCGTCACCGCCGGATCGTTGCCGCTCCCCTGCCCCCCGGATGCTTCCTCTTCTCCCCACAAGCCGACTTCTTTTTCCCGTGATTCCTGTTCTAAAGCCCTAAACTCATCTCGATACTTCACATTGGGTGGAATCGTCAATGTAGTTGCCAATCCTTCCTGTAACAACGAAGCGTTAAACAACTCTTCCTCCACCCAGATATAGGCCAAAAGGCGGCCATAATGATCCCGCTCTTCCGCATCCATTTCCAGAAAAATGGTTCCTCCTGCCGGCAAATGGGTTTTAGTAAAATCAGACGCTTCTTTCCCAAAGGGTTCTTCCCCTTTTTCAGGGTGAACCGTCTCCGGCGTATCCACCCCGATAAAACGAATCCGTTCCTCCTTTTCTTTTACCCGTGCCACAATGGTGTCTCCATCGATCACCCGAACCACTTTCGCTTTGATCAGTTCCTCCTCTGGTGGACGGTCGATGCCGTCCGTCACAGCTCCCGTTCCAGGATCGAGGGAAGCACAACCTGTAATCACCAGTACCAGCCCGATCCATACCACAAACAGAGACGGCCATCGATGCCTATGTACCATTCGCAATGGAATCGCTCCTTATCCGGAAATACCAAACAGGCTCTTGACCGCATTCAGCCGTTCCTGAGTGGTAGCCATAAACATCTCATAGGAGACATCCTGAAACAGAAGGACCAGCAACAAAAAACATCCCGAATACATGGCAATTTGGCCGGTAAGTCGGTCCGTGGCGTCTCCGGAACGAACATAAACCCCGACGGAACGCAGCCCGATCCGTTTCTTAACCGGCCAAAACAAAGGGATTCCCCGATACGTACAGGCATCCGCCCCCAGATGGGATATCACGCCTAAGGCCATCGCCCAAGCGTAAACCGGATCAGCCAAATAGGTGATCCAAGTGACGATCACCAAAGACAACAGGGAGTGGGTAAAGTTCCGATGCGGGACAAAGGCGACGGCAATGGCATATAACCCGGACAAGATGATCCATGATTCCAGATTTTTAAACAACGACAGCAGTACCACCACGGCTCCGCCCATGGCCAATGCAAACGATCGAAACTTAATTGCTTTGAAGATGAGATTGTTCAGGATACTTCCCTCTTCATCAATATCCGGCAATAAGGCCCCCAAAGAAGAAACCAGCATGATTCCACTAACCGTCGCCACATCGTCGGCAGTCCCGGTTATGGCGACAGCTGCCGCACCTGCAGCCACTCCCAGGCACAAATGCGTATTCCCCATCACAGCGCATTCCTCCTCCTCTCAGAGATAGCAACATATGTTTGGTTTTTAAAGGAAGAAAAAACACCGATCTCCAGACCGGCGCCCTCCCCTTCATGCGGAAGGATGGAAACCCACCACCCGTTTTTCGTTCATTCCGCATATTTAACCTTATCCTATCACATTCCGCATGCGTTATGGGACGATGGAAACACAGAACACATTAAAAAACAACCTTCCCCAAAGGAAAGGTTTAGGCTGGTACCGAGGGTCGGACTCGAACCGACACGGTGGGAACCCACCCCGGGATTTTAAGTCCCGTGCGTCTGCCTATTCCGCCACCCCGGCATACCATATGAAAATGGAGCGGAAGACGGGATTCGAACCCGCGACCCCCGCCTTGGCAAGGCGGTGCTCTACCACTGAGCCACTTCCGCTCGCGAAGATGGTGGTTCGGGACGGAATCGAACCGCCGACACGAGGATTTTCAGTCCTCTGCTCTACCGACTGAGCTACCGAACCATGCTGTTGTTTTCCTAGCGACAAAAGACATTATAACACGCGTCACCTCCTTGTGCAAGATCGAATAAAAAGTTTCTCCGGAGATAAAATCATGCCTGACGGCGATTGGGACCCTTCACCCGATACGCATCCACAAACGGTCGAATCCGTTCCATGATCCGCTTCCCTTTGGTTCGTTCGGTTCCTCCCTTGTCCGAATGGGCCAAATGCGCTTCCAACTCCTCCAGATCCAGGTTGGATGTCATCACGATGGGAAGCTTCTCAGCCATCCGATACTGCAGTATCGCTCCCAATATTTCATCCCGTGTCCACGGGGTAAGGCTTTCCGCGCCGATATCGTCCAAGATCAACACCGTGGCTGTCTTTAAGGCCTCCAGCTTTTCCTGAATCATGCCGTCTCGGATGGAATCTTTGACCTCACGTACAAATTCCGGAACGTACACCATCAGCGAGTCGACACGGTATTGCACCAGATAATGGGCCATTGCAGCCGCGATCCGGCTTTTCCCTACTCCGAAAGGACCATACAGATACAAACCCCGCTCCGGTTTTCCTTCAGCAAATTGGTTGCAAAAATCCATCGCCGCTCCAATCGCTTCAGCCCGATCTTCATCAAAATCCATCGATTCAAAGGTGGCATTCATGATGTCCACGGGAATGTGGTGGCTCTTGATCAGTTGCTGACGCTTCCGTGCTTCTTCCCGAGCAAGCCAGTGATGGCAGGGAGCCATTCGCAAGTCGAGCAAGCCGTGGTGAACATGAAGCTCCGGTTGATGACCCTTGACCAGGTTGGGACATCGATCCAATCCGGGACAAGCCTCACAATGATCCCTCTCCTGAGCAAACTGGCGCAACGACAGCCACGAGCGGCGTGCCACTTCCGCGTCCAATTCCGGATGCTCCTTTCGGAATGAACAGACATGACGGTGATTCCACAGTTCTCTCCACTCTTGTTCCGTTCGTTCCTGAATGGACCACCGCTTTTTCAGCGGACCGACTACCCGATTGATGCGATTCATCACGAACTCCCCTTTTCCTTGACGCGACGGCTTAAGTTTTGATGCATCTTGTTCAGTTTTTCACGCAGCCGTGCTTCCGTCTCCGGATTAATTCGGACTGACGGCTTGTTCTCTTCCTGTGCCAGCGCTTCCGCCACGGATTTCGGCAGCCGATCTTCCCGGTCCGTTCGTTGCTGAGCCTGACGATACCCGCTTTTTGGGTTGCTTGCCCCACTCTTTCCCTTTCGTTTCTTCCACTCCCGATTCTGTTCCTTGCGAACCATCTCCCGTGCTTTTTCCACCGTCCGAATGTCACTTCGGGCCCAGTGGCCGGCGATCTTTTCGACTAACGGCCGGGGCAGCTTATAATCCTGGGAGTAAAGGACATACTCCAACAATACATTGACCACTCCGGACGGCAACCCGTACTCCCGGATCAGATCCTCCACCAATTCCAGGTCGGCGCGGGGGATCTGCTTTCCCTTTTGATACTTGGTCAGCAATTCCACCGGCGACATCTTTGCCAACACACGAAGGTGTTTTTCCTCGTCCGATTCTTCCTCGTCCCGTCGTTCTGGGATCTCCGATGACGCAGATTCTTTTGATGGCACCGGTGAAGGCGGGTTAGACCGGTCCCACCGTTGCCGATCCACCACCACCGGATCACGGCCGAAGCGCATTCGGTACTGGCTCCGCACAAAGGATCGCAAACGGTTCACATGGATCTGACCGTTTTGAGTGACGTAGGGATTTTGTAACGCTTTGATCAAATCCCAATCATCCAGCTGATATAAAAAGCGGATTTCACGAATCTGTTCTTCTACTTCCCTGGTCCAGGCACCCGACTCTACATAAGACTGCAAGCGGGCTTTCACCATGGAGAGGTCTTCTTCTTCCTGTTCAAAGGCAGGGGATTTTCCCTCTTCCAACGGATGCTCCCCATCGCCCCCGCTCCAACCGATTGTCTCTTCCACTTCCGCAGCCGAAGCGATCTCCGATGGCGACAAGGATCCAAACACTTGTTGGAACGTTTTCGTCAAGTCCCGTCCCTCACCAACGGAAACATGGTGTGTCAACTGCTGGTGCAACTGGCGGAACCGCTCTTTTCCCACTCGGTGAAACAGGGTGATGCTTAGGACATCGCTCTGAAAAAAACGTGCCGGTGTCAACGGGGGAACCAATTCATAGGTAAAGATCCGACGGGCGGTTTCCCCGGACTCATAGGTGTTCCACAATCCCACGCCCTCCAGGCGGTAACGGGCGGACAGCAACTCACCCAATGGCAACTGAAGCCCCTTCATCAAATCAAGGTGGGTCTGTGTCGAAGTCGTTCCCGCCTGATGAAGGGGCAGCTGATAAGCCAATGTAATGTACAAGCTGATCGCTTGGGGCCCCACCACCGGCTGGTACAGTTGGACCAGAGCGATCATATCTGCCTGTTGTATGGGTCGCAAACTGTGTCCGATCCAGCCGTCGTGCGGTGTGCACTCATTCCACGATAGGCTGCTCATGTAAAAAGCCTCCCGGTCCGATCTCCTCTAATGGGTCTTCTATTGTAACAGGAGAGAAGCCGGTGGACAAATCTGTTTTCGGGTCGGTTTCGCCTGCCAAGTTCTCCTCTCTCCTTCCTGCTCCCTCACCATTGTCACCGGGACCGATTTAATAAATCTTCCAACTCCCTCACAAATACATTAATATCTTTAAACTGCCGATATACCGACGCAAACCGGACATAGGCCACTTCGTCCACTTCCACCAGCCGTTCCATAATCATCTCCCCGATCTCACGGGTGGGAACCTCTGACTCGTTATGTTCGCGAAGATTCCGTTCCACCTCATCCACCAGGCTTTGCAGCCGTTCCATGGGAACCGGCCTCTTTTCACATGCCCGAATCAGCCCCCGAAGCAGTTTGTCGCGGTTAAATTCCTCACGGCTGCCATCCTTTTTGATCACGATAAGAGGCTTCTCCTCCACCATTTCAAATGTGGTGAAGCGGCGTTCGCAGGCTTCGCATTGCCGTCGTCGACGGATCGATTTTCCTTCATGGGCCGGACGGGAATCCAGCACCCGGCTGCTGCCCATGGAATGGCAAAAAGGACACCGCATGTTCAACCCTCCCGATCTACCCCCGCAAAGGGACACCAGTGTACTTAATATACCATATCCCTTCTCCTTCCCTTCCACACTCGAAACAAAAAAAATCCGCCCCGGCGGAGCCGGAACGGATTTTTTCTACTGTCGATGTTTATGCGGCACGCTTTCCACGCAGGGTCAGCATGCCCAGGCCTGCCGCCAGCAGCAATCCGCCAAACAAGGCCATCAGCGGTAAAGAGGTGGCCGTATTGGGGAGTTTACCGCCTTTTTTCGCTTCATCGATGATATCTTCCACATAATCGGGGTCGGTGACGACTGGACCTTCGTCATCGATGGGCTTCAAGGTGCCGGAGCCGTCTTTATTAATAACCAGAAGCGCTTCATCAAAAGCCCCCACTTCCAACCCGTCCACTTCTCCGAAGAACCCGACAAACACGAAGTAAGTACCGGGCTTGATACCCTTGAAGTTATGGGAGAAACTGAGTCCTTTGTGACCTTCCGCTTCTGCAAAGTCCAACATGAACTCGTCTTCAAAATCACCCAGAGCGATAAACCAATCGCCTTCCGCTTTCTTAGCTTGGGTGAATTTGCCGCCGACAGTGGCTTTTCCGTCGTGAGTCAGTTCAAATCCAAACGTCGGGAAGTCAACGACCAGCTCTTCCTTGAGATCAACCGATTTCCCATCCACGGTTCCTTTAAAGGTAACCACAGCTTTGTGAGTGCCTGGCTTCGCTACCGTGTAGAAAGCTTCCGCATAGGTCACCCCTTCTTCATCATCGTAATCCTCATACCATTCTTCCGGTTTTTTCCCGTCCAGGGTGAAGGACCATTTCCCTTTTGCCTCTCCCAACAACTCGGCACTCAGGGCGATTCCTGATTCTTCTCCGATAAAGAAGAACGGGGAGACCATCAGCTTCCCATCTTCGGATTTCTCTTCATCCGGCTTGTTCTCAGATTCCTTATCACCTTTATGATCGGAGGTTTCGTCTCCGTTTTCTTCCTCTTTGGCACTCTCATCCCCTTCCCCTTTCACCTCAAAGGAGAGGCTGCCGTTCAGGGTGAGCTCCACACCGTCAACGATTCCATCAAAGGTAACTTCCACTTGATGAGAGCCGCTTTCCAGCCCTTCATATCTGACTTCACCCGTCTCGTTGCTCTGCTCTTCCCCTACACCGGTAAAGGTAAAAGTGCCTTTGACTTCTTCCGCACCGGCCACTGTGGCCGTGACCACATGAGCGCCGTTGTCTTCTCCTTCAGTCACCTTCAGTTCCGGCTTTACCTCCGCTTCTGCAAAGGCCGGTGTCGCCCCCGCAAACAGCAGTACGGCAATCATAAAAATCGACACAAACCGTTTTCCCAATGCGTCCACCTCTTCTGTTATTCAATTTTCGAATACGGATAGGAAAACCTGTCCATTCATTCATTCGAACAACCGGGAAACTTTAGGGTCACTTTTCGAAAAAATGTTGTACAACTCCATTCCAACTGTCAGTATTTCGCCTGTTTTTCACAGGGTTTCCTTGGAAATTTGGTATGTACCAAACGGAAAATCCGTTCACATTGTGGTTAATGAATGGGCAAAATCACCTCTTTTTTTACCATTAATTAATAAAATTAATTATCCTTCCATACAAAAATTCTCCGCACCCTCATCCGGATGCGGAGAATGATTCGTGCTTACCATCGGCGGTGGGAATCAGACCATTACTTCTTCCCGCCGATGGTCAACGGATAAAAAAGGTTGACCCACCTGTTTGACTAAATCGACAACCCGGCAGGAATATCCCCACTCATTGTCATACCAAGCCAGCACTTTTACTTGGCGCTTGCCAATCACCATGGTGGTCGGCGCATCCACAATGGCCGAGTGGGGGTTTCCGTTGAAGTCGGTGGATACCAGTGGATCCTCACACACGTCAAGGATCCCTTTCAAATCGGTCATGGACGCTTTCTTTAATGCTGAATTTACTTCTTCTGCGGTCACATCCTGCTTCAGATCCACCACCAGATCCACCACGGATACATTGGGGGTGGGCACCCGCAGCGCCATTCCGTTCAGTTTGCCTTCCAGTTCCGGCAGGACTTTGCCGATCGCTTTCGCTGCCCCGGTTTTGGTGGGGATAATCGATTGTCCGCACGCTCGAGCACGGCGCAGGTCTTTATGAGGATTGTCCAGGTTTTTTTGGTCGTTGGTGTAGGAATGAACCGTAGTCATCAGCCCCTGTTCGATGCCAAAGCGCTCGTGCAACACTTTGACCACCGGCGCCAGACAATTGGTGGTACAACTGGCATTGGACACAATGTGATGCCGGGCAGGATCATAGGTCTGTTCATTGACCCCCATGACGATCATCGCATCCTCATCTTTTCCGGGTGCCGTAATCACCACTTTTTTCGCACCCGCCTGCAGGTGGAGTCCTGCTCCCTCCCGCGTGCGGAATTTACCGGTCGCTTCCACAACTACATCAATATCGAAATCGGCCCAAGGCAGACGGGCGGGATCCCGGTCGGAAACCAGCCGAACGGGGTGGCCGTTCACCACCAACCGGTCCGTTTCCCCTGTGATCTCATCCTCCACTGTGCCGTGAATGGTATCGTATTTGGCCAGATGGGCCAATGTTTCCGCCGGATAGCTGGCGTTGACAGCCACCACTTCGATGGACGGATCATGAATCGCCTGACGAAAAACCATCCGTCCAATACGCCCAAACCCATTAATCGCCATTCTAAGCGGCATAAAACGTTCCCCTTCCCTCTATATAATATATACGAGTTCCCCTATATATTATAATCAGTATGTCACATATTGCAATAGAGGAAAACGGAAAAGGGCAGATGGGGTGGATCAGAGGACAAAAAAGGCCGATTGATATCGGCCTTTAGTGAGGAAGGGTATAGGAATTTCGTTGGTTGGTCAGGTGGGAGTACAGTTGGCTGTACCGTTCATGGAAAAAAGTGACACGCTGGATATAGTGGCGTGTTTCTCCAAAGGGGATTTGGGTGATATTTTGCTTGGTCCCGTCCCAACGCCCTTCGTCCATCCATTTCCTCACATTTCCCGGACCCGCATTATAGGCAGCGATCGCAGCAATTTCGTTTCCATGAAACTCTCGGATCAACCCGGCGATGTACCAGCTTCCCATATGGATGTTGATGGCGGGATCATGGACCGATTCCTTGAACGCCGGGGAAAAGCGCCCACGTTCCACCACCCAATCCACCGTGTTGGGCGTTAACTGCATCAGACCTTGGGCGCCGGCATGCGATTCTACTTCCGGGTTAAATTTACTTTCCACTCGAATGATCGCCATCACCAGAAAAGGATCCGCCCCTGTGGCGTTGGAGCTGTATAAAATTTGCTCTTCGTAATCCAACGGGTACATCCACTTGTTGAACAGTGGAGTGGCCACCACTAAAAACCCCAACAGCAACAGGAAGCCCAACAATAGCTTACGCTTGGAAGGAAGGGCGTCTATGGCTGGGCGGATCCATTTTTCGAGACCAGGGTTTGCCATAGCGCATCCACCTGTCTTTCCGTCTCCGCCAACGTTCCGGAATTGTCAATCAGGATGTCGGCGAAGGATTTTTTCTCCTCGATAGACATCTGGGCTTTCATTCGGGAGCGGGCTTCCTCCGCACGGATTCCATCCCGCTCCATTAACCGCTTCTGCTGCAGAGCGATCGGTATGTATACGACAACCACCCAATCGACCCGATCCGTCAAACTTTCTTCGATTAACAAAGGCGTGTCCCACACCACAATACAGTGAGGATCCGCCGCCTGTCGACGAGCGGTCTCCTCTTCCATCCGACGGATGATCAAGGGGTGAAGCAGCCGGTTCAAATCTTCGCGGGCCTGTTTGTCGGCAAAGATGATCCGGCCCAGCGACTGGCGATCCAGACTGCCATCGGGCAGAAAGACGCCTTCCCCGAAACGCTCCCGTATAAGGGATGCGCCTTCCGTCCCCGGCTCCACCACTTCTCTCGCCACCACATCCGCATCGACAATCGCCGCTCCCCGCTCACTTAACATGCGGGAGACTGTACTCTTGCCGGTGGCGATCCCCCCGGTTAAGCCCACTTTCACAGCTGGACCTCCTTTGCTTATCGGTTACCAGAAGAATCGGCTGACTCCGATTCCGATCAACAACACACCAGGCAAATAAACGGCCGCTCGTATTCCCTTCCATTGAACCAGTCGAAACCCCGCCCGCATGCCTGCTACGAGAAATACACCACTCATACCGGCAACCATCAACGCTGTAATCCAAGGAGAAAAGCCCAGCAAGGCGGCCCCAAACCCTGCTCCAAACGCATCCAGGGACAAGGCCAACCCCAACATCAGCGCTTCCATCGGGCTGATCGTACCGGATCGATCCATATCTGCCGCAGCCGGAGTGCGCAAAATCTGCACCATATAACCCAACGTGCGAAACTCTAGTGTGAATACGCGTTGTTCGCTTTCTTGACGTAATGGTTTTACCGGAGTCTCCATCACGGGAGCCTCCGTATTTTTGCGAAAGGCATTCCACAAGGCGAACACACCGATGCCAATCATAATGACAGCCCCCAGGCTATCTGCCGCCCATGGAGGGAGCCACTGGGACAGCCATTGCCCCCCCAACATAGCCAAGATAACCATACATGCGGAGCAGAGACTGATGATCAGAATTGAAAGAATGGGAATTCGGATTTGACGTAAGCCATATGTGACCCCCGCCCCAAAACTATCCAAACTGACGGCGACGGCCAATATCAGAAGAGAGATCCCGGTCCACATCGGCGTTTTCGCTCCTTCCAGACGGAGAAATCAGCGATATCCCATCTTATGAAGGAACGGAATCGAATGTGTAAATCTTGCGCGAGGGCCGCATCAAGGAACTTATTCTATGTTTCTTCCCCCTTCACACTTAGCACTACAGTTGCACTTGTACGAAGAGTGTATGTGAGCGCGGGCTGGCGGGCTGTCTTCGTTTCGTTGCAAAAAGCGCATAGCGAGACCAGGGAACAACAGTGACCCTGGCGAGACTTGTGCTCTGTGAGTGCAAAGGCGAACCAAAAGCCACACCAACCCTCTCTTGTTCTTGTGAAAAATTGAATTACCAGACAGGCCCTAATCGAGTGCGGGTCAACGCTGGCAGCGCGGGCATAGGTGGGTGCCCCGCCCGGCCACCAACGTTTTTGCGATCGGCTCTCCGCAGTGAAGACAGGGTTCCCCTTTGCGGCCATATACCTGGATCTGAAGCTGAAACATCCCCATCTCTCCCTTGCCGTTCACATAAGAACGGACAGAAGAACCTCCGGCCTCCACCGCCTTGATTAACGTGGAACGGATGGCGGCATGAAGCCGTTTTAACTCTTCCTCAGTCACTTCCGGGACGGCGCGTTCCGGATGGATTCCCGCTTCAAACAAGGCCTCGTCTACATAAATATTGCCCAGGCCACTCACCACCGCCTGGTTCAACAGCAGCGCCTTGATCGTGGTTTTGCGGTTGGAAAGCCGCTGCCGGAACACATCCAGTGTAAAGGTGTCCGACAATGGTTCGGGTCCCAACTTGTTCAATGGCGGACGCTCCAAATCCTCCCCCTGCCGGTATAAATGCATCGTGCCAAATTGACGGACATCGTTATAGCGCAACTCGGACCCATCTGTAAAATGAAACCGGACATGGGTATGTTTTGCCACCGGTTCCTGGCGGCGGACCACGGAATACCGACCTTCCATCCGCATATGGGAGACGATGATCCATGGATCCACAAAAATCCGCAAGAACTTTCCGCGGCGCCCCACCCCTGTCACTGTCCGGCCGGCCAACAGTGCCTCAAACAGTGCCGGGTCCGGCGGTTCCTGGATGATTCGCGGCAGATCGACGGTTACCTTTTCAATCGTCTTCCCCACAATTAATGTTTCCAACGTTCGCTTGACCGTTTCCACCTCTGGCAACTCTGGCAATGATCGTTCTCCCTTTCGTCTATTTTGCTTCGTACCACGTTTTCCCGACGTTGACGTCCACCTTCAAAGGGACGGACAATTCCACGGCCCCTTCCATCACGTCCACCACCCGCGCCGACAAGGCATCCACCTCGTCCCGGGGTGCTTCAAAGATCAGTTCATCGTGAACCTGAAGCAACAGGCGGGAATCTAATCCATCCTCTTTCAGGGCTTGTTGCATGTGGACCATGGCCTGTTTGATGATATCCGCCGCTGATCCCTGAATCGGCGTGTTCATCGCCGTCCGTTCGGCAAAGCTGCGACGGTTAAAGTGACGGGAATTGATATCCGGAAGGTAGCGGCGACGGTTTAACATGGTGGACACATACCCTTCCTTTTTCGCTTGCTGCACAATTTCATCCATATATCGTTTGACACCGGGGTAGCTGTCAAAATACCGTTGGATAAACGCCGCTGCCTCTTTGCGGGAGATGTTGAGGTTCTGGGACAACCCGTAATCACTGATGCCATAGACAATGCCGAAGTTGACCGCCTTGGCATGGCGCCGCATCAACGAAGTAACATCGGATTCTTTCACTCCGAATACGTCCATCGCCGTTTTCGTATGGACATCCATATCGGTACGAAAGGCTTCCATCAGCCCTTCGTCCTGTGATAAATGAGCCAATACCCGCAACTCGATTTGCGAATAATCCGCGGAGACGATTACCCAGTCTGCTTCGGACGGGACGAATACCTGGCGAATCCGACGCCCCTCTTCCAGCCGAACCGGAATGTTCTGCAGATTGGGATCCGTACTGGAGAGCCGTCCCGTCGCCGTGATCGCCTGCTGGAAACGGGTGTGAATCTTGCCCGTCTCTGTCATCTCCTTCAGCAATCCCTCCACATAGGTGGAAATCAGCTTGCCCACTTGCCGATAGTGCAGAATTTGTTCCACGATCTCATGCTGGGGTGCCAATTTTTCCAGTACATCCGCACTGGTGGAATATCCGGTCTTTGTTTTCTTTAAGACCGGCAATCCCAGTTTGTCATACAAAATCTCACCCAGCTGCTTGGGCGAGTTGATGTTAAACGGGGTGCCCGCCAGATCATGGATCGTCTCAGTCAGTTCGTCCAACCGTTCTTGCAACTCATCCCCCAACGCCCGCAACCGTTCTTCATCCACTTTCACCCCATGCCATTCCATCTCGGCCAATACGCGGGTCACAGGCATTTCCAGCTCGTAAAACAACGCGTCCAGTTGGTACGACTCCAGCTCATCGGCCAATACCGGCTTTAACGCCACCAATGCGTTTGCCTTACGGGCCAGATGAGCCGCCAGCTCTTCTCCTTCCAACTGCTTCCGTTTGGCCCCTTTCCCATAGACGGAATCATCGTCCGGAAGGAAGCCGTCCAGCTTTCGTTCCACGATGTCGCTCAGTTCGTGTCCCGACTCGGAAGCATTGATCAGGTAGGAGGCCAACAACACATCAAAACCGTAGCACGCCGAATCCAATCCATGTCGGGAGAGGGCGATGCTCGTTCCTTTGGCATCATAGGCGATTTTTTTCTTTTCCGGATCCGCCAGCCAATCCTTGAAAGCACGCCAATCTCTGGCGACCGCTAACGGAATATACACTTGCCGCTTGCCATCGGAAAGAGCGACTCCCAACACATCGGCACGGTGATAGTTGGGTGCCGTCTTTTCCACAAACAGGGAGAGCTCCTCTTCCTCAAACAACGACTCCCATTCCGAAGTGTTGTCACCGGTTACGGTCGGAGAGGAGATCGTTTTTACTTCCACCTTCTCCTGCGGTACATCCTTTTGGATTCGTTCCAACAAGGTTTTAAACTCCAGCTGTTTAAAAACCGGCGCCACCTGTACCGGATCATAGCCCTCATAGATCAGATCCTCCAAGGAGAAGTCCAATGGGACCTCACAGTAAATGGTGGCCAATTCTTTGCTTAATCGCGCTTGTTCCTGATGTTCCTCCACCCGTTCCTTCAATTTCTTTCCGGGGAGGTCGGGGATATGATCCAATACCCCTTCCACCGTTTCAAACTGGTGCAGCAGCTTGAGAGCGGTTTTCTCCCCCACACCGGGGATACCGGGAATGTTATCCGAACTGTCCCCCATCAGCCCTTTCAGATCGACGATCTGGTCGGGCCGCAAACCGTACTTGTCCCCAATCGCCTGCCGGTCAAAACGCTCTGCATCGGTTACTCCTTTGCGGGTCATCAGGAGCGTGACATAATCGGTCACCAACTGCAATAAATCCTTATCCCCTGTGACAATCGTCACAGGGATTCCGTTGCGATCCCCGAGCTTGGCCAGGGTGCCGATAATGTCATCCGCTTCATACTGCTCCAGCTCGAAGTGACGAACTCCAAACGCATCCAGTACTTCTTTGATCAAGGGCAGCTGTTCGGACAGTTCCCCCGGAGTCTTATCCCGTGTTCCTTTATATGCCTTATACTGATCATGACGAAACGTCGTTCTACCCGCATCAAATGCCACCAGCACCCGGCTCGGTTTTTCTTCTTCCAACACCTTCATCAGCATCATGGTGAAGCCATAAGCGGCGTTGGTGTAGGTTCCGCTGGAATTGGTCAGCAGCGGCAGCGCGTAAAACGCGCGAAAAGCGATACTGTTCCCGTCAATCAACACCAATTTGTCCATGGAGGACCTCCATCTGAATATTTCCGTTTCCATCAGTAATGTTGCCCGTACCCTTACACCCTGTGCTATTCTAAAACAGGACGAAGAATTTCAAGCATCCATGAACTCATTGTATCATGAGGCATCCCGACGCTTCCACCAAACCAGCTTCACCCCCTACTTTAGCCGTGATCACAACCGACTCCCGCGTACGCAATCGACGCTTTTTTGTAACGATGGCAATCCCATTTTCGTTTTTCGTTCAATTACGATGGATGTGCTGGAATCTTTTAACCTTTCCAGACGTCATCCGTCGGTTAGTACTACAGTTGCATTTGTACGAAGAGTGTATAGGAGCGTGGGTTGGTCGGGCTGGTGGGCTGTCTTCGATCTCTTGCAAAAAGCGCATAGCGAGACCGGGAACGAAGTGACCCAGGCGAGACTTGTGCTCCGTGAGTGCAAAGGATCGCAGCCATCCCACCACCCTCCCTTCTCACATCTGCGCCTGCTCTTATAAGTACAACTGTAGTATTAGAAAGAACAAATCTTATAAACAGGAGAGGAGCAACTCTGTGAAATTCAAAGTCATTCACAATGAAAATCCGCTACACTTTGAACCTCCGAAAAAGCTGATCACCTTGGGGAAGTGGCTCGGCGGTCTCCTTCTTTTCCTCATCATCTCCAACGTCGTTGTCAACCGGTTCGCCGATTACATTTGGATGGAAAGTCTGGGTTTCCGTTCGGTGTTTACCACGATCTTTATGGCGAAAATAACCCTGGGTCTGATTGGATTTTTCTTGTTTTTCACCAGTACGTTCATCCTTTTTTCTAACATTCGCTCCATTTTTCTGCGCGAATTTCCCAATGAGACATGGATCTCCCTTGTTCAGAAACGCAAATCCTTCATTTGGCTAAATACGATCCTATCCGCCTTTTGCGGTTTGTTGGGAAGTTTGCTCGTGCAAGGCTTGGGGTGGGAACCGTGGCTGGCCTATTTAAGCCAGTCCTCTTTCGGTGTTGCCGACCCCTATTTCGGACATGACGTCTCTTTCTTCGTCTATACGCTCCCACTGTGGAATTTCGCCCTGTCCATCCTTCTGTTTATCGTCGGTGCAGCCGCTTTCGTGAAGCTCATCCTGTATTCCCTGCGCGGTTTGATCAAACACTCCATTCGTGCGCAGCGCCATTTTTTAATCAGTGTCATTCTGTTCGGACTGCTGATCACGGTCCAATTCCTGCTGGCCCCCTACGAAAAAGCGTTGACCAACAGCGTCAACCTGTTCCAAGATTCCGTCGTATTCGGGGTCAGCTATACCGACCATTGGATTAACATTCCGTTGGATTACACGATGGCAGGTGTATCTTTGCTCGCAACCGTACTGTTCATCCTCGCCATTGTGCGGCAGCGCTTCCGCTTCTTCAGCATCGGGATCGGACTCTTTTTCGGGACGCTGCTGCTCGGAGGAGCAGCTTCTGTGGTTGTACAAAACTTCATCGTCTCGCCCAACGAATATGTCAAAGAAGAACCATACTTACAGCACAACTTGGATTACACGCGAAAAGCGTATGAATTGGACGAAGTGGACGTTCAAAACAAAGAAATTAACGACACGCTTTCCGAGGACATGCTGAAACGCAACCAGTTAACCATCGATAATATCCGTATCAATGATGCCCGTCCGCTGAAAGATGTTTACAATCAATTGCAGACTTTGCGCCCGTATTATTCCTTTAACGATATCGACGTGGATCGCTATGAGATCGACGGAAAATACCAACAGGTGTTCATTTCCGTACGGGAATTGACGCAACAGCGATTGCCCGACCAGGCACAGACATGGGTGAACAAACACTTACGCTACACACATGGTTACGGTGTGTCGATCAGCAACGTAAACGAAATCACATCTGAGGGCCTGCCGGAATACGTAGTCAAAGATTTGCCCCCGGAAGGTCCAGTCGACATCAAAAAACCGCAAATCTACTTCGGCGAAAATGATTACAACACGGTAATCGTAGGTTCGAAAGTAAATGAGTTCGATTATCCCACCAGCGATGAAAATAAAACCCACAATTTTGAGGCGAACACCGGTATTCCAATGACCGGTTTGAACCGGTTCCTATTTGCCCTTGATGAAAAATCGTTCCGCTATCTCGTATCCGATCAGATTACGAGCGAAAGCCAACTGCTGCAAACCCGCAATATCGTCGATCGCGTCAAACGGATCGCCCCGTTTTTGCAATTGGACGACGATCCGTATCCTGTCGTAAGGGACGACGGCAGCATTGTCTGGCTGTTGGATGCCTTTACAATGACCCATCGATACCCGTTCTCGGATACGGGAGGCCATTCGCGAAACTATATGAAGAATCCGGTTAAGATTGCTGTAGACGCGTATACGGGTGAGGTCACGTTTTATTTGCTAGACTCGGATGAACCGATAGCAAAGACGTATCAAAACATTTTTCCTGGTCTGTTCGAAACCGACATACCGGAAGACATTCGCAGTCACTTCCGTTACCCGATCGATTTGTTCAAAGTTCAGGCAGACATGTACCGCACGTATCATATGACGAATTTGGAACTGTTCTACAACCGGGAAGACGTGTGGCAAGTCCCGACGGAAAAGTATTTCAACGACGATGTCAGGATGGAGCCCTATTATGTAACGATGAAACTGGACGACTCCGACCAGGAAGAGTTTATTCTGATGCTCCCCTTCACGCCGAATACGAAACAAAACATGATTGCTTGGATGGCTGTCCGTAATGACGGAGAGCATTACGGAGAAACATTGGTCTATCAATTTACCAAACAGAAGAACATTTACGGTCCCCAGCAAATTGAAAACCGTATTAACCAAAACGCTTCCATTTCACAACAGCTCAACCTCTGGTCACAGGGTGGTTCCCGTGTCATTCGCGGAAATTTACTCGTCGTACCGATTGAGGATACCGTGATGTACGTGGAGCCGCTGTACATTGAATCCAATAACGAAACATCACTGCCCGAGGTTAAACAAGTAATCGTCGCCTATCAAGATTATATTGTGATGGAACCGACACTGGAGCGTTCCATTCAACGGTTGATGGAATTGATCGGAGAAGGTGTCCCGCCGGAAAAAGCGGAAGAAGAACCGCAAGGAGAGGAAAAAGCTCCTGAAACCACCTCCGCCGACCAGTTGCTCAAGCAGATTGAGGACACCTTTCACTCGTACCAGAAAGCGAACCAGAATGGAAATTATGAAGAAGCCGGACGGGCACTGAAGCAGTTGGAACAGTTGCTTCAGAAATGGAGGGAGCAAGAGCAAACGGCTGAAAACCCTGATGAAGAGTCATAAATAAAAGCCAATGAACAACCAACAGCACCTCATGGAATGGGGTGCTGTTGTTAACGTGAATCAAGCAGACGGGATGCCGAAGTCATTCCCTTTTCCCGATACAGATTCCGACTCCACCATCTTCCCTCTTACTCGGAAAGGAGCTTTCCCGTGAATTCGCGACCGCCGATCAATCCTTATGCCGCCCTGTTGGTGGGAGTCGTTTTTCTCTCCTTTGCCGCCATCTTTGTCCGTGCTTCCTCGGCTCCCTCGACCGTCGTGGCCGCTTACCGAATGCTGTTTGCATTCGCCCTGTTAACCCCCTGGTGGTGGTGGAAACACCGCAGGGAGATCTTCCGACTCACGGGGCGCCAGTGGGGGCTAACCCTGTTATCCGGTGTATTTTTAGCCCTTCATTTCGGGCTCTGGTTCGCCTCACTCTCCTATACCAGCATCGCTAGTTCCGTCGTCCTGGTCACACTGCAGCCCCTATTCGCTTTCGCCGGCGCCTGGATCTTTTTCGGGGAACGGACCCGCCCCGCCGCATTAGTGGGGGCGGCCATTGCCGTGTTCGGAGGGATGGTACTCGGATGGGGGGATTTAGCCATCGGCGGCACGGCCTTGTTCGGCGATTTCCTCGCCCTCATGGGAGCCGCCATGGTAACCGGATATTGGTTGACGGGACAATATTTGCGCCAATCGCTCTCCCTCATGACCTACACCTATGTGGTATACGGTACCGCTGGAATGCTGCTGGCTCTGGCAGCCGTCGCAATGGATCAGCCTTTGGCCCCCTATCCCGCCACGGATTGGCTGTTGTTTTTGGCTCTGGCCCTCTTTCCCACCTTATTGGGACACAGCATCCTCAATTGGTCGATTCGCTGGGTACCCGCCACCACCGTATCGGTCAGTATTTTGGGAGAACCCGTTGGAGCCAGCATTCTGGCAGCCATCTTCTTCGCCGAAGTGCCCACCTTATGGCAATGGGTCGGAGGCGCCTTGATCGTCTACGGGGTCTACCGCTTCCTGAAAAAGCGGGAGCCGATGTAAGAAGCCCATTGCTCCCTCTGGCCTCGCTTTTTAACGACAAGATTTCTTTTTCGCCCGCTCCAAGGCCATTCGGGTGGAACGGAGCCAACCTTCATTCCCCAACGCTTCCCTGAGGGCCAACGCCTTTTCCAAAACCGAAATGGCTTCTGCGGGTTTCCCCTGATCCAACAAACACTTCCCCCAATGCTGCAAAGCGAAGTGATGAAGGTCTGCCCCTTTACCAACCCGGGTCTCCCCCGCCACTTCCTGTAACATCCGTTCTGCGACCTTTCCCTCTCCCTGGTATTTTTTCGCTTCGGCTAATCGGATTCGGTTGGCTGCTTCCGCTCGCTTGTTTCCCGTTCGGCGCGATAGCCGAATCGCTTCACCCAAGTATTCCACCGCTTCATCCAACCGTCCCGCCACCCGGCAGGCATCTCCTATGTACCCGTGAAGACGAAGGATAGCTGCATCGTCCCCATCGCTTACCGCCTGTTTCAGCTGCTTCTCCGCCTGACGGATCGCGCCTGCGAACACCGTCAGATCCGTCGGCACTTCTCGCAGGTGCTCATCAAAGATGGTATACGGGGAGAGGTCGACAAGTGCGGGCTTCTGGCTGGTCATGATCATCCTCCCGATTCAAATTAAGAAAACAAACAAGACCACCCAAAGAGGCAGCCTTGTCTAAGATGTCCTACCATGCTGTCAGACTATATCATCCTGCCTCTCTTTTCTAACACCGCCCCTTTCTATCTTCACGCTTCTCGATTGTCAGATATCACTTCTTCTTCCTCATACATTTCCGACCACGTTTCGAAGCCTTCCCGTCTTGATCAATTCCACCACGCGTTGGATGTCCTGATCCATCCGTCGATCTCGGTCTACAAATGGCACTTGCTCGCGGACAAGGTAGAAAGCCGCCTGAGTCTTATCTCCCATATATTCGACCCCTCTTAATTCTAGCGCTTGGCACAATACGAGTAAATGAATGGCGGATACTTCCCGTACTAACTCTATAATGGTTCGTGCATCTCTTGCAGCGATTGTACCCATGCTCACCTTATCCTGATTGTGAGCCTCAGTCGACCGGGAAAATACACTGACAGGACCCGACATTTTCAATGCTTCAGCAGTGATGGCTGAGCTGGCCAACTGCATTCCCTTGAAACCATGATTAAGTCCCGATTCATAATCTTCTGGATCAAACCTGGGAATCAAGTTAGGGGTCAGATTGTTATTAAATTTTTCGTCCACCACCAACTCCAATTGTCTATCTAACAAATCCGCAATATTGGATACGGCCACCTTCAGTGAATCCATCGCCTGTACGATATGGCCGCCATAAAAATTTCCACCATTGTATACATGACGACTGTTGACATCAAAAAGAGGGTTGTCATTACTAGAGTTACATTCCACTTCCACCCACTGCTTCACCCAACGGATGGTATCTCTTAACACCCCGGTGACATGAGGGGCACAACGGATAGAATACCTGTCTTGGATCGGACGATCCCATTCTTGATACCCTTTCTCTTCGAATTCGTTATTCAGGCTTAATATTTTATCTCGGGCCAAGCGGGATTCCGATAACATTTCATAAATTAATCTAGCACTTTCCAATTGACCTTCATGTGGTTTCACTTGGTGGATGAAGGGATGGAAATGACCCCGATCTCCCATTAGCGCTTCCGTTGCCATCGCCGTACAAAGGTCAGCAACAAAAGCCAATTCTTTGGCGTCCCAAACAGCTAAAACAGCGAAAGCTGTCATAAAAGAAGTACCGTTGATTAACGACAAACCCTCTTTTGCTTCCAATACAATCGGATTTACGGAATTTTCATCTAATACTTCTTTAATATCTCTTATCTGCCCTTTACACTTGACCTGTCCCTCCCCAATGATTGCCGAAGCTAGATAACTCAAGGGGATTAAGTCCCCACTCGCTCCCACCGACCCCCTTTCGGGAATTACAGGAATGATATCTTTATTTAAGTACTCCAACAACTGATGAACTACAACAGGACGAATCCCCGAATTTCCCTTTGCTAAACAGTTTGCTCGGATTAGCATCGTCGCTCGGATGACATCATCAGAAGCAGTGGGCCCAGTTCCATTTAGGTGGTATTTGACCATGTTTAATTGCAAATCAGCCGTTTTTTCAGGCGAAATTTGGTATCTGGAACTGTCACCAAAACCGGTAGTTACGCCATAAATCGGTTGTTTAGTATCGATCATTCTATTTTTAAAATTATCGGAACATTCCATGCGTATTACGGAATCCTTGGACAGTACCGTTTTCCGGTCATCCAGTTTACGAGCCATATTTACAATATCTTCTATTTCCAGACTACTTCCATTAATACTTAATAATTTTCGTATTGCCTCTTTGGTTTTCATATATGACTCCTTATAATCCTTTCATAATTTACGAAGACACTACTGATTTACTTGCATTTCATGATTTGCAATATACGTAAATACTCAACTATATAAACAAACAATACTAATCTTTTTAGTTCCTTAATTTTGATGGAATACACAACCGGTAGCAGCACCACGTGAAACATTAACAACAGCATCTCCCTCAGAAATGGTACCTCTCGCAAAGGAGCCATTATAACGGCCGTTTGCTGTGAAAACTCCCCAATTTATCATAACCTTATGTTCCTGAATTCCCTGTGAGGTTAGAAACAACATGGGTTCTAATTCTGGATGAACTCGCTTTTGCATCACATATAGTGTTTTCCCATTTAAAATACGTTCAACTAATTCTTTCCATTCATCTGGAGACAAACACCATCCCAACTGAACACCCATCCCACCAAAGCCGCAAACTGGTTTCAAAACCATCTCAGACTGCTGCTCCAAAAGAATTTCTGTTATATCCATCTGCTCCCCGTTCCAATCTGTCATCCCCGGCTGAACAAAACGTGTCCATGGCACAAATCGATCAATCAAACGTCTCTCATCATCATTAAAGCTTTTTTGGTATCGCGGATCCGAAAGAAAGGCCAGTACCCCTTTATTCCCCACCAATTCAGCTACAAAGCTCATCACTAATAGTACTCGGTCATCACGAACAGCTTCCAAAACCGGCTTAAGGAGAGAAGGGGTTTCCGTAATCTCATCTATTACAAATGTTCGATATAAAATATCTACCGGAGTTGAATCCGCATATAAAACACCATCACGGTAGTCCAGCTCACCCAAATGGCAGGAAAATGCGTCAAACCCTCTCTTCCTCAACAAGCCTGCAAAACGGTCCATCTTCTTTACCATTGCTGGATACGTCGAAGGCCAATCAACTATGGCAACTTTAGGCCGATTCCCGAGCCCCCTCTTAATGGATGCATCCCAAAGCGCTTCCGCCACTCCATCCACAGAGTCAATAAAAGAGAGTGATTCTTCATTTACAAAATCCCGGAAAAAGGGATGGTGCAAAAGAACTCGGTTAAACTCGGCGTTCTCCAAACCACCAGTACTACTGTGGACATTAAACTCCAGTAGCTTAAATGAACCACTTTTATCCTTATAAAGATCTGCCCGACCGATTAAAACCTCCTGGTGCACCCAAGTGGATTCAACCACTTTTTTTTGTAGAGAATTCAGCCCCAGTAGATCGCACATTTTAGAGACGTCTCCTTCAAACAAACGATCAGGTATATGAAACATTAATTGAAACAAATGAACGATATCCTCTTCTAGTCTCTTCAGATCTTCAGCTGTATGAAACAACGGACGAAGAAGAACATCGGTGTTCTCAACTTGGAGCCATTGTTCCCTACGAAGCATGCCACCAACTTCGTTAAAAATAGCATAGCCCCTGTCATGTGTTTGATCAATCTTTCCAAAAAATCTACCGACCAAATGATTCATTTGTACCTCCAATGAAGGAATTATCCCAAACCATACAAGCACATCGTTTTGATCCAACGATCAACCAAGTGTATAGCATCCGATCTCCGCTTATCTTAAAAAAACCATAAGCCTCCCTCACATCACTGCCAAACCAGCTTTTACCTGGATCAAACGGGGCGATATAGGTCGGTATCCACTTTGTCACGGGTGAGGAACGTAGATCTTTGAAGCCCGTCCCACAATACTTGGCGATAGCTTCTTTTACTGTCCACCACATCGTCACTTGCAGCCTTTCATCACACACCAAATCAGTAAAATCTTTTGCTATTTTGAGAGGAATCTGTTGCAACACCCACTGATGGAATACAGGATGCCGTACCTTCACTTCCTCAATATCCGTTCCCACTCTTCCCAATCGATGAACCGCTCCTACAGCTACTCGGTCAGTATGTGAAAGTGAAATTCCCTGAAAGCGAGTCTCATCTCTTTCCAAAACATAAGGAATCCCGCTTGGTTCATTCATGATTTCCAAATCTTTAGGCCTCCACCCTTTCTTCATGTCCAACAGTGCCTGTTTTGTTACGATACGAGCAACCATCCGTTGCAAGGCAAGAATATTTTTAATTCTAAACTGATTCCATTCTCGGTGTGTAAACCACTGTTCAATCCTGCCATTTTCAAAGGAATGGATGGGAGCTAGTGCTAAAAGCGGATGGTCGTTATGATTACTAGGAGGGACAAATCGAATAGGATATATCCGATTAACCACGCCCGAACATCCATCCACCGTTCACATTGAGAATTTCACCGGTCACGAACGACGCTTCAGGGGATGACAAATATTGCACTGCAGCGGCGATATCATCCACATGCCCAGGACGATGAACCGGAGTTTGTTGTACAATGCTTTGAATCACTTTCTCAGGCCAGTGCCCTGTAAAGCCGGTATCTGCAATGAATCCAGGTGCTATCGCATTTACCGTAATCCCCTCAGGGCTCAACTCACGGGCCAATCCATAAGTTAGTCCGTGCAACCCTGCTTTAGAAGCGGAGTAGCCCGCAACGCCTGGTCCCCTCCCTCCCGTGAAAGCAGCAATGGAACTGATGTTGATGATCCGCCCTCCAGGCCGAACCATATGGGGCGCCACAGCTACCGACATCAGGAAACTTCCCTTTAATACCGTGTTGACCATTTCATCCCAAGACCGTTCCGCCTCGGTGAGCTCCATGGTGGTTTCCGTGCCATTGATGAACCCCGCATTGTTAATCAGGATATCAATTTGACCATATTTCGAGACGATAGCATTCATAGCTTCAGCCACTTCTTCTCTTTTGGAAACGTCCACTTTCAACCCGGTAACCTTTGACCCTAGTTCTTCTTCAGTCTGACGAATCCGTTCTTCATTCCTACCGAGAACTACTACCGAATCCTTTTCTGCAAACGAACGGGCAATCGCTTTTCCGATCCCGCTATTCCCCCCGGTCACAATGATTACACGTTCCTTTGTCACTTGAGACATTTGCAAATATCCTCCCTTTGAACTTTTATCTCTAGGTTTTTTTATTATAATAATCCATTTCCGCTAAATGTTAGGACGCGGTGTCCGCTTGCAAATTTTCTTCAACACGACTCACCTCGTGGTTCCACCCCCTACACAGTAGGACTGCAACTCCTACTCCTACCACCACCACTACCAATAGAATAAGCAGAAAAGTCATGTAACCAATCGCTGCACCTCCTAACCCCATCAACACACTGCCCAGCGGAATACTGACAAATGCGATCAAGCGCTTTAAACTGAAAACCCTCACACGGATTTTGGATGGAGTAAGATCAAGCCAAGCGCCACCACCGAACATAACCAACAAAATAAACAAAACACCCAACACAAAACTAGAAGTAATCAAAAAAACAGTATTGTGAATCACAGTAATCAAACCGAGTACGATACTGATCATGAGAACGAGCCCAGCCGCAACAACCCCAGGACGTTTGGTTGCTTTCGCAAGACTCATGAAAATCATCGAAGTAATCAGCATTCCCGCACCGAATGCTCCCGAGAATTGCCCATAAAAAGTAGCTTCGTTTTCAAGATGCATTTCGGTGATGAACGCCGGTAACAAAGAATAAAACGGAGGAATCACCAAATTCGTCACAAAACCGATCACCAGCATGAAAATAAGTACCGGTCGAGTGACAATCCAACGGGCTGCAATTCGTGCATCAGCCCACATGGTGCGAAAAGTCAGCTTGCTTTTGCTTTCCGGTACTGGTTGACTGGAACTAACAATCTGAGCCCATAAGAGCAATAGCCCCGTCGTCAACAGGATAGCGACTCCCGCCACGATCGATGTCAGCCAGATCAAGCCCATGGCTAACACTCCACCACCCAATATAGGGGCTACAAATCGACCCACTTGTGGTTGAAGCTGGATCATTAATGCCGTTCGGTTTGATGGCCACCCCCTGGGTGCGAGATCTGCAATTGTGGTTTCCAATGCAGCGCTGTAGAGTGAAAAAGTGCTCTGCAACCCAATGAAGATAAACGCCACAACCAAAATCATGATGAAGTCTTTGACCAAGCCCGTATAAGGGATTAACAAGCAAATGACCTCTACAAACATCAGAATTTGTACAAAAAGCAAAAACCTGTTTCTATTTATACGATCAATTAAACCGGAAAGCATCACTACCACTACAGTAGCGATGAGATTACTTACCCCCACAATTACACCAAGAACCCCACCGCCCCCTGCTGGAGACTGTGTGATAAACCAATTTAACGAAAACACCGTTAGGCTGTAGGAGAAGAAAACTAGAAAGCTGGGAAGCCAAACTTTTAATACGGATGTTATCTTCTCTATCGGTTGATCTTCTGCTTTCTCCTCACTCATATCATCGCCTCCTGAATTTGAGAAAACGAAGACCTTACCAGCTCTTCAATGATACGCCCCGCTAGAATCAGCATTTCTTCCCCTCCTGGTTTGGCCCAAATTTGGAGTCCCATCGGTGCCCCATCGGAAGTCAACCCCATCGGAAGGGTGAGTGCGGGAATAACTGCCTGACTAGCAGTTATAGTGTAACTAAGATCCGAATAGAGTTCCTCCACTGGTGTGGGAGGGGTTCGGAGATTTCTGGGTGGAACAGGGTCAAGAGGAAGTATCCACACATCCATCTCATTGTTAGAGAGATCATGCATCGCCATGGAAGCTACTTGTTTTTGCACCTTCTTCAAATGCTCATATCGGACGTCATCAATCTGACTGCCCTGCTTAACCAGATACCATATACCAGGACCATAATCGACAGACGCTGTTTGCCGAAGCGTTTTATGGCGATCCCAAACTTCTCGCCACAACAATTGAAACGCTTCTTCCCTATATTTCCACCATCTTAAATTCTCTTTTCTTACTACAATTCCCTCTTCCATCAAACTATCCACCAGTTTACTAAAGCAATGCTGGATTTCAGGGTGACAGGGATCTTCCTTATAATTATCCACCACCCCAATCTTCAAAAACCTGCGGTCAAACGAATGGAGCTTAGCTTCGGACTGAAATATTTCACCTAACCTTTCTCGTTTCCATATATATTCTAGGTCCGCAACTGTACGCGTCATAATCCCCATACTGTCCATGCTTTTACTCACCGAAAAAACCCCATCGCTCATCTGAGGACTTTGAGTCAGACGAAGTCCCACGACTCCACAATATCCGGCTGGCCACCGTACTGAACCAGCTGAATCCGTTCCAATGGAGACATCACAGTATCCAGCCGCTACTGACACAGCAGAACCTGTACTAGAACCTCCTGCACTGAAATCCGGATAGAGCGGATTGACACATTCACATTTCGGACCAAGACTAAATTCTGTCGTCCATGCTTTGCCTAGACAAGAAAACCGACGCTCATGAAGTCGGTCTGCAACAATAGCTGACCGATCCGGAATATGTCGATAACAACGGCTACCTAATCTAGTTGGAAAGCCTTGTATATCGATCGTATCTTTATATGTAACCAATAAATTTGGCAACTCTCCATGATCGGATCGCTCAATGGGTTGCCACTTCACTAAACCACGATAACGTCCATTCGTCTTTCTAATATGTTCCTCCACCGCATCCAGCCAACTTTTCCAGGACAACTTTCCTTTCTTGATTAATTGATCACGTTTTTCGATAGGCATCATTAGATTCATCACTTTTTATCCTCCCAAACTACCATAGGTGTTTTATGTGTCCGGGAATTCACTTGTACATTGGGAACAACAGACACGCGGAACGATTCTCGATCACGAGCAACAATATTACTAAGATCAAATATTTGGGAAATGACATGATCACGTAATTCTTCGATATCAACACCACCATGAGGATCAACTACCCGCAATTCCAAAATCTCGGATCCCGCTTCTCTTTTTAAGATAACAACTTGTCCTTGTGTCACACATGAATGGTCTTTTGCTGTGTCAATTAACCAAGCGGGATCAAACAAAGCACCCCGAAACTTAAATTCTCTTCCTTTGCGGCCCAATATTCTAAGGGTCCGACTTTCTTTTCCACACAAACAAGAGCTCCATTCACCGACATCGCCCAAACGGTATCGAAGAGCAATACTGATGGTGTCCGGATGGACCCCTGTTACTGCCAACTCTCCCTCCTCCAACACTTCTACATATTGATAAGGTAGCAAATGAAAACAATCAAAAGAGCAATGGGGGCCATTATAACCAATAACCCAGGTTTCAGTAGATCCGTATAAGCCCCAAACTTCCACTTCTGGAAGCACCTTTCCTAACAATTCTGCTAAATCATTTCCAAATTGTTCCCCCACCCAAAGCACCTTCCGAACCGTGGTGAGCCGAAGGCCTTCACGATGACAGTATCCAATAATTTGTTTTAATGTAGTGGGGGTTCCAGCAATCGCCGTTACACCTTGTTCATTGAAAAATCGAATCCACACACCCAGTTCACTTTCATTGATCGGACCCAGTGGGATGGTTTCTTTCGCTAAACGATCCCCCAAAGCGTTGTAAAAATAATGAGAGGACCACATTTTACCGGGGAGAAATAGATTACAAAATACATCTTCACTGTCTAAAGGCTTCCAATTCTTTATAATATCGTCCAAAAACAGATGTGATGGGATTAAATTTATCTGCGGGGATCCAAGCGTTCCCCCGCTGGAAAATAAGTATCCTTTTTGGGGTCTCGGTTTTTCTCGGATCTCCTCAAGAACGGTCTTAAAGTCTTGTTTGTTCATGAAAGAAATCAGTTTGAAATCAGACTCATCGAAGACTGGGCCCACCCCTTCATAACGGGATTCCATTTTCCGTATACGGCGCATCTTCTGCAACAGACGGTTCACTTCAATGAAATCAAGGGCCATCAGGCTATTCCAACACCTTTCCCATACACAATTTCCCAGTATCTGTCCGTCGAATTTCGTGTTTAATGTGGATTTGCCGGGGTTGTTCCGAACTCACCAAAATGTTATTTAATTTTCTACGAATTTCATCGACCTCTAAAGGATATCCATGTTTTCTAACCACTAGCAAATCGTAATCTTCCCCCCTTATCTCACATTCCAAAGGAACACAGGCTAGATCGGAGCAAGGAAGAAACCCTTTCAATCGCTCCTCTATTTCATCCAAATTTATTCTTTTTCCATTCATTTTAACAATACGATTTTCTCGTCCATGGAGGAAAAATCGATTTTGATCGTAGACAGAAATTATATCTCCTGTATTCCATGTTAGTAACCTGTTTCCTGCTGAATCATAGGCAAGACGATCACCCGTTACAGTTAGCATTATCTTACCTCTACCACCCTTAACCAAATCCATATCCGGCGCTAGATTCCACAATTCCCCATCTTTTTCGCAATTCAACCGTCTATACGCGATATAGCCAGTTTCGGTTGAGCCCAATAACTCTAAAAGACTAAAGTCAACCTCCTTATCTAAGAGGTTCCTACCCGTCTTGGGTAATCGAGCTGTACTGTAAACCACCATCACTTGATCACAAGTACGAAAAGACTCCATATTCCGTTCTAACTCTGTAAGTGCTGCTGGTATGGTGACGATCATGGGCTTTTTGCCCCATTGAGAGGTTGGCGTTCCCAATGTCAAGTAGTGGATGGGAATTCCTTTGAAAACAGGCATCAAAACTGCAAACAAAAATCCATATAAATGGTGTACCGGTGAAAATGTATAGATAGCATCACATTCTGCAACACGACAAAGTTTTGCTAACATATGTGTTTCATACAGCAGTTGTTCCTTGCGCCGAAGCCACCGTTTTGGTTTACCTGTATGTCCTGAAGTATGAAATGCAAACCAATCAGGTAACTGGTCAATCCAATCTTTCCTCTGTTCATGAGTAATCTGATCCCAATTCAGCTGCCAAGGTATTTTCAAATGATCTGGAACCCTGTTTCCAACCTGTACACATGTTTGACCATCGGGTCCTTTCTCAACATGGTTATGTAACCAGTCCGCCAAACTTCTCCAAGCTTTTTCATGCTCAACGTTCATTTGGAAATCATTCCTACATTCGCCTCACGCAAGGTTTTAAGATCGGCTAATTTTTTCTCGACTAATATCGTAATGCTATTGACCGAAACAAAGGTTTCCGTCGGATAATCTTCGACTATATCAATCATAATATCGAACCGTTCCTCGATTACCGCGATACATTCCATAACGGTAGCGCTGTCATATCTTATTTCCAAGGACTGAATAGGCGTTTCGCCATCCCACTGTTCGACTATATCACCAAAGATCTCCCGAAGTGCCCTGCGCACTTCATATTCCACACTTTTATCACTCGATAGACTGGTCATGATGACTCCCCCTTGTTTTTTGTGCCAATACATCGAAACCATTGAAGTAATCTTGTGGATCTACAGAAAGGAAGTTGATAAATACTTTTTCTGGATAAATGTCAGGTTGAAAAGCATCCGTCATACATGATGCCATTTCTTTCTTAAATTCCCTTGATCTTTCGTGGCTAACATAACAGTTCACAAAAGCGAAGTGTTTATTTTCCGATTCACCGGGAAACTGATCAAACGGATATGGGCCACTGTAAATAGAGGAAGGTTCCACAACTCGGAATTTCACAATGGTATGGGAAATCGGAATACCCTTTCTAGTCATCCACAATGATAGCTTTTTGGCAAACCTTCTTTGTAACGGAATGGATGTAACGTCTAATCCCACTTCTATCGTCGGCAAAGGAACACTCTCCTTATAAATTTAACTTAGGCAATACGTAGGACCGCCCTTCTAGTTTGTCTTCAGAAGCTCTTCGAAGACTATCCGCTAGTGCCATTGTAAGAGGTCCAGACTCTTCTCTGCTTAGCGGTGACCAGGCGTAGCCTTTTGGTTTTTGAATTCGTTTAATAAACCGCAAAATCATGTTCGGATTCCACGGCATACCAAGGGAATCTAACGTAAGTACCGCTTGATATGTAGAATTCAAATCAGGCAGACCACCTATTTGGGAGGAATATCCTCCTAAACGACTTTGATATTTTGGAATGAATCCGGCATAACGGTGAGCTAATTCTTTTCTTCCCAGCATGGCAAACCCTCGGATTCCCATACACGTAGATGCCAGGTTCACCTCACCTTGGGGAGAGAAGTGAATTCCATCAGCAGTAGAGCATGTATCGAGAAAGTATCCCACCTGATCTATTCTGACACTCTCCAAAGAACCTTCACCTAGATAACAAAGGGACTCCATCGCAGAAACGGTCGCTGTAACATCAGAGCCCCTTCCTTCCCAATAACCAAATCCACCATCACTATTTTGTAAATGGGTAAACCATTGCTTCAATCGCCCTTTATTTAAGCTTAAATATTTTCCATGACGGATTGCAGCAAGCGCCCAAAGCGTACAACGAACTTCCGCTCCACGGGCAGGCATATACATGACGCCACCTTCATAAGGCATGTGAGCATGATGTAACCACTGGACAAGTAACTTCCCTAAATCCGTTTGGTGAGGTACAGCTAGGACAAGCGCTGCAGAAGATAAAGCATCCCCTGCCCAATCCGGTTCTCGGTAAGTAAATCCGGTATGGGAAATTTGACAGCTCCGGAGAAAGGACACCACTTCTTCGCGGTCTTTTTCAGGGAGAGCAACTCCTAAGGTTTTCAGAGCACCTACTGCCGAGAAACAAGCCCACACATCGGCAGTGTTATACCCATCCCAACGGCTAAAGCCACTTCCTTTTAACTTACGGCTCATGATCCATCGGATACATGATTCCACGCTTACCGGCTTAGCCCCCCATACATCCAATGCACGCACCGCACGAAAAGTCGCCCATAGACAAGGAGCGTCCTGATCGCGATGAAAACGAAACCCACCTTCCTTCAGTTGACACCCCTGCAACCACTGAATTAGTCTCTTTACATCAAATGGATCCTTTTTAAAACCAGGCATTCTGATTTGCTGCCAAGCATGACTAGCGTAATAAGCAGCTCTAACATCTCCCATCTCACTGACAGGCCCCCAACCAATCCCTCCATCCGCTAACTGTTTATTTTTTATCCAATTTAACGTCTGTTCGGGTTCAGAAGGTGTTTTGTTCAATATCTCCTGATAAATACGAGTTGCATAATATGTCGCCCACAAATCAGGTGGTTGACCGGGGGTCATTCCATATCCCCCCTCAACTAATAATGTATCCAACCATCCATGTAACACATCCCGGTGAGGTATGGATAGCCTTAAATCCGTCAGAGCTTGCGTGCAATAATAAGTAGCCCATACATCGGATCTCATTCCTTTGCTCCACCCAAAAGCACCATCCCTATTTTGACAACCTCGTAGAAAACGGGCACAGGATTTCGGGTCATTCGGTCCGTCATCCAGCCAAGTCAGTGTACGTATAGCAGCATAGGTACACCAAAGATCGGCTACCGATTGGGAAGCACCGCCATCTAATGTCTGATATCGTTTTGCGATCTCTACCAAGCTCTCTTCATTAATATTCTCCTGCATACTACATTTCCACCAATCTAATATTGGTTTTTTTCCAATTTTTTTGCCCTGCACCACTTTTGGTTACAGAGGGAAGTTGGTTTAGTAATATCACCCCATCCCATTTTATCCCTATCTGTTCAAAATTCTTTTCCAACAAATCAATATCTCCTTCCTTTCCGTCGTAATCCACATCTTTTTCTAGTAATAATCGGAAAAAGCTATTGTCCATATTTGTTTCAACCATATAGCCGGTGATTCCTCGAGCATTATAAATTACTTGTTCTATCAAATCGAGCCGGAGGTTTACCCCATTGACTTGGATCATTTCCTCCTGTCGACCAAGAATTTTCAGTACCGGCAAACCCATCCCGCATGTACAAGCTTCCTGGCTCACTTCCACCAAGTCGCCGATGGCATATCGTAAGACCGGTTTTGCATAATTGTTAAGTGGAGTTACAACCAATTCCCCTGTCATTCCCGGTTGAAACTGGATTACTTTATCCTTTTCATACAATTCCAAAATAAAGCTATGCAAAAGAGCGTGTAAACGCCCGTGTTCACAAGTAGCAGCGATAGTACCCGTTTCAGTACTGCCGTAACTGGCATCAAATACCTCTGCTCTCCATTGTTTTTCCAACATCGCCCTCATTCCGGGTGTACTTACTTCACCAAGTAACATGATTTTGTGAATACTCTCTCGTAAGTTTTCGAAAGTGTTTCGTCTCTTGAGTAAGCGCATTAGTTGAATTAAAACCCCAGGAGAAGCGAAAAGACAAGTAGGCCGATAACGAATAAATAATTGCTGTACTCTGTCCCAGTCACAAATCCCTAATGCAAACGGATAACTCCGGACAAATGTAGTGTCTAAGTATTCGCATACATTGGCGATATGATCACCGATAGGGGATAAATCAGAGGGCAGCATGGAGACCACTCGGTCATCCGATTGGATCACCCGTTTCCATAAACTCGCCACTGAAATCGTATTCCAGATAATGTCCCGCGCGGATCGAGGAGTTGGAGTTGGAATTCCTGTCGTTCCAGAGGTTTCATAATACTTTATCGCTTTTTCTTTCATCCCTGAATGAAAAAGATCAGGATTTTCCTTGACCACTACCTTAGGCGTCTTTTCCAATCGATAAAAATCTCTTTCTTCTTTGAGGCCTTTATAGTACTGTGTATTGGACGCTCTTTGTATCAATTTCGTTAATTTCGATTGTTGTAAAGAAGTAATGGCATCTGGGTCAAATCCCTTCTCTTCCAAGTACTTCATTTCACTTATAGCACATTGGAAAACTTCAGATTTGGTAAGATGATTTAAAATCATTTCACTTCATCCCTTTGGCGGTTTCTAACAAAAACTGTCGATGTGCACGACCATAAGCTTCAAAGCGTCGCTTTAACAATTGAAGTGATTCCTCGCGATAAATATAAGGAATCCCGCCATCCAATTCCACCTCAGAAAGCCAATAGCGTTCGCCATCATATAAAAAATCAACACAACAATAGGGTAGTTGGATCTCATTAGCCACCTTAGCCGCTAAATCATTCAATCCATCCGGCATGGTAATTAAACCTGTTTCTCCCCCCCTTGACAAGTTGGCGATGATGTCTCCTCCTTGGGGACGGCGAGACAAAATCGTATGAGGGGAGCCATCTATAAAGTAAACTCTATAGTCCACCAATTTAGATGAATCCAACGCCGGCTGAATCATCATTGCTGTTTCAGCCCCACTAGCTAGACTTAAAATCCCTTTCAACTCAGAATAGTTGGTAGCTAGGTTCACCCCCAAGCCTCCACCCCAACCTAACGGTTTTATAATTAATGGAAACTCAAAGGATTCTAATAAACTGGGCAGATTATGGCGTTCTAAATCGCGCCCGCAAACGATTCGAATACTTGGAAGAACGGGGAGCTCTAGGTCGCGAAAAAATAAAAATGTATTTAATTTATCACCCATAATCAAGGAGAGTTCCGGATCGATTGGAAGGTAAAATCCCAGCTTTCTCAAAGTCCAAAATGTATTAACCATTTGCATAAAGTCACATTGTTGGTGGGGGAAGTTGTGAATTTCGGTTACAAAGATAGTGTCATGCACAAAAACCTCTTGCCCATATACTTTCGTTATAGTTGAGTGATCAGCTAGATAAATGACTTCAATTGCTTCTGCACTCACAACTTCCATTGAAAAGCCTGATTCTTCAGCAGCTTTTTTGTAGACATCCCAAAAATTAGTCCGTTCCCAGTTACTTTGAAAAGTGGAGCTTCTGTCAGGAAAGATCCAATATATTCGTTTCACCTGCAGCATCTCCCTTCACTGCTGTATAACAACTTATAAGTAGGTAGATAATTACAAATCAATCTACCACAAATCATCAGTTTTTCTATACATACTATACCAAACCATTTATATTCTGTCTCTACAATAATATTAAGGTTATACTTACTTTTTTGTTAGCTTAGGGGATTAAGTGTTAATAAAATACCCCTCTCCCCTACGACATAAAAGAATTTTCGGTTTTTTAGGATTATCTTCGATTTTCATTCGGATCCTACGTATGTAAACATAAAGAGAGGAAAGGCTCGGTAGATTAAGATGATCTATAAGCTTATGGGAGGAAAAAGCCTGACCAGGATTTCTCGCCATCAGATAGAGCAACTTAAACTCATTGGTAGACAGTAAAGTATTAAAGGTATTTCTACGAATGCAATGTCCATATACATCTAAGAATACATTTGAAGACAAATGAATGAGGTGATTCGAATCATTACTATGAGTTACTTGGTTTGAAACAATAACATCCACTAGAGATTCCATCAATGATGGACTTTTTAAGGGACGTTGTTTATAGCACGGTACAAATAAAATGGGTATTTTGTTTTTTATACCCATAAATTGATTATATTTACTATCATCGGCATTGTTCAAATCCACTACCATCGCCAAACAATAAGGGTCATCTGATAACTCATTAATTCGACGAATGTCTGGAAAGAGCAGTAAGCTTATTTCTTTTGATTTCAATTGTTCTGAAAGGTTATTTATTAACATTTTATTAACTGAAAATAAACATACATACATATAAGCAATCCCCCTTTTTCAACAATTATATACTTAAAAATCGGATAAATAAATATAAATTACACTTTGATCGCCAAAAGCACCCACGGAAAAAGGCAAGCAGGTAGTCAGAGCTAATCCTATATCTATAAATAAACCTATTATTATCTAATGCCGAAGGTTCTCTGGCGGTTCTAGTATCCTCGGTAAGTTAACTAACATATCAATCCTGGATTGCCTCTTTACCTTGTCTTAATGGTGAATATCCACTCCATTATTATAAAGCTGTCAATCGTTAAACAAAGGAATTGCTCTTGTTACTGAAAAAGGGTGTTTTCAACTTTTTGAAAATAAGTTCGATCACCTTGCTATTAAATAAACAAACAAGACTGCCCAGGCAGCCTTGTTTCTAATCTCACTCTAGGCTGAATTGAAAGTTAGCGACGCGACGACTTCGTATCAAACGCATCACGTAAGCCATCCCCGATAAAGTTGATGGATAGCACAGTCAACACAATCAAGAATCCCGGTGGCATCCATACCCATGGTTCATTAGCAAGGATGCGGAAATTACGGGCTGCGTTCAGCATGTTTCCCCAAGTCGGAGTGGGTTCAGGGACGCCAAATCCTAAGAAGCTCAAAGCTGCTTCCACTGTGATCATTGTCCCCATCAATAGAGTTGCGTTTACAGTAATAGGTGCAATGGTGTTGGGGAGCATATGCTTAAAGATAATACGGGAATCCCGTGCACCAATCGCCCTAGCACTTAATACATATTCCTGCTCCCGTAGTGATAGGAACTCCGCACGGACCAACCGGGCGGTTGTGGGCCATACCGCTAAACATAAAATCAAAATTAACGTTCCAGCACCGGATTGAGGTATCATCGCAACCACAAACAAGACCAGCAACAGAAAAGGCAAGGCCAATACCACATCGGTAATGCGCATAACCACCGTATCGATCCATCGTCCATAGTAACCCGCAAGTGCACCTAACAGCGCTCCAATGCAAACCGTTCCAACCATCGTTGCAAACCCGATCATTAGGGAGATTCTTCCCCCATACATCAGACGAGTAAACAAGTCTCGACCACTTTGATCCGTTCCCAACCAATGCTCAGAGCTGGGCTCCGCATTGGTATTATACAAATCCGTTGAATAGGGATCATGAGTGACGATCAACGGTGCAAACACAGACATCAGAATGATGAAAAAGAGGATGATCACCCCGGCAACGGCCATTTTGTTGCGCAAAAAGCGCCGGATAGCCAACTGTAAGGGGGATTTCCCTTTTTGTTGTCTTTTTTGCTTTCTTTAGGCTTCTGATCCATCGTTGGTTCTTTCATCTCCGGTTGAATAACAGGCTGTGACACGTTGATCACCTCTCAATCGTAACGGATTCGTGGATCTACAATCGCATAGAGGATATCAGCGAGCAGATTCCCTAGCAGAACAAAGGTAGCCAGAAGCATGGTAACACCCATCATGATCGGATAATCCCGGTTAATGATCGAATCGATCAACAGTTGACCCAAACCAGGATAGCTAAAAATAGTTTCCGTAATGACAGCCCCGCTCATGATCAAACCCACATCCAATCCGAACAAGGTTACCAGAGGCAACAGAGCGTTCCGCAACACATGCTTACGCAATACAATATTTGCTGGTATCCCTTTGGCATAGGCTGTTCGGACAAAGTCTTGCGCTTTGGCTTGCAGTACGCTGGACCGGGTATAGCGGGTATAGGACGCAATACTGATAATCGAAAGGGTTAATGCTGGCAAAATCGTGTGATATAGCCGGTCGAAAAAGGCTTCCAAGCCTTCATAACCGGCACCTGCCGTCACCGTACCACTGTAGGGGAACCACCCCAAATTAAAGGAAAAGAAATAAATCAATAGCAACCCTGCAAAGAAGCTGGGCATAGAGATCCCGATAAAAGCCAACCCAGTCAAGGTGTAATCCGTTTTGCTATATGGATGTTGAGCCGAATAAACACCTAGAGGAATCGCTACCGTATAGGTGATAAGCAAAGCGGTGACAGCCAAGAAGATCGTATTTCCAATCCGATCGGAAATCATCTCGCTCACCGGCAACCGATGCCGAAAAGAAAGGCCCATCTCTCCTTGGACGAAGTTCCCTGCCCATGCGAAATATTGTTGCACCGGATGCTTGTCCAGTCCAAACTGCGCCCGTATCTGCTCATAGTATTCGGCGTCTTGTTTAGGATCTAGTTGTCCAGTGAAAGCATCACCTGGAGCGATTTGGATCAAAGCGAACAGCAACATCGAGATTACAACCAGCATGGGGATGGAAACCAGAATGCGTCGCAAGATATACAGATACATTGAAGAACCCCCTTTCTAACATACAAAAAGGGCGTGCAGCCGTGAATCCACTGCTAGCACGCCCGACTTCAATCTTGCGAGAGTGGTTTACTGCAAATTTTCCGGAATCCACCATTCGTGTGCATCGTGATGCTCGATTCCACCATCGTAACGGAACTTGACACCCTTCACACGGCTGTTCCATGCTTCAATCCAGTTTTGGGAGTAGAGGAACACATAAGGGGCGTCCTCACTTACCACTTCGGTCCACTCTTTGTAAATTTCAGCCCGTTTGTCTTGATCCAAGGCGTCTTTCGAGAAGACCCCTTTCTTGATGAGCTCATCGCTCTTTTTATTTTTCCAGTTGGCAAAGTTCCACTTATCGGTACTCATCCAGATGCCCGACGGATCCGGATCAGGGGTGAGGCTCCAGCCGGCCAGGAACATCTCGTATTTACCTTTTTCGATGTTATCAAAGTAGACACCGGTTTCAGCCGGACGATCCAGTTTGACATTGAGGCCGATTTTTTTGAGGTCTTCGGCAATAATCGGAGCTGACTTTTCACGAACGGGGTTTCCAGTCGGATAAGACAGCGTCAATTCCAGCTTCTTCCCGTCCGGATCTTCCAAGAATCCGTCCCCATTGGTATCTTTATAACCGGCATCTTTCAGCAATTTCTTCGCTTTGTCCGGATTGTGCGGATAGGCATCTTCTAAATCTTCATTGTAAGCCCAGCTTTTTTGCGGGATATGCTGATTTAATACATCTCCATGCCCTTTCAGCAAACCATCTACGATCGCTTGACGGTTGATGCCGTAGGTGATGGCCTGGCGCAGGGTTTTATCTTGAAGTTTCTTCTTTTTCAAGTTAAAGCCCATGTATTGGTATGCAAAATCCTGATCTTCCTCTACCACCAAGTTTTTATCTTTTTTAAGAGCATCAAACTCGGTCGGAGCGATTTGTGCCAGGGCATCGATCTCTCCGTTTTGCAGAGCACCAATGGCCACTTCCTGCTCGATCACTTTCCAGATCACTTTGTCCAAGTAGACTTCACCGCGGTAGTAGTCTTCATTCCGTTCCATAACCACGTATTCGTTAGGCTTGATTTCAGTGATCTTGAACGGCCCCGAACCGATCGGTTCCTTTTTGGTAGCATCGGCGTTCAGCATTTTCTCGTTGTTCATATCACCGAAGATATGTTCCGGAATCGGAATAGACCACAAGTTGCTTAAGACGTTGGCTGCACGCTCTTTGAATTTCACCTTCACCGTCTGGTCATCCACTTTTTCCACACCGGATAAGCTGTCCGCTTTACCCTCTTTCATTTCGTCGGCACCCTCGATCGGTTCAACCATGTAAAACCGGGATCCAGAGTAATCTTTTTTAGCGATGGCTTCCCATGTAAAGATCAGGTCATCAGTGGTGATATCTTCGCCATCATGCCACTTGATGTCGTCCCGCAACGTAATGGTCAGTTCTTGACCATCCTCGGAGAGTTTCCACTCTTTCGCCAAAAGGGGAACTTCAATTTCCAAATCTTCATTGTATGTCCACAAACCGTCAAAGGCTTTATTGATTACATACACATCATATTGATCTTCATACAAAACCGGGTTGAACAGACCCTTTGGGGCACTAAACATAGACAGCGTCACCGTACCGCCTTTGACGGGCTCCCCGTCGTCACCTTTACCGTCATCCGCTTGTTGTCCGCCGCATGCGGCCAGGAACACCGACAGTACCAGGACCAACGACATCGTAATCAGAAGAGACTTCTTTTTCATTCTTCGTTTAACCCCCTTGTTGAATCACGAGTGATTGATGATTCCTTACCATCTTAGTTTTTTCTGTATGGACGACACCCCCTTTACGGAATCTCATCGGTCAACCTGCCGCCTGTTGCGATCCTTCTTCATCAAAGAGGTGACAGGCAACATAATGTCCACCCTCCAGATGAATCAGCTCCGGTCGCTCCACCTTGCAGCGGTCGAACGCTTTGGGACAGCGCGGGTGGAAGGCGCAACCTGCAGGCGGGTTGGCGGGGCTGGGCACATCCCCCGTAAGCACGATCCGTTCCCGTTTAATCCGAGGATTGGGGATCGGGACGGAGGAGAGGAGCGCCTGGGTGTATGGATGGGCTGGTTTATCGTAAAGCGCTTTCTTCGGAGCGATTTCCGCCATGCGCCCCAGATACATCACACCGATCCGATCGGCGATATGTTTCACCACACTTAAATCATGAGAGATAAAGATATAAGTCAAGGAAAATTCCTCTTGTAGGTCTTCCATCAGGTTTAGGACCTGGGACTGGATCGACACATCCAGGGCGGAAACCGGTTCATCGGCGATGATCAGTTTCGGCTTCAGCGACAAAGCACGGGCAATCCCGATCCGCTGCCGCTGTCCCCCGGAAAACTCATGGGGATAGCGCTGGACAAAGCCGGCATTCAATCCAACCGTATCCATCAGTTCTGCCACTTTCTTTTTCCGTTCGATGGAATCGTACATCCGATTGATCGCCATCGGTTCTTCCAACAACTGCCCGACGGTCATCGTGGGATTGAGGGAGGCAAAGGGATCCTGGAATACCATCTGCATATCCCGGCGGGCCACACGCAGCTCCTTGCGGGAGAGGCTGGCCACATCTTTTCCTTCAAAGAGAACTTTTCCGCCGGTCGGTTCCATGAGACGGAGCAGGGTACGGCCGGTAGTGGATTTTCCGCAGCCTGATTCACCCACGATGGCGAAGGTTTCGCCTTTGTTGACGGTGAAACTGACTTGATCCACCGCTTTGACATCCCCGGTCTTCCGCTTTAACAGTCCACCGCGAATGGGGAAATATTTCGACAGCTGCTCCACATGTAACAACGCTTCACTCATCGTTTGCTCCCCCTTCCCCTTCTTCGTACAGGAAACAGCGTACCCGTCGGTTGGAACCCACTCCATAAAGGGCCGGCTCCTCTTGATGACAGCGCTCCCATGCCTTGGGACAACGGGGGGCAAACTTGCATCCTTGCGGCAGTTCGTTGGGTGCGGGAACATTCCCCTTGATGGAGTAGAGACGCTCTTTCTCCTCATCCAAACTGGGGACCGATTGGATCAGCCCTTCCGTATAAGGGTGGGCCGGTTTATCGAACAAGTCGGTCACTTCTGCTTCTTCCACCACTTTGCCCGCATACATGACAACCACACGCTCCGCCATCTCCGCCACCACACCCAAATCATGGGTGATCAACAGGATGGACGTTTGCAGTTTCTCTTTTACATCCCGCATCAGATCCAGGATCTGCGCCTGAATCGTAACGTCCAGCGCCGTCGTGGGTTCATCGGCAATCAGAAGCTTCGGGTTACACGCAATCGCAATGGCGATCATCGCCCGTTGGCGCATCCCTCCGGACAACTGGTGCGGATATTCATCCACAATCTCTTCCGCCCGGGGAAAACCGACCAGCTTCAACATCTGGATCGCCCGCGCCCGTGCCTCTTTCTTATTCAGCTTTTGGTGAAGGATCAACCCCTCCATGATCTGATCTCCGATGGTCAGAACCGGATTGAGGGAAGTCATCGGCTCCTGGAATATCATGGAAATGTTGTTGCCCCGGATCTTCGACAGCTGCTGATCGTTCTTTTTTGTTAAATCCTCCTTTTCAAGAAGGATCTCCCCTTCGACGATCCGTCCCGATCCTGGAATCAGCCCCATGATGGAAAGCGATGTCATGCTCTTCCCACAACCGGATTCTCCCACTAAAGCCAGAGTTTCTCCTTTTTCAATCGAGATGTCGATCCCGTCGACAGCGGGAACCTGGCCGTTATCGGTAAAAAAATGCGTTTTAAGATTACGAATTTCAAGTAGTTCTGCGGAACCCGTCAACTTGGTGCACCTCATCTCTCCCCTTGAGAATCGTTCCGATGTAGCGGCTTATGCCCTACGGGTTGTATTACATCAGATAAATGTTGTAACCATATGGTTCTTTGTATTTAGAGGAATATCAACTTTATTTATATTCAATCCTGGGGCTATCATCTCCTCCTATAAAAATGAAATATGTTCACCCATCCAAGAAATTGCCTTATTTTTTAGAGTAACATGCCATGGATGCAGGCTGTTCTTGAACAGGGGGACCACGGTGATTTCGCCCATCAAAAGGAAAACCGGCTTACCTCAGCGAACCAGTCCGCACTAAAGTGAAGAAATATCAGTCCTCTCCCGGACTCTGCGGATAGTACCGGGGTTTTACTCCTTTTTTCGACACACAGCGACCATAACCCTTTGGTAAAATATAGTTTTTCGTAAAAATGTACAATTAAAAAATAGTTACGTCGAAGCAGGGGCCACTAAGGCATCCGGCACACCGGAGAGCAACACGCCAAAAACAAGCACCATTCCGGCATAAGCGAGCAGGGTCCATGTGAAGATCCGGTTCCCTTTTCCGCTGATCGTGCTTTGCCTCATCTCTAACAACAGGAATAGAAAAAATAAAATCCCAAACACGAACACGGTTCCCACTTGGAATAAGAGTACCCGATGTTCCGGTGCAACCATCACCCCCATCATCGCCCCCATCCCCCCTCCCATCCAACCAGCGATCACACCTTCCATCACACCGCGAACCCCGCTACTCCATCCCATCCAAACCCCGGCTGCCATTCCGGCGGCGATACCCCACCCCGCCGCTTCCAAAAAAGGCAGGTGAGCCAAAACAGAAGAGACCACTCCCACGTGGGTTCCCACAACCGTCCCCAACGCCATGGAACAAATCGTGCCGTCACGGGACGAGAGTTGACTGACTGCCGTTGCCATGGCTAATACGGGCAGACAGAGAACGATCAACATGGCGATACTGATCCAGATCCACCAATCATGCATCCAATCCCCTCCTCCCGAAAGCCGTCATTCATCGATTGGACCGACTGTTACCCATTATATGAGCGTCCAGATGGGGTAGTACAAGCGAAAGAAGCAGATCCATCGGTAAAAATAGCACAAAAAAAGCGGCCTGCCATACCCTTGCGGGTTGCAGATCCGCTTGTTTTAGGAACGTGAGTCGTCGGCTCTTTGTTTTAGGGCCTGTCTGGTCATTCAATCTTCCGTGAGTCGAAGGGAGGGTCGGGTTGGCTTTTGGTCCGCCATTGCACTCACAGAGCACAAGTCTCGCCTAGGTCGCTTCGCTCCCGATCTCGCTATGTGCTTTTTACAACGAAACGAAGACAGCCAACCCGACCCGGGATCTCGCGCTACGGATTGTTCAGACACGCCCTAGCACTAATAAGAGCAGGCGCAGATGTGAGAAGGGAGGGTGGTGGGATAGCTGCGATCCTTTGCACTCACGGAGCACAAGTCTCGCCTGGGTCACTTCGTTCCCGGTCTCGCTATGCGCTTTTTGCAAGAGATTGAAGACAGCCCACCAGCCCGACTAACCCACGCTCATATACACTCTTCGTACAAATGCAACTGTAGTACTAGACACGCACCTGGCCGTTTCCATGAATCCGGTACTGATAGGAGGTCATCTCCTTTAAACCCATCGGACCGCGAGCGTGAAGCTTTTGGGTGCTGATTCCGATCTCGGCGCCAAAGCCGAACTGGCCACCGTCGGTAAAACGGGTGGAAGCGTTGTGGTAGACGGCTGCGGCGTCCACTCCTGTGAAGAAAGATCGAGCCGCCGCGGCATCCTCCGTAATAATCGCCTCTGAGTGGTGGGTTCCGTGCTTGTCGATATGGGTTAATGCTTCCTCCAAAGAATCCACCACTTTTACCGCCAGCACGAGATCGAGAAATTCCGTATCCCAGTCCTCCATCGTCGCCAGCCGGATCTCGGGTAGCCGCTGGCGGGTGGTGGCACAGCCCCTGATCTCCACTCCGTATCGTTTAAGGTCTTCACACAGACCGGACAAGTGGCTCTCCGCCCATTCCCGATGAACGAGGAGGGTCTCCGCTGCGTTACAGACAGCGGGGCGGTCCGTCTTGGCGTTGATGACGATCTCCCGTGCCATATCGGGATCCGCCGCGCGGTCCACATACAAATGACAGTTCCCCACCCCGGTCTCCAACACCGGAACGGTGGACGATTGTACCACCCGCTGAATCAGGCCGGCTCCGCCGCGTGGGATGATGACATCAATCAGTCCGTTAGCCGTCATCAGTTCCCGGACCGCCTCCCGGTCCAGATCCTCTACCAGCTGCACTGCTTCCGGAGGCAGCGAGGTCTCTGCCAGAGCGCCCCGGATTACCCCGGTCAGCGCCCGGTTAGAATGGAAGGCGGAGGAACTGCCCCGAAGAACGATCGCATTGCCCGTCTTCAGAGCCAAACCGGCAGCGTCCACAGTAACATTGGGGCGGGCTTCATAGATCATCCCGATTACACCTAGAGGAACGCGCACTTTTTCAATGCGAAGGCCATTATCCAACTCCCTAAGCTCCAACACCTCACCGACCGGATCGGGGAGTCGGCAAAGCTGTCGCAGGCCTTCCGCCATCTCTGCCAGCCTCTCCTCCGACAATGTCAGCCGATCCATCAAAGCGCGGGAAATTCCGGCCGCCTCCCCGGCCGCCAGATCCTTCCCATTTTCTCGCAGAATTTCTTCCCTACCATCCATCAGGGCATCTGCAACCGCCTCCAGTGCGGCATTTTTCTCCTCTTCTTCCACCCCAGCCAGTGTCCGAATGGCAGAACGCGCCGCCATCGCCTTGGTCCGTACATCGGATCGTTCCATTTCCCCGCTCTCCTTTCTCAAACTGATTCGTTATTTTACACCTGATCCATCCCCATGCTGACCCCGAGTCGTATACCGCTCGTTTTATTGGCAGGTCTTGCTACGCATGACAAGTCACGCCACAAGAATACCAAGTCTTTCCTTCACGAAAACACGATCAAGATGGGTAGGAGGGGTCCCTAGCCGATTTCCGTTCCGGCCGCAATCACCCAGTCGTCCCGATGGATCACTTCCTCGGGAGCGTCAGGGGTCAGGTGTCGTACCGCCGCTGACTGCCACCCTTTCACCTGGTCGATAAGAGCCGCCGGGTAACGGGTGAATCCCCTTCCGATCAGAGTGCCCTGAGAGTCGACCACTTCCACGATCTCTCCTTCGCAAAACTCTCCCTCCACTTTCGTCACGCCGCAGGGGAGAAGACTTCCTCCCTCTTTCAGCAGGGCGCGGGCAGCGCCGCTGTCCACATGCAGTTTGCCCACGGGAGCCGAGTGGACCGCAATCCACTGTTCCTTGCGGCTGATATGACGGGAAGCGGCCTCAATATAGGTGCCGCTGCCTTTGTTGTGAACCGCCTGTAACATCCAACGATTGTCCTCCCCAGCCGTGCCGATGTAGACACGCACCCCGGTCTCCGCCGCCAACCGGGCAGCAGTCAATTTGGACCGCATGCCGCCGCTGCCGAAGGTGCTTTTGCTACCGTCCACCTGCCGAAGCAAGGCTTCATCCACTCGGAGCAGCCGACGGATCGGGCGCGCTTGCCGATTTTTGTGGGGGTTGTCGGTATAAAGCCCATCGGTGTTGGTAACGAGAAGCAGCCACTGGGCCTGTAACAGGCCTGCCACCAGTGCGGCCAGTGTATCGTTGTCCCCCCACCGGATCTCATCCACCGCCACTGAATCATTTTCATTGACCACTGGAACCACCCCTTTCTCCAAGAGGTAATTCAGCGTGGCCAGAGCATTTAGGTACCGTCCCCGGCTGCTGAAATCGCTCCGGGTCAGCAGCACCTGGGCACACCTCGTCTCTCTCGCCGCAAATCGCTCCCGATACCGCTGTACGAGAGCCCCCTGTCCCACCGCCGCAGCCGCCTGCTTTCCCGCTAACGTGCGAGGCCGGGAAGAAAGACCCAGCTCGTGGAACCCGGCAGCGATCGCCCCAGAGGAAACCATCACCACCTGGAACCCCGCCTCCTTCAAACGGAGCACGCCTTCCACATGACTCTCCAGTTTCCCTTCCTCCAGCCGTCCCCGGTTATCGGTCAACGATGACGTCCCGATTTTTACCACCACTGTCTGCCTGTTCATTCCGCTGTCCCTCCGTTTATACATAAAACCCTCTCCCGTCCAAGGACGAAAGAGGGTTCTTCCGCGGTACCACCTTTGGTTGGCACAGATGTGCCCGCTCTGATCAGCCTGTTGGCTGCTTATCCCGGATAACGGTGGGAGCCGTTCCGTTTCATCAACGGCCGCATCGGGAGGTGGGTTCGGATGGACATCCCGGCAAAACCTCTCAACCGACGGGTTCTGCTCTCTGTACGATAAGTCCAACCTACTAATCTCCGTCCAAACGTTTGGTTCCGCTCTTATCAGTAATTGTGTATGATTATGCACCGGGAACAGGCCATTTGTCAATCCAAAATTTACGGACGAATCCGCAACAGGCGCAGGCTGTTCAGCGCAACCAGTATGGTTGCGCCCATATCGGCAAAGATCGCCAGCCACAGGGTGAGCCAACCGGGGAACACCAAGTAGACAGCGATAAACTTGGTCAACAAGGCGAATGTGATGTTTTGTTTGATCACCCGCAGGGCAGACCGGCTGAGGCGGACCGTGAAGGGAAGTTTGGATAAATCATCCGCCATCAGCACGATGTCGGCCGTCTCCAGAGCCGTATCCGTTCCGGCGCCCCCCATCGCCACTCCGGTGGTAGCCGTAGCCAAAGCGGGGGCATCATTGATCCCGTCACCCACCATCGCCACTTTCCCGTGGCTTCGGCGCAGCTCTTCTACAGCCTTTACCTTGTCCGCCGGCAACAGTTCAGACCGGAATTGATCCACCCCGACATCGCCGGCAACCGTGCGGGCTGTCGCCTCATTGTCACCGGTCAGCAAAATGGTGTGTTGGATCCCGTTTTCCTTCAGAGCGGCCACAGCCCGGCGGCTTTTCTCCCGCACTTCGTCCGCAACGGCGATTAAGCCGGTCACCCCTCGTTCATTTCCCAGCAACACGGCTGTTTTTCCCTGTTGCTGCAGATAAAGCAGCGTCTCTTTCACCGGCCCCAGCGAAAGACCTTCTTCCTGAAACAGACGGGGATTTCCAATCCATACTCGGGTGCCCTTTAGGCGGGCCTCCGCCCCCAGTCCCGATCGTGCGGTAAAATCCGTCACATCCGCCCCGTCGATGGAATGGTCTTCCGCATAGCGCAAAATCGCCCGGGCGATAGGATGTTCCGAGCGCCGCTCCAGTCCCGCCGCCACGGTGAGCAGCTCTCTTTCCGACTGACCCGCCAGGGGAATCACATCCGTCACCACCGGTTCCCCTTTGGTCAAGGTACCGGTTTTGTCAAAAGCGATGGCCTGGATGGAGCCTGCGTTTTCCAGATGAATGCCGCCTTTGATCAGCACACCGTTATTAGCCGCGTTGCCGATCGCGGAAACGATCGCCATGGGTGTAGACACCACCAAAGCACAGGGACAGGCCACAATCAAAAGGGCGAGCGCATCATACAAGGACGACGTCCAGGTCGTTCCCCACAACAGCGGTTTCAATAGGAGGATTCCCGCAGCCAATACCAGAATGGCGGGCGTATACCAAGCGGCGAAGCGGTCGACGAAGGATTGGGTGGACGTCCGCTTTTCTTGGGCATCTTCCACCATCGCGATAATTTTCGCCAGAGTAGTATCTCCGCTTCGTTTCGTCACTTTGACGTCAAGGGTACCCTGTTCATTGAAGGTGCCGGCAAATACCTCGTCTCCCGGTTCCTTTACCACGGGAATCGATTCGCCGGTAATGGCAGCCTGGTTAATGGAGGAACGGCCCCGAAGAATCAAGCCATCCATCGCCAGTTTTTCTCCGGGCTTCACCACCATCGTCTCTCCCACTTCCACCTCCTCCACCGGTACGGTGATTTCTCGTCCGTCACGGAGCAGGACAGCGGTGGGAGGCGCCAAGCTAAGTAAGTTTCTAAGGGAACTACGTGCCTTATCCGTAGTGTAAACTTGCAAGGTTTCACTTACACCAAATAGAAAGGCGACCACCGCCGCTTCTTCCCAATAACCGATCCCCAATGCGCCGCCCACCGCCACTGTCATCAGGGCGTTCATGTCAAAGCGGAGCCGCAGCAGATTGGGGATCCCTTTTTTGGCCGTTTCCCATCCGCCCAGCACCGTGGCCGCCGCAAACAGAACCACGGAGAGCGGAGAAGGGGACAACCATTCCATCAAAAAAGCGGCGACCAAAAAGGTTAAGGACAACCCCGTTAAGAAGGTTTGCCGGCTCTGGGCCCAGTCGGGAACCAGCCCGTCCTCTTCTTCCATCACGCGAATGCCGTCAAACGCTCCCAAGCGATTCAGTTGTTGTACGGACAACTCTTTGCCCACCACCGTGACCTTGGAAGCTCCGAAGTTAAGCCGGACATCTTCCACTCCGGGAACATCACCGATCATCCGCTCCAGTTTTGCGGCGCAATCAGCACAAGTTAAGCCCGTCAAACGATAGACATAGGTCTCCCCCGTTTTTTCTCTTCGCTCCTGTTGCGGCATCGTCAACCTACTCTCCTCTCTGTCGCTCAAGCGTTTCCCTTTCCTTCCGCCAGATGCTCCATCCCCATCCGAACGATCTGGCGCACGTGGTCATCATCGAGAGAATAATAAACAAGCTTTCCTTCTTTGCGGCTCTTGGTCAGTCCCAAGCTTTTTAATAAACGCAAATGATGAGAAGCGGTCGCCACCGTCGTTCCCAAGATCGCGGCCACATCACAGACACAGAGCTCCTTCTCCACTGTGAGTGCATGGGCGATCCTGAGACGGGTTTCGTCTCCCAGTCCCTTAAACAAAGGAGCCAGGCCGTCCACTTCTCCCACCTTTGGACGGAGGCGCCGCACCTTATCCTCATCATGGCAAATCACTTCACAGACGTCAGAGTTGGATGGTTGAGCCACTGGAATCACTCACATTCAAATGATTATTTGATTATAAAGTATCACAACCGGCGATTATATTCAAATGATTTTTTGATTATTAAGCCTCTAGTGCTTATGCCTAGTTTAACCTCATATGCCAGAAGTCTCCCACCTCTCAGTACTACAGTTGCATTTGTACGAAGATTGTATATAGTCGGGCTGGTGGGCTGTCTTCGATCTCTTGCAAAAAGCGAAAAGGATCGCAGCCATCCCCCCACCCTCCCTTCTCACATCTGCGCCTGCTCTTATAAGTACAACTGTAGTATTAGGCGGTGAGATGAATGCTGCTTTGCTCGAATCCCCCTTGTGAGGATGGTAGAGTAAGCCTTTCTTTTGCCCTGGAAAAGGAAGGCGAAATCAGGTATACCGAACATACGTTCCTAGTCAACCGAATGATAGGGGTTGCCATGAGGAAAGCGGTCATGGTGTAAAATCATTCCCGTATGAGTGCAAACATGACCTGTTTGCTCCAAAGCAAGAACGTATCTACGTAGCGCCTTGGCGTGAAGTAGTAGATGGCCTGTTCCGGCCCTGGTACGACACGTACCTGTTGCTTACTTGGGAATAAAGATGACTTTCCGATCACTTCGATCGAGTATGGAAGGCAAACCCTTCGATATGTGAGAGCTTCTTGGTTCTGATGGTAAGAAACTTCCACTTCTTAGCGTTAGCACAAGTGGGAGAGGTTCATTCCAGTACGATTCCCCTTCATTCAACATAGGCAAAACAGCCGTTTTGGTTCCCGACAGATCCTTCAAAACAAAAACCGACCTCACATGTGTGAGGTCGGTTTTTGTTTTGAAGGCTTTAGTTCAGATCTTCCCGGCGACCGGTTTCAATATATACGATGCTTTCGGCGATATTGGTGGCATGATCCGCAATCCGCTCCAAGTAACGCGCCACGAAGCAAAGGCGCAAGGAAACCTCGGTCAGCTTCTGCTGATGGATCATGGTTTCCATCATTTCTTTCACAATGGTTTCATACAACTGGTCCACCTGGTCGTCGGTTTCTGCCATCGATTTGGCCAACGCAACATTGCCGTCGATGTAGCTGTTGATCCCGTCATGGACCATCTTTTGTGTAATCGTGGCCATCTGTGGAATATCCACCAGCTCTTTGAACAACTTCTGATCGTTCTCCACCAGTTGAAGCGTGGTCTCGGCGATGTTACCTGCCAAATCCGCCATCCGCTCCATGTCCGATGCGATCTTGAGAGCCGCGATCAGCTTGCGCAGATCCTTGGCGACGGGTTGCTGGGTGGCGATCAGAGTGGACACCTGTTCGTCGATACGGGTTTCCAACTCGTCCACTTCTTTGTCGCTGTCCACCACACTCTTGGCCATGTCCGCATCCAATTTGGCCAGGGATTTAACCGCTTTGTCGATGGCAACTTCCAGTTTGCCCCCCATTTCAAGGAGAGTCGTCTTTACGTCTTTTAGTGATTGATCAAATTGTCGAGACAATGGAATGACTCCTTTCCTTATCCGAACCGACCGGTAATATAGTCTTCCGTCCGCTTATCCTGCGGGTTGGAAAAGAGTTTGTCGGTGTTGTCGTATTCCACCAGATCCCCGTTTAGGAAAAAGGCCGTCTTGTCGGAAATGCGGGCTGCCTGCTGCATATTGTGAGTCACAATGACGATGGTGTATTTCTCTTTCAACTCTCTTACCAATTCTTCGATCTTAGCGGTCGAGATGGGATCCAGCGCGGAAGTGGGCTCATCCATCAACACGATTTCCGGCTCCACTGCCAACGCACGGGCGATACAGAGACGCTGTTGCTGTCCCCCGGACAAACCGGTGGCCCGGTCTTTCAAGCGATCTTTCACCTCATCCCACAACGCCGCCTGCTTCAGACTGCGTTCCACGATCTCATCCAGTTTTTTTCGATTCCTGATCCCGTGGATGCGGGGACCGTAGGCGATGTTATCGTAAATGCTTTTTGGGAAAGGATTGGGGGCCTGAAAGACCATGCCCACCTCCTTGCGCAGCATTTCGACATCGATACTTTTGCTGTAGATGTCTTCGCCATAAAGAGATATTTCCCCTTCGATCCGAACCCCCGGAATCATGTCGTTCATCCGATTGAGTGTCCGTAAGAATGTGGATTTACCGCAACCGGAAGGTCCGATCAGAGCGGTTACGGAGTTTTCTTCCACTTCTATGGAGATTTTGTTCAGTGCCTGTTTTTCCCCGTAGTAAAGATCCAGGTCTTTCACAACAATCGCATGTTTGGATCGTACCGCTTGTTCCGTCATGTTTTTTTCTCCCCCTTATCCGTCTTTCCGTTGGAACTTGTTACGCAAGTAGATGGCCACTGCGTTCATAGTTAACAACACAGCCAGAAGTACGATGATACCTGCCGCTGCCAGCTCGGCAAACACCGCTTGCGGTTGGCTGATCCAGCTGTAGATCTGAATCGGAAGCACCGTAAAGGTATCCAGTACATTTCCTGGAGTGAACGCTACAAACGTAACCGCCCCGATCATAATCAACGGTGCCGTCTCCCCGATCGCACGGGACAAGGCCAAAATGGTTCCCGTCAGGATACCAGGCAGGGAGTAAGGAAGAACGACATTCTGGATCGTCTGCCATCGGGTTGCTCCCATCGCGAATGACGCCTGTCGCAAGGAAGCCGGAACACTGGCGATCGCCTCCCGGGATGCCACGATCACGATCGGAAGCACCAACAGCGTCATGGTGAGAGAGCCAGCCAATACGCTGCGGCCCAATCCCCATTCACGGACAAACAAGGTTAATCCCAATATCCCGAACACGATGGAGGGAACACCGGCCAAGTTGCTGATATTCAATTGAATGAAGCGGTTTAACCAATTTTTCTTTGCATACTCTTCCAGATAGATCGCTGTTGCCACTCCAATGATGAACGTGAGGGGAGCGGTCACTCCGATCATCCAGAGCGATCCCCAGAAGGCGGCCTTTATTCCAGCGTTCTCCGCGATACGGGAAGCGAAGTTATTGAAAAAATCCCAACTGATCCAGTGCCAACCCTGCCGCCACACATCCACCAGAAGCACAATCAACACAATCACTCCGACAGAGGTTGCCAGGAGGAATAATCCATGAAGTACGTGGTTGAGACTGCGACGGAACGTCACGCGGCCGTCCGATTGCAAGCGACGATCCATCTGGTTTGGTTCCGTTTGTACTTCTCTTTCGCTGTTTCCATCCACTTGGGTGTGAACCGTCTCTTCCGCTCGCATCAGTAATCCTCCTTAAACCGGCGAGAAATGAAGCGGGCCAGCATATTCATGATGAGTGTCAACAGGAATAACGACATCCCCACGGCATAAATCGATTTATAGGAAACACTGGTGTAGGTGTTGTCACCCAATGCAGCCTGCACCATGTAAGCCGTCATCGTCTGAATCGTGGCTGTGGGATCAAACGTGAGGATCGGGGTGGAACCAGCCGCGATGGTCACGATCATCGTCTCGCCGATGGCCCGGGACAATCCGAGTACAAAGGAAGCCACAATCCCGGACAGGGCCGCGGGCACGACCACTTTCAGCGCCACCTCCAGACGGGTGGAACCCATGGCATAAGCCGCGTCACGCATGCTGCGGGGTACAGCGGACATGGCATCTTCCGAGAGCGACGCAATCATAGGAATGATCATAATACCTACCACAATGCTGGCGCTCAACGCGTTGAAGATGCCCAATCCCGGAATGAATTCACGCAGCAGGGGCGTGACAAACGTAAGGGCGAAAAAACCGTAAACAATCGTGGGGATTCCGGCCAATACTTCCAGGACCGGCTTTACCACCTTACGAACCTTGATGGGAGCGTATTCGCTCAGATAAATGGCGCTGGCCAACCCGATGGGCACGGCCACCACCGCCGCTCCCACGGTAACGAGCAAGGTACCCGACAACAACGGCAGGATACCGAACTTCTGCTGATCCCCGCTGAACAGGGCTGTCCATTGTGTCTCAGTAAAAAATTCTTTGAACGACACCGCTTGAAAAAAAGCAGCCGTTTCCGTAAACAGAGTGAAAACAATCCCCACAGTTGTCAACACGGACACAAAAGCACAGATGAACAAGAGTTTGGGAATCATCGATTCCACGTGGTTTCGCCACGTCCGCTTTTTCTTGAAGCGACTGCCGGCTTTTACGGCGGCCTGAGACATCGACACACCACTCCTTTTCATAAACATGGCAAAATGTGGCGAATCCCGACCGACTGAAAATCGGCCGGGGCAGCCACACTTTCACAAGGGTTCTATAAATATCCTTTTAGTTCTTGGCGTCTTCGTACGCTTGTTTTCCTTCCTCGTACTCTTCATCCGGCAGAGCCACATAACCCACTTCAGCAGCCAAGTCCTTTACATTTTCCAGGTAGAATTCGATGAAGGCCTGCACTTCTTCTTTTTCCAGGGCTTTATTGCTGGGATAGATGAAAACCGGACGGGAGAGCGGGCTGTAGGAACCTTCGTTAATCGTCTCTTCGGTGGGTTCGACAGCCCCTTCTCCTTCATCGATCGCCAGGATTTTCAGCTTATCCTTGTTCTCCACGTAGTAGGAGTAACCAAAGTAACCCAGGCTGTATTTATCACCGGAGATTCCGCGAACCAGGACATTGTCGTCTTCGCTGGCGGTAAAGTCGGTACGGCTCGCCCCTTCTTCACCGACGATGGCTTCGGTAAAGTAGTCGAAGGTGCCGGAAGACGTTCCCGGAGCGTAAAGCTTGATTTCTTTATCCGGCCAGTCCGGATTGACATCGCTCCATTTTTTTACCTTACTGTCCGGTTCCCAGATCTTTTTCAGATCTTCCACAGAGATTTCGTCCACCCAGTCGTTTTCCGGGTGCACCATCACGGAAATTCCGTCAAAGGCGACTTTCAGCTCCACCGGTTCGATGTCGTTTTTAGCGGCTTCTTCTTTTTCTTCGTCCTTGATCAAACGGGAAGCGTCGTTGATATCGGTCTCACCCAACGCCCACTTCTGGAACCCACCACCGGTACCAGACTCGGATACAGTCACTTGCACGCCGGGATTTTCTTTCATAAACTCCTCGGCCACGGCTTGGGTCAGCGGATACACGGTGCTGGAGCCGTCGATGGTGATGGTGCCGGAAAGGCCGCCCTCCGCGCCGTCAGCCCCTTGATTGGGATCATTTGACGAGCAACCCACGATCAATGCCAGAGACAAACCAATGGTGCCTGCGACCTTTAAGCCATTCTTCCACATAACCGATGCCCCCCAGAGAATTGAGTATGGTTTCTCGTATAATTTCTTAGCCTATAATGACTATATCGATAGACTATTGTTCTCAAATAAATGCATTGTAAAGGTTTTGTTAAGAGACATGTCCGATTAAAGGGAATATTCCAATAACCAATAAGTTGGTTCAGTCATACAAAAACGACCCTTTGCAGGGTCGATGCGTCCACTCTACAGCGGAAATCTCAGGGTGAAGGCGGTTCCTTTGCCCGCTTGGCTGTCCACATAAATCTCCCCGTGATGGGACTCCACCAAATGTTTGACGATAGCCAGCCCCAAACCGGTCCCTCCGGATTCACGGGAACGAGCCTTATCCACGCGATAAAACCGTTCAAAAATACGCGGCAGATCTTCCTCCGGGATGCCGATCCCGGTATCGGATACCCGTATCCACCAGTGATCCTTTTCCTTACCTGCGGATAAGGTGACTGAACCGCCTGACGGCGTATAGGACATCGCATTGGACAACAGGTTGATCACAATCTGGGAAAAACGGTCTTTGTCCACTTGAACCTCAAAATCCTCTTCCAAATCCAAACGAAAGCGGAGTCCTTTCTTCTTCATCGCTTCAATCACCGTTTGGATCGCAGGATAAGTTAACTCCTTCACACGAATCGGCTCCAATTGGAGCGGCATCTTGCGCGACTCCACTTTGGAAAGGTCCAACAGGTCACCGATCAGCCGTTCCAGACGCAGGCTCTCCCGGTGGATGATCTCCAAAAATTCGCGGCGCATCTGTGGATCTTCCGCCGCCCCATCCAACAACGTTTCCGCAAACCCGCGCAACGATGTGACAGGGGTTTTCAATTCATGGGATACATTGGCCACAAATTCCGTTCGCATCTTTTCCAGCCGACGGATCGCTGTAATGTCATGAAGGACCGCCACCACGCCCATCCCGTCCTTCTCTCCCCAAATAGGGGTCAAATTGACTTCGATAATCCGTTCCTCCGGAAAATACAAATGCAATTCATCCCGTACCCGCTCTCCCGACTGCATACATTCCTCAATTAGAGTGTGAAGATCGTGAAATACCGCCCGGTCCGGAAGCGGCTTGCGCAAAAGCTGGGATGTTTTTATATCGAAAAAGCGATGAATCGCCTGGTTGGCCAAGGTTACTTTTTTTCGTGAATCCACCATCAACAACCCGCTCTCCATCGTTTCGATCACGCCGGTAAGACGGCGCTCGCTTTTCCGGATGGTTTCCAACTGATAGCGTAATCCCGCCGCCATCCGGTTGATGGCGGCAGCCAACCTCCCGATTTCATCGCGTTTGCGAACGGGGATCCGACGGTGAAATTTGTTGCGGGCGATGTCAACCGCGACCTGGGTAATCTCCTCCAGCGGCTTGGTGATCCGAGAAGCAATCTGGGAACTGATGACGATCGCTGCCAGGTATGCGATCAGCAGACCGGCGGTAAGGGATGCCCATACGTGATCCAGGGAACGATTGACCGTATCCAGATCCAGCGCGATCCGAACCACCCCCTGGACTCCCGCCTCCCCCACCGGCTTCACCGGAATATAGACAAACAGGCGGTCATCGGTGGTGACCCGGTTATAACCGTTTTCCGTTTGGTCGCGAAGCGAGCGGGCCACTTCCGGAACGTCCGACAGATTGCCCCACTCCTCCGGCGGCCGCTCTGAATCTCCTACAACCGTTCCATCCGCTCGGATCAGTGTAATATGGGCATCCAAAGCAGTGCTGTATGCTTCCGCACGGTTCTGAAATACTTCCGGCTCCGTCTCCGCCGCCCGCCAGTTGAGACTGCCCGCCAACAGCTCTCCTTCCTTTGACAAACGATCGGTCAACGATTCCAGGTAAGAAGCTTTTAACAGCAGTGCGACAAAAATGCCGGTGCCCAGCACCGACAGTCCGATCAAGATAATAAAGACCACAGTCAGGCGATTGCGAAGGGATTTCATGAGTGCTTCGGACCTTCAAACTTGTATCCGATGCCGCGCACTGTCTTAATGTAAACGGGATTGCGGGAATCTTCCTCCACCTTCTCCCGCAGATGGCTCACATGGACATCCACGATCCTCGTATCCCCGATATAGTCATAATCCCAAACAGCATTTAGCAGTTGGTCCCGGGACAACACGCGTCCCCGATGATTGGCCAGATAGATTAAGAGTTCAAACTCTTTCGGTGTCAGATCGACGGACTTGCCACCGCGCAATACTTCGTACCCTTCCACATCGATGACCAAGTCTCCCACTTCCATAGCCGTTTGCTTCTCGTGGGCCGCTTGATCCTTGGATACATCCACCCGGCGGAAAATCGCTTTTACCCGGGCCACCAGTTCCCTCGGGCTGAAGGGTTTGGTCATATAGTCGTCGGCTCCTAACTCTAGGCCCAACACTTTGTCAAACTCCTCTGTCTTGGCCGTCAACATCAAGATGGGCAAATGATGATTTTCCCTGCGCACCTGTTTACACACTTCCAGGCCGTCCACTTTGGGCAACATCAAATCCAGTACCAAGAGATCGGGTTTCATCTCTTTTACCATCTGGAGGGCCGTTTCTCCGTCGGAAGCGACTCCCACCTTGCAGCCTTCCTTCTCCAGGTTGAACTGAACCAGTTTTACAATCGAAGGCTCATCATCCACCACCAAGACGCGCTTTTCCATTGAACCATCCTCCACTTTCCCAGTTCTCCAACATTTGTTTTTCAGTTGCTAACCCACTTCTATTCTCCCTCAACAACAGGCTCCCAATCCACTCCATCGTAACGGGTGGCGCCATTTTCGTAAAGTCCCAACTCTCATCCCTCCACACACAAAAAAAGCCCTGCTCCTTGCGGAGAGGACAGTTGTTCACTGTTAAAAATTTTCATACGCATCCCGAAAAAGCCGATTGGTCGGCGGTGGTCCCAGCACGTCCAGCTCACCGTCGATCACCCTGCGGCCATCCTCATCTTCGCCGATCACTTCCAAGGTAAGCTGATGCCGGCCATCGTCTTTCCCGATCACCTTCAAACGCAATCGGATCGCGGAGCTGTGACGGGCCGCTTCAGGGAAGGTGATCCGTTGACCGACGACCCGGCTTCCAGGACCGGGCAGCCGCTTGGATACGCGACCGGTCACCCAACCCAAGAGCAATCCCGGGGGAACGACCACATGGCCGTAAGGGGTTTGTTCCGCATAAACCGATTGCAGAAACAAGGGGTTCGTGTCTTCCGTCACCCCCAGATACAGGAGCACGTCCCGATCCTCCACCCGCCGGAGAAACTCATCCGTCTCCCCTACGCTGACAGCCTCCCACTCCCGCGGGGTCTCCCGTTTTTTTCCGAGGATCATGACCATCCCTCCTTTGTATGCGCTTACATTTCGGTGCGGCGAAAGAGAGAGCCCGTGGATGGGCCCTCTCTTTCCTCAGCCCAATACCTTCATCACACTGCGAACCGAATCGGCCGACCGATCCAGCGCTGCTTTCTCTTCCTCGGTCAACTCCAGCTCGATCACTTGCTCCAGACCATTGCCACCCAACACGACCGGTACGCCCAGGTACATATCCTTATAGCCGTATTCGCCTTCCAAGTAAGCGATCGCCGGCAACACGCGGCGTTTGTCTTTCAAAATCGCTTCCGCCATTTGTACCAGGGAAGCGGCAGGGGCGTAGTAGGCACTTCCATTGCCCAGCAGACCGACGATCTCACCGCCGCCTTTGCGGGTGCGTTCCACGATGGCATCCAGCCGCTCTTTCGGCAGCCATTTTTCCAGCGGGATTCCACCGGCATACGAGTAGCGTACCAGCGGTACCATGTCGTCTCCATGCCCTCCCAGAACAAACCCGGTCACATCCTCGACGGACAGATTCAGTTCCTGGGCAATAAAGGTGCGGAAACGGGCAGTGTCCAACACACCGGATTGGCCGATCACCCGGTTTTTAGGAAAACCGGAAGTACGGAACACTTCATAGGTCATCGCATCCACCGGATTGGTCAACACCAGGATCGTACAGTTCGGGGAGTGTTTCACTACTGATTCGGTGACTGCACGCATCACTTTCGCATTGGTGCTGACTAAGTCATCCCGGCTCATCCCCGGTTTGCGGGCGATCCCCGCCGTGATGATTACCAAATCCGAGTCTTGGGTGTCCGCATAATCGACGGTACCGGTGATGCGGGCATCAAACCCTTCCACCGGACCCGCTTGTGCCATATCCAAGGCTTTTCCTTTTGTGGGACCTTCCGCCTGCGGAATATCCACCAGAACGATATCCCCCAATTCTTTTTGCGCCAGCATCAATGCGGTGGTGGCTCCGGTAAAGCCGCTGCCGATAATGGAAACCTTTCTTCTGCGAATCGACATGAGTATCCTCCTCGCTGTATGTCGGATGTTATAAATTCTCGATCAGTTTAGTGGCAAATTGGGAGCACTTCAGTTCTGTGGCACCATCCATCAACCGGGCAAAGTCATAGGTTACTTGCTTCTGGCTGATTGTCCGATCCATCGCTCGGTAGATGCGGTCGGCCGCTTCCTGCCAACCCAGGTGTTCCAACATCAGCACGCCGGACAGAATGACCGATCCAGGGTTCACTTTATCCAATCCCGCATATTTCGGAGCGGTGCCGTGGGTCGCTTCAAAGATGGCATGACCCGATTCAAAGTTGATATTGGCTCCCGGTGCGATTCCGATCCCACCCACTTGGGCAGCTAACGCATCGGAAATATAATCCCCGTTCAGGTTGAGGGTGGCGATCACGTCATACTCCGCAGGACGGGTCATAATCTGTTGCAGGAAGGCATCTGCGATGGAGTCCTTGACGATGATCTTGCCGGCTGCTTCCGCTTCGGCTTGTGCTTGATTGGCCGCGTCCAGGCCGTGTTTTTCTTTGATCTCATCATACTGAGCCCATGTAAACACCTTGTCCCCGAACTCCCGTGCGGCCAGTTCGTACCCCCAGCTTTTGAAGGCTCCCTCGGTGAACTTCATAATGTTTCCTTTGTGAACCAGTGTCACGCTTTTGCGCCCCTGGTCCAGGGCGTACTGGATGGCAGACCGGACCAACCGTTCCGTTCCCTCGCGAGAAACCGGTTTCACTCCAATTCCGGATGTTTCGGGGAATCGGATCTTTTTGACTCCCATTTCCTCGCGCAGGAAACGAATCACCTTGCGGGCATCCTCGGATTCGGCCTCCCACTCAATCCCGGCGTAAATATCCTCGGAGTTTTCACGGAAAATGACCATATCCACATCCTCCGGACGTTTCACCGGGGACGGAACTCCGTTGAAATAGCGGACCGGACGCAGACAAACAAACAGGTCCAATTCTTGCCTCAACGCCACGTTGAGGGAGCGAATGCCTCCTCCCACCGGCGTGGTCAACGGCCCTTTGATGGCCACATAGTATTCTTCGATGGTTTTCAGCGTTTCCGCCGGCAACCATTCCCCAAATTGCTTGTACGCCTTTTCACCGGCATAGATTTCAAACCACTCGATCTTCTTGGTGGATCCGTAGGCTTTCTCCACCGACGCATCCAGTACGCGGCGAGCCGCAGCCCAGATGTCCGGCCCGATTCCATCCCCTTCGATAAACGGAATGATCGGATGATCGGGCACTTGAAGTTCCCCGTTTTGAAGAATGATTTTCTCTCCTTGTTGCGGCGCTTCATACAGTGCCATAACAACACTCCTTTTCCTGAGTTCCTGATTGTGTGCAGCGATGTTTGGAAGGTTTAGCGCTGATCGATCGGCACGTACGTCACATTGGTCGGTCCTACGTATTCGGCACGGGGTCGAATCAGACGATTGTCGCTAAACTGCTCCAACACATGGGCGGTCCACCCTGTCACCCGGCTGATGGCGAAAATGGGAGTAAACAGGTTGCGCGGAATCCCCAGGTAATGGTATGTGGAAGCCGAATAGAAGTCCACGTTGGGCTTCAATCCTTTTTTGCTTTGGACGAGATCGTCAATCTGAACCGACATCTCAAACCACTTGGGTTCGCCCGTCAGTTCAGCCATTTGACGCGACATCTCGCGCAGGTGCTTTGCCCGCGGGTCACCATCTTTGTAAACACGATGGCCGAAGCCCATAATCTTCTCCTTGTTGTCCAACTTACGGGTGATCACGTCTTCCACCTTGTCGACGCTGCCGACTTCCTCCTCCAGCATCTCCATGACGCGTTCGTTGGCACCGCCATGCAGAGGTCCTTTTAACGTGCCGATGGCTGTAGTGATGGCGGAATACAGATCCGACAAGGTAGCCGTGGTAACCCGGGAGGCAAACGTGGAAGCATTCAGCTCATGGTCCGCATGCAGGATCAACGCCTTATCGATCGCCTTCACCGCCACCGGATCCGGCTCTTGCCCGTGGAGCATGTAAACAAAGTTGTAGGAAAAACCTTTCCCATCTTGAGGCTCCACGGGCTCCTTACCGTCTCTGATGCGGAACAGCGCCGCTACGATCGTCGGCATTTTAGCCGTTAAACTGATGGCTTTATCATAGTTGGCCTTTTCACTGTTGTCCTCTGCCTGTTCATCGTACAAGCCAAGGGCGGAGACGGCGGTCCGAAGAGCAGCCATCGGATGGACGTTTTTGGGATAAGCTTTCAATTGCTCCACAATCCCTTGTGGCAAGGAAGCGTCGGAGGCCAATCGCTTTGTCAGCACATCCAACTCCTCCCGCTTGGGCAAGCGACCGTTCCAAAGCAGGAAGGCCACTTCTTCAAAGCTGGCTTTTTCAGCCAAATCATCAATGTTGATCCCCCGATAGGTCAACACTCCATCGACAATGGAACTGATCCGTGAGTTGAGTGCAACGACACCCTCCAATCCTCTCGTAACCGTCATACAATCGCTCCTTTGCAATGTTTGGTGCTTCGGGCACTACATCAGGCCGCAGGATTGACCCTTCAGTCGGGAAAATGTATGAAATCCCTCGTATAATTATTGAACGCAAAGCACTTTCTTTTTAGCGAACTTTGCTCGCTTTCAAAAAACTCATCTGCGCTTCGCCAAAGCGTTTCGTAAAAGAACCGTCCGTTCCCCTGTCATCGTTTGCGGTTCGATTACTAAATAGCTTGAGTGCCTTTCGTGCCCCGTATCGCCCACTTCAGTTTACCACAAAAAAACGCATGGTTCACCCAGTCAGTTGCATGGATCTTGCATCCTATACTCATGGGCAGCATGGATTTTCTCACCGTTTGGGATTATATAATAACAGGGAGTTCTTGTCCCACTCCGTACAGTCGGGAAGTGATTCTTTTGAATCGCCAAGCCGTAGAGATCGCCTTACGAGCCGCTTGGGTGTTGGCCCTATTGGTAGTGGGCTATGGGTTGTTCTCCTTCCTCATCCCCTTTTTATATCCGTTTCTCATCGGGTGGCTGATCGCCATGAGCGCAGAACCGTTGGTCCGTTGGTTGGAACGGAGAGCACGCCTGCCACGGTGGGCGGGAGTGACGCTGACCCTGGTCCTGATTGTGTCCGCCATCGTCACTGGGTTGATTTTTCTCATTTCCCAGATTGTCATCGAATTGACACATTTGGCTGAGTTACTCCCTGCCTACTTAGACCAATTCAACCAATATATTCTACATACGTTTGTCTACGAGGAAAATGCACTAACTCGAACCATCCAAAACATCCAGGATTACTTAGAGAAAAATCCGGAACAGCGAACAGAGATCTTAAACAGTATTCGGGACAACCTGGGACTCGTCGCCACCAAAGGAACGGAATTGATTACCAGCATTATCGCCGGTATTGGAACGTTCCTCGGCAATCTCCCTTACTATGCCACAGTTCTAGTTTTTTGTATTCTGGCGGCTTTTTTCATCGGTCTCGATTGGCCCCGTCTGCACGAACTTCTGCTGCGTTTTATTCCGGATCGCATCCGTTCCACCGGCGGTCTTGTCATTCGGGACTTAAAAAAAGCCTTATTCGGCTTCGTTCGTGCCCAGCTCACCTTGATCACTATAACCGGTGTGATCGTCTGGATCGGCTTCACCATCATCGGACTGAATTATGCCCTTACTATCGCACTCGTAACCGCGGTGGTCGACTTGCTTCCCTATTTTGGAGTGGGAGCGGTGTTAGTTCCTTGGGCCATCTACCTGCTTTTAACCGGAAATTTCTCAATGGGAGCCGGTATTGCCATTTTGTATGTGATTATCCTCATTGTCCGACAGATGCTGGAACCCAAGCTGGTCGCGACTAATATCGGTTTGAATCCCCTGCTCACCTTGGTGGCGTTGTTTGTCGGTCTGAAAGCCATCGGAATCTTAGGCCTGCTGGTGGGTCCGGTAGTGGCCGTGATCCTCGTCGCCCTCTACCGTGCCCGGGTGTTTCAGGATCTGTATCGATTTATTCGAAATGGAAGCGATACAGTTGCCGACAAATAAAAAACGCCCCGGCGAACGGCTAGGACGCTTATCCATCTATACTTTTTAGCGGCGGGTCACCCAGATGAGGGTCCCGTTTTGCATCATCCGGGTGAGGGTTTTTTTCATAAACAGTTTGATCATGCCGCGGGGATAAGGAAGCAGGAGCGCAAATCCGATGGCATCCGTAAAAAATCCCGGAGTCAACAGTAATAACCCCCCACACAGGATGCAGATTCCATCCAGTATGGCTTCACCGGGCAATTCGTTGTTCCTTAACTGAATTTGAGCCAGCCGTAAGGTTTGCAGCCCTTGCCATTTGGCTAAATAGCCGCCGACCAAACCGGTGGCGATTACCAACAACACCGTGGGACCCGCACCAATCCAGCTGCCAACCGTGACCAATCCCCAGATTTCCATGGCCGGGACGATGATTAGCAACAGGATGATGATCCGAAACACCATCTCCCTCACTCTCCTTGTTCGCTTTTGCAGGTGAAAGCACGCAAGCGTGAACACCATTGTGGCTGGGTACGTTCAAAATTGAAGGATTTCATATCCGGGTTTACCCATAAGTGGATAGTTTGGCCTCGCGCCAATATCCCCCCGTCACTCAGCCGGACCACCTCATAAGCAAACGTTAATTTGGAGCCCCGCATCTCACGCACCTGTGTACGCACGCCGACCACATCATCAAATCTGGCCGGAGCTACAAAGCGGCAAGAAAGATCCACCACAGGAAGGAGCATCCCCTTCTCCTCCAACTCTCCATAGGATATGCCCAAACGGCGGATCAATCCGGTTCGCCCCACCTCAAACCAGACGGCGTACTGACTGTGGTGAACGACACCCATCTGGTCTGTTTCCTGGTATCGTACACGTAACTGCTCTTCATGATATGGTTCCATCATGGATATCCCTTTTCCGCCTCCATCCTTGAAATTCCCTTTCATTATAGCAAAGAACCCGAGAATGAACCGATTCCTCCGCCATTAGCCATGCATTTTACATATTCCCGTCATTCTCTACACAAACTGAGAATAGCCAAACTGGACACTACGGGATACAATGGCAGTAAGAAAATCCCTCCGGGACGACAAATAGAGACCGGTTGTTGCCGGATCATAGCGGAAATCAAGAATATGAAGCGAGGTGAAGCTCAAATGAAACTCTCCAAACGAAGAAAACGACGCAGGCGGTTGCGCTGGTGGATCTTTCCCAGGCTGGGTATCATCTGAGATTGAAAAAAGCGCTGACAGGGCGAAAGCCATCAGCGCTTTTTTATTTCCTCTTTCTTACAATACGTTTGCCCGACCGGAATAGATATGGCCCCTTTCCGCATCGACCGTCACATTGATGCCGTCCTTAAAGATGTGCGTCGCATCCTTTACGCCAACCACAACCGGGATTCCCAGGCTTAAACCCACCACTGCGGCATGAGACGTCAATCCGCCTTCTTCCACAATCACAGCAGCCGCCCGCTCAAAAGAATCCATCATATCTTTATCGGTGCTGCGGGTGACCAAAATGGCACCATCAACCATTTTGCCGCGCAGCTCCTCCGGACTGGTACCAACAACGATTTTGCCTGTCAGCACCTTTTTGCCAACGCCTTGTCCTTTGGCCAGCACATCACCGATCACGTGAACCTTCAGGATATTGGTGGTCCCGGATTGACCGACCGGAACTCCGGCGGTGATCACGACCGAGTCCCCATGCCGGACATAACTGGATTTCAGCGATGCGGCAATCGCCGATTGCAACATTTCGTCAGTGGTGGTCACCTGGGTTCCCAACACCGGGTAGACGCCCCAAACCAAGCACAATTTCCGTAAGACCGAATCGTGAACCGTAACGGCCACGATGGGAGCCTGGGGGCGGTATTTGGAAACCATACGGGCGGTACGCCCGCTTTCGGTGGAAGTGATAATTGCGGATGATTTCAGTGTCCATGTCGTATGCACGACCGCTTGGCTGATGGAGTCGGGGATGCTGACGTCCGTTTCTTCGATCCGTTCCCGAAATATATCCGTATATTTCAAGGAGCTTTCGGCACGGGAAGCAATCCGATCCATCGTTTGCACCGCTTCTACGGGATAGCGTCCGCTGGCCGTCTCACCGGACAGCATAATGGCGTCCGTGCCGTCAAAAATGGCGTTGGCCACATCACTGGCCTCGGCACGGGTGGGACGGGGGTTGCGCTGCATGGAGTCCAGCATTTGTGTGGCAGTGATGACCGGTTTGCCCAGACGATTACACAGTCGAATCATTTCTTTTTGAACGATGGGCACCTCTTCAGCGGGAATCTCCACGCCCAAGTCCCCCCGAGCCACCATCAGCCCATCGGAAACCTCCAGGATGGATTGGAGGTTATCCACACCCTCCTGGTTTTCAATCTTGGAAATGATATGGATATCGGCATCATATTCCTCCAGGATTTTGCGAATCTCCAGGACATCCTCCGGTTTTCGGACGAAAGAGGCGGCGATAAAGTCGACCTGGTGCTCAATCCCGAAACGGATATCGGCGGCATCTTTTTCAGTAATGCCCGGAAGGTTGACGGAAACGCCGGGAACATTGACCCCTTTCCGACTTTTGAGGGGACCCCCGTTCAAAATTCGGCAATGGATGTCGCTCCCTGCCACTTCCTTTACTTCTAGGCTGATCAGCCCATCATCCACCAAGATGACGGAACCGGGCTTTACATCCTCCACCAATCCAGGGTAAGAGACGGAAACCTTGGAGGCATCGCCTTCCATCGGCTCCGTGGTCAATGTAAAATCCGCTCCGGTTTCCAATTCCACTTCATCCACCGCTAACTCTCCGGTGCGAATTTCGGGACCACGAGTGTCCAGGAGCAGCGCAACCCGGGAATCCAGCTCCGCTTCCACTTCCCGGATCCGCTCGATCCGCCGCAGATGCTCAGCATGATCCCCGTGGGAAAAATTGAGCCGTGCTACATTCATTCCAGCTTTGATGAGATTTTTCAGGGTGTCCCTGTCTTCGCTTGCCGGTCCGATGGTACATACGATTTTGGTTTTGCGCATGGATGCCCCTCCTATTAGATCGCCAGGATTTCGGCCAGGTTATAAATAGACAAGTCCGGTTGATGCTTCATCGCAAACGCCTCTTCGAAGGGGAGTCCTTTAATCTGATTCGCCTGGATCGCCACCATGTGGTCACTCTCGCCCTGAAGCAGGAGATCCACCGCTTCCGCTCCCATCCGGCTAGCCAGCACCCGGTCGTGGGCGGTGGGCGATCCTCCCCGTTGAATGTGACCCAACACAGTCACACGGGTTTCCGTTCCTGTTTTTTCTTTGATCTGACGGCCGATATCGACAGCGGAACCGACCCCTTCGGCTACAATGATAATGCTGTGCTTTTTCCCCCGCCGGGTTCCCCTGGCCAGCCGATCCACCACTTCATCCAATTGATAGGGTGCCTCCGGGATCAGAATCGATTCGGCGCCATCGGCCAAGCCGGCCCATATGGCGATATCACCGGCATCCCGCCCCATCACTTCCACGATGTAGGTTCGCTCATGGGAAGTGGCCGTGTCGCGAATCTTGTCGATACAATCGATCACGGTATTGACGGCAGTATCAAACCCGATGGTGAAATCGGTTCCGGGGATATCATTGTCGATGGTCCCCGGCACTCCCACCGTGGGGAAGCCGCGCTCCGTCAACTTCTGAGCCCCACGAAAGCTTCCATCCCCCCCAATCACCACCAATCCGTCGATTCCTTCTTTTTTCAGATTGGAAACGGCCTGCTCCTGCCCTTCAGCCGTCTTAAATTCTTCACTGCGTGCGCTGTACAGAATGGTTCCTCCACGGTGAATGATATCCCCTACGGAGCCCAAATCCATCGGGATCAAATCCCCTTGAATGAGACCGGAGTAGCCTCGTCTTACGCCAAACACTTCCAAGCCGTGGTGGTGTCCTTTACGAACAACGGCACGAATCGCCGCGTTCATTCCGGGAGAATCCCCCCCGCTTGTTAAAACCGCCATGCGTTTCACAGTTTTCACCTCTCAATAGGATCGTTGAGTCAGTCTATGCCCGGCGGGACTTTTTTTGTCCATGCGGGACAAAAAAGAGAAACCGTGGTGGGGAAGGACCCTCAACCCACGGTGGAGTACACCCCGATTTTCTCAAATTTCCGGTGTCGATCTGCCACCAGAGCCTCTTCATCCATCTTCAACAAAGAATCCAAGGATTCCAGCACGCTTTTCTTGATGGCTTGCGCCTGGGCGGCGGGATCTTTGTGTGCGCCTCCCTTGGGCTCCGGGATAATTGTGTCGATGACGCCGAGAGATTTCAGATCCTGGGCGGTAATTTTTAATGCTTCCGCCGCCTCTTGGGCTTTAGCCGCATCCCGCCACAAAATCGCCGCCGCCCCTTCCGGGGAGATCACGGAATAATAGGCATGCTCCAGCATCAACAACCGGTTGCCGACACTGATCGCCAGAGCGCCGCCGCTTCCCCCTTCCCCGGTAACCACACAGATAATCGGAACGCGGAAGCCGGCCATTTCACGAAGGTTGCGGGCAATCGCCTCGCTCTGTCCCCGCTCTTCCGCTTCCACTCCGGGATGAGCACCCTGCGTATCCACAAAACAGATGATGGGACGTCCGAACTTATCCGCTTGCTGCATCAGACGCAGCGCCTTTCGATACCCTTCGGGATGGGGCAGTCCAAAATTGCGCGCAATCTTGTCTTTGGTGTCTTTGCCTCGCTCATGTCCAATCACGGTGACGGGCCGCCCGTCTAGTTTGGCGATCCCGCCGATAATGGCCGGATCGTCTCCATACAACCGGTCGCCATGAAGTTCCATGAAGTCCGTAAACAGGTATCGGATATAATCCGACGTCGTCGGTCTGGAAGCATGACGGGCAATCTGCACCTTCTGCCAGGTAGTCAAGTTGCCATAAATCTCTTCTTCCAGCCGCCGGGCTTTTTCCTCAAGGGTCTCAATCTCCTGGGAGAGGTCGATCGACTTTTCCTTGGTGAACCGTTCCAATTCGGCGATTTTGTCCCGCAGTTCCACCAGCGGACGCTCAAAAGGCAGTTGTCCGTTAGTCATCGCGCTCTCCCCCGTCCGTATGCAACTCCAGGATCTGAATCAACGTCTCCCGCATCTGGGAACGATGGACAACCTGGTCCAGTTGACCGTGTTTCAGCAAAAACTCCGCTGTTTGAAAATCATCGGGCAGCTTTTGGCGAACAGTCTGCTCGATCACTCGCCGACCGGCAAAACCGATCAACGCTTCCGGTTCAGCGATGTTTAAATCGCCAAGGGAAGAAAAGCTGGCTGAAACCCCCCCAGTGGTGGGGTTGGTCAAAACAGAAACAAACAACACCCGCTTCCGGTGCAAGCGTTCCAGGGCAGCGCTCGTTTTGGCCATCTGCATCAGGGAGAGTACCCCTTCTTGCATGCGTGCCCCTCCCGAGGCGGAAAACAGGATAAAGGGATACCCTTTGGTCGCAGCTTGATCAGCAGCCCGGGCAATTTTTTCACCGACCACGGAGCCCATGCTTCCCATCCGGAAACGGGAATCCATCACCCCGATGATGGCCGGATATCCCCCGATGGTGCACTCCCCGGTGACCACCGCTTCGTTCTGCCCCGTTTTCTTTTTGTCCTTTTCCAGCTTTTCGGTATAGTGGGGAAAACCGAGCGGATCCTCGGACACCAGCTCGGCGTCAAACTCGAAAAAACGTCCCTCATCCACAGTGATCTCAATCCGTTCCCGTGCGGACAACGGATGATGATAGTCACAGTTTTTGCAGACCTTCCAGTTTTTCTCCAACTCTTTGGTAAAGCCGATCGATCCACAGCGGGGACATTTTTGCATAATTCCTTCCGGAATATCCCGTTTAGCCTGCTCCGAAGGAATCGTTGCATATTTTTTCTGCTTTCTAAATAAATCCTTAAACACGGAAAAACACCTCATCCCGGGCGAATCATGGTCATTTGCAAAACGAAGCCCAGCATACCTCTAGCGTCTATATTTCATATTCGTGAGAAAGGTCATAAAATCTTACCCGAATGCTCCACCCCTTAAGGAGTGGAAGATCAACCTTCACCGCAGTCATGATAGCACAGAGAGAATCGTATCCGCAACGCAGGCGGTGCTGCAAGCGCCATTCTAAGCAATTTTGGAAGCTCTGCCACCACTAATTTCCGCCTCAGTCTCGTTCATTCTCGGGTCTTGTATCCATCAAAGTCGGCAAGCCCGCAGAAGCCAGATGTTCTTCCATCCGTTTCGCAGCCTCGCCGGGCTGGCGATGCCGGACAGCATCCAGAATGGCATGGTGCTCCTGCAGCGCTTTTTGGGGACGGCCCGGTTTGGACAGGGACGATTTCCGCACAGTCTGTCCATATTGAATCACCAAATACCAAACCCGCGTCAACAGATGATTATGAGCCGAACGAATCAGTTGATGATGAAAGTCATAATCTTCCTGAATGGGTACCTGTCCTTGGGAAACCGTATGATCCATGTTACTCCAGATTCTCTCCAAAACAGCCACTTCCTCCGCAGTCGCATGAAGGGCCGCTTTTTTGGCAGCTCCGGTTTCCAGCAACACCCGCATCTCCAATAGATTACCCTTAGACCGGTCGTCACGCAAAATGTAAAAAGCGAGAATATCCACCAACCGGTGGGATTGATACGGCTGCAAAAAGGTGCCCTGCCCCTGCTTGGTGGTGATAATCCCCAACAGCTCCAGGGCGCGGAGCGCCTCCCGCACGGTGGATCTCCCTGCATTCAAGCGGGAGACCAGCTCCCGTTCCGATGGGATGCGGTCTCCCGGCTTTAAGCCCTCCTGTTCGATCACTTCGTTGATGCGCATTAAAATCGATTGGAACTTGGAAGTCGTCTCCTCAAACACGTCTCACCGCCACCTCTCCCCGGTGGAGCAGGGATCCTCAATCTCCACGGGTAAGGGCTCGTGTTTTTTCGAACACGGCTTCCGGATCCACCTGAATCCGGGCCTCACCCGTCTCCATCGCCGTGCGAGCCACTTCCGCCGCCACTTTGGGAGCCACCATCGGGTTGAAGGGGGCCGGGATGACATAATCCGGCGAAAGCTCCTTCTCATCAATCAACCCGGCGATGGCATAGGCGGCGGCTACCTTCATCTTCTCGTTAATCGCCTTAGCCCGTACATCCAAGGCCCCCCTGAAGATACCCGGGAAAGCCAACACATTGTTTACTTGGTTGGGGTAGTCGGACCTGCCCGTTCCCACAACCTTGGCTCCAGCCGCAAACGCCTCTTCCGGTATGATTTCCGGATCGGGGTTGGCCATCGCAAAGATGATGGGATCGTGGTTCATCGAACGGACCATTTCCTTGGTGACCGCCCCGGCCACCGACACTCCGATAAACACATCCGATCCCTTCATGACATCGGCCAGTCCCCCTTGGACGCCGCTCCGATTGGTCACTTTTGAAATCTCTTCCTTGATGGCGTTCATGCCGAATGGACGCCCTTCATAGACGGCACCTTTACTGTCGCACATGATGATATCCTTCACACCTAAGGACAACAACAGTTTGATGATGGCGATTCCGGCTGCCCCGGCACCATTGGCAACCACCTTGATCTCATCCATCCTTTTGCCGACCACGCGCAAGGCGTTGATCAATCCTGCCAGAGTGACAATCGCCGTCCCATGCTGATCGTCATGGAATACCGGGATATCCACTTCCTTCTTCAACCGCTCTTCGATTAAAAAGCATTTGGGGGCGGCGATATCCTCCAGATTGACCCCTCCGAAAGTGGGGGCCAAGAGCTTCACGGTTTCCACAATGCGGTCGACCTCAGATGAATCCACACATAGGGGGAACGCGTCCACCCCCGCAAAAGCTTTGAAAAGGACCGCCTTCCCTTCCATCACCGGCATGGCAGCGTGAGGGCCGATATTTCCCAAACCGAGTACCGCCGTCCCATCGGAGACGACAGCAACCAGGTTGCCCTTCATCGTGTACTCGTACACCTTGTCTGAATCCGTATGGATTTCTTTGCACGGTTCCGCCACACCCGGTGAATAAGCCAGGCTCAGATCCCGGGCACTACTAACCGCCACTTTGGATCGAACCGTCAGTTTGCCCTGTTGTTCCTTGTGCAACTTTAATGACTCTTCTCGCAGAGAGGACAATCCTTTCACTCCTTTATCATGCAGCGGAAGGTGGTCAGACCACTTAAATTCGCTCTTATTATATCAGATGCAACCGATGCTAAAAAGAGAACAAAAGGTTGGGACAAGCCATTCGATGATAAAAACACCCCGCACCAACGGGCGGGGCATCCGTTTTATCGATACGGAATGCCTTTACCGAACCAGGATACACCATCACTCATCCCATCATTCCCTTCCATCCCCAACTACCGACATATCCTTCACCTTTCATACTCACTGACGACGACCTCGGCGCTTGCGGCGTTCCCGATATAACTGTTCCAATCGCTCCGTCCATGTATCGTCAAATTCCTTTTTCCAACCATCCCGGATCTGCTGTGCCAAGCGTGGACTGGCTCCCCCGGTAGAAACAGCCAAGGTGAGCCGTCCCCGTCTAAGATACGCCGGGAAGTGGCAATTGCCCAGCTCGGGCTGGTCCACTACGTTAACCAGCCGTCGATCACCAGCGGCTCGTGCCACCTGCGCGTTCACGTCCCTGTCGTTAGTGGCCGCCACCACTACCCACGCTTCATGCAGCACTTCCGGGGAAAACCATTGCCGCTTCCAATCGGCGTTTCCCGCCTCCACTTCTTTTGTAAGTTCGACATCCAGCACAGGTGAGATGATCGTCACCTGTGCTCCCACTTCCAACAGACTCTTCACCTTGCGGGCAGCCACACGGCCTCCCCCGACCACAACGGCGGATTTTCCTTTTAAATCCACCATCAGCGGGTATAATGGTCCCAACTGGATCACCTCGTTTTTTACAGAACCCCTTTTTTCCAGCCAACAAAAGGACTAAACTGGAAAAGGAATGATGGCTGACAAAGCTTCCATCTTTCACATCTACCAAAAGAGGAGGCCCCCTGTCGATGAACGAACCGCCCAAGAATCGTATACATCGAGATGCGATCCGTGTCTGGCGTACCCACGAATGTCTTACCGCCGGCTTCGTGCTGTTAGTGGTGGGAGGAGTGACGGGCCTCACCTTCCTCTTCGATTGGCACCGCTGGATCCCTGCAGTACTGTGGAGCGTCGCTACCGTCTACCTCGTACCGGCCATTTGGATTTATCCCCTGTTGCGATGGCGCTACTACCGATATGAAGTAAACGAAAAAGAGATTGATATCCAATCCGGTTATTTCTTTATTCGCCGCACCATTATTCCCATGGTGCGCGTCCAACACGTCAACACTACGCAGGGGCCATTGTTGCGCCGTCACGGGCTGTCCGAACTGGAAATCAACACTGCCGGGGGAGCATCCTTTACGATTCCCGCTCTTCTGACGGAAGAAGCCGATCAGTTACGGGATCGTATCGGTAGTCTGGTACGGGTGGCAAGAGATGAATAATCCACAACGACTGCATCCCATCACCATCTTGTTTACCATCGTCGGCAATTTAAAGGAAATGGTGATCCCCCTGTTGGTTTACGCGGGCTTCAATCTCTTCAACCGCGGAGGCGGCCAAGCTCTCATCTGGATCGCTGCCGGAGCCGGACTCGTCATCTCATTTATCTTGATTCAAGCCGTTTTACGTTGGTACCGTCAAGTCTACTTTGTAGAAAATGATGAATTTCGGATGGAACGGGGAGCTTGGCTGAAAAAGAAGATTTACATCCCCGTCGAACGGATTCAATCGGTCGACGATGTGGAATCGATTTGGCACCGCTTGTTTGGTGTGGTACAGGTACGGATCGAAACAGCCAGCGGTCAGGAAGAGTCCGAAGCCGTCCTAGAAGCAGTCTCCCGCCCAGCAGCGGACCGGCTGAAGCGTGCTTTGATTCAACGAAAGCGATCCCCCACGGATCCGATTGAAGCCGACTCCCCGGACGACGGTACCGAGACGGAACCGACCCCCTTGGATGCGGAAAAGCTCCGTTTCGGAACCCTCTTGCTCTCCGGCCTTACCTCGGGCCGGTTGGGCGTCGTCCTGGCCCTGCTCGGACCCGCCCTCTCGATTGCCGATGATTTCTTCCAGATCAACGAAGGAATGGTCCGGGAGGCTTATCTGTGGGCCATCGGCATGTTGTCGGTCGGTTGGCTCCTGTTTGCCATCCTGTTGATTGCGTGGGTGATCTCCATTCTCAGCACCCTCATTCAGGATTACCGTTTCACCATCAGCCGGGACCATACCCACTTGATGATCCAGCGGGGTCTGTTGGAACGCCGCCGCACTCTGATCCCGCTTCGCCGCATCCAGGCGGTCCACATCGTGGAAAACATGGCGCGCCAACCCCTGGGTTATGTGACGCTTCGCATTGAAAGTGCCGGCTACGGCGCAGCCGAAGACCAACGATTAATCGCCTTTCCGCTGCTGAAGCGTTCCCAAGTACCGGAATACCTGGATCGGTTTTTACCGGAGTTCGCGGAGTCTGCTCGCGCCTCTCTTCAACCGGTACCGCGACGGGTGTGGAAACGGATGGTCCTTTATCCCCTTCCGCTTCCCATACTCCTAGCCGCCGGTTTGACGTGGGCCTTTCCCCTTTGGGGCTTTTGGGGGTGGCTGCTGGTACCCTTGGCATTCGTGTACAATCACTGGCGCTTCCGGGATGCCGGCTGGGCCATGACCGGGCGGGTGGTGGCCCTTCGCCACCGTCGGTTCAACCGAGTGACAACCTGGATTCCAGGGCGGGCCATGCAGTGCCGGACTCGCTGCCACACTCTTTTAAGCCGGCGTGTCGGACTCGCTTCTTTCCGCACGGTATTAGCTTCAGGCAACCGATATGAGAGCAACTGGCTGGATGAAAAAGACGTCAACTGCATAGCCCAACGCATGGATCCGGAACCGGAAGGGACTTCGGCTTAAAGCCGAAGTCCCTTTTTCACATCCCTGCTGTTGAGAGTGCGGGCGGAGCAGGAAGACGTTCAAACCAAGCGATCTCCTCTCGAAGGCGCACCACGTCTCCGATGACGATCATGGCCGGATTGGTAACGCGGTGTTCCTCCGCTAACTCCACCAACTGTCCCAGCGTGCCTGTAACGGTTCGTTGATCCTCCGTGGTTCCCCACTCGATGATAGCCGCAGGAGTATCGGAAGATTTACCGTGAGTAAGAAGCTGCCCCTGGATATAACCGATATTGCCCACACCCATGTAAATGGCGAGGGTATCCACTCCTTTAGCCAGGTGCTTCCACCGTTCCCCGTCTTCTCCGCCCTTTTTGCGGTGGCCTGTCACCAAAGCAAAACTGGAGGCGTGCTCCCGGTGGGTGACCGGAATACCGGCATAAGCGGGAGCGGCCAGACCTGCTGTAATCCCCGGAACCACTTCAAAAGGAATCCCGTGCTGCACCAATGCCTGTGCTTCTTCCCCTCCCCGCCCGAAGACAAAGGGATCGCCTCCTTTAAGCCGAGTCACCGTCCGTCCTGCCACAGCGTGCTCGACCAGGAGTTGATGAATCATCTCTTGTCTCATCGTATGCCGATCCGGCAGCTTGCCGCAGTAGATCCGATCAGCATCCGGGCGGGCATGATCCAGGAGATCCGGGTGGACCAAGCGGTCATACAAAATCACATCCGCTTCCCGGATGGCCCGCAGTCCTTTCAAGGTGAGCAGTTCGGGGTCCCCGGGCCCCGCCCCCACCAAATACACTTTTCCCATCCTCGCACACCTCCTTGTGGCGAACCGTCTTTTTTATGAAAAAACAGCCTCTCCTTCTAAAACAAAGCCGGTTCCCGTTCCCAATCGCTTCTTTTCATGCAGGATGATATCCATTTCCCGTGGCATCTTTAAAAAGTGCTTCTCCAGTTCATCCTCCACCAGCCGAAACGCGTGGTCGTCATCCCGCGCCGCGATGATGACGGGAACCGTTTGATCCACTAGATCCACTTCAAATCGGTATAAATACATGAGATGCCCCCTCCTTCCCCACGATGGGCTGCCGCCACCGCTTACGAAGCGGCGGAAGGTAAGACATCGACCAAGATTCCATCCAAGACCTGTTGCAAGGAATCCCTGCCCACCCGATTGTAGAAATCCTGAAAGTTTTCTCCCGGTTGTTTGTTCTCTTTGAAATGAAGCAGGAACTCGCGCAACACCGGTGCCAAGAATGGGGCTTCAATCTTTCCTTTCAACTTTTCGTTGAAACGGCCTCCTTCTTGCAAGGTGCCGCCCACATAGATTTCAAAGGCTTCCACCAGACCTTTTTTCTCCCGGGACTTCATTTTGATCCCTTGCAGTCCGATATCGGCGATTTGCCGTTGACCGCAGGAGTTGGGGCACCCCACCATGTGAATACGGACTGGGACATCGATGGAAACCTCCTCATCCAGGTATTCAGCGATGACACGCATCCGCTCTTTGGTCTCCACCAATGCCAGGTTACAGTATTCAATGCCGGTGCAGGAGACGGAATAACCGATGAAATGGGGCGGCTCCACCTGGATCCGGCGAAACAGTTTTTCCTGAAGCATCGTCTCCACTTTTCCATCCGGTACGTTGGGAATGATCAAGTTTTGAGAGTTGCATGTCCGGATCTCGCCATTTCCGTATTCAGTGGAAATACGTGCCAATTCCAGCACTTCCTCTGCATCCAGGCGGCCCACCGGCACATTGAGTCCCACATAGGAGAGACCCGGTTGTTTCTGAGGATGGACACCGTAGAAATATCCGGCGTTCCAGTCCTCCAATCGGTCTTCTCCGCGGGAAGGAAGGGGCCCTGTCAACTCCACCAGTTTTTCCTTGAAGGTTTCCGGTCCCCAGTCGGCCACCAGGAACTTGAGCCGAGCCCGTGTTCGTTTTACCCGATAACCGTAATCCCGGAACAGCGTAGTGACAGCGATGGCCACTTCTTTCACCCGCTCGGGTGTAATAAATACATCCAGCTGTTGCGCTAGATAGGGGCGGGCCGACAGTCCTCCTCCCACTTTGAGGTGGAATCCGACCGTCTCTTTCCCGTCCAACTCCTTCACCGCGGGAGTAAATGCGACACAGTTGATTTCCGCATGGGCGGCATTGTGGACATTGGAACTGATCGACATCTTGTATTTACGCGGCAAATTGGAGAAATCCTCGTTCCGCTGAAAGAACTGATACACCTCTTCCACGATCGACCCCGTATCGATCAATTCATGGGGATCAATTCCTGCCAAGGGATTTCCCATGATGGTCCGGGTGATGTCACCGCATGCTCCGACGGCGGAGAGCCCCACCCGCTCCAGGCGGTCATAGATGTCCGGAATGTCCTCAATTCGCAGCCAATGGAACTGTACCGCCTGACGCGTGGTGATATCAAAAACACCGCGGCCGTAATCGCGTGCGATGTGAGCCAGGGTAACCACTTGATCGTTTCGGAGCAACCCGGACGGGATGTTTACCCGCATCATGAAGTACCCGTCTTCTTTGGGCTTTTGTAAGTATAGCCCCGCCCATTTAAACATGGGCCAATGTTCCTTCGGGATGGAGTCAAAACCCTCCTCCGCATAGCGGGGGATCAGCTTCAAAATCTCCAGTCCGTCCATCTCCAGTTTCTGTTTTTCCGTTTCGTTTAGCTTTTCTTCTTGCGCCCAATGTTTAATGTAAGCCATACTCGCTCTCCTTTCATCAGATCAAACCCTGATCGATGAGATATTGGATCACCTGTTCCGCTCCCTCTTCCACCCCGCAGCGATCAGTATAGATGATCAGTTCCGGTTTCTCCGGGGACTCATAGGGGGCATCCACTCCGGTGAATCCCGCGATCTCTCCACGCCGCGCCTTTGCGTACAGCCCTTTCGGATCACGCTGTTCACAGGTGTTCAGTGGACAATCGACAAACACTTCGACAAACTCTCCCGGCTCCAGTAAGGCCCGAACCCGTTCCCGGTCCTCCCGGTAGGGAGAGATAAAAGCCGTCAGGGCAAATTGACCGCTGTCCACAAACAGCTTGGCCACCTCACCGATTCGGCGGATATTTTCTTGCCGGTCCTCCGGCGAAAAGGTCAGACCGCGATTTAACCCGTGGCGGATGTTGTCACCGTCCAAGACGTAGGCCTGCACCCCGCGCTCCAGGAGAAGATGTTGTACGGTATTGGCCAGAGTGGACTTGCCTGAGCCGGATAATCCGGTAAACCACAACACCGCGCTGCCGTGACCATTTCGTTGGCGGCGCTCCTCTTTGGAAACCGAAGATTCGTGCCATGTGATGTTGGTACTCATACCCATCCCTCCCTATCCAGTGGTAACCGGTTCTTTTTTGCTCAACCCGCGAATCAGGACATCAGCCACTTCCGGCCGGGTGAAGGTGGCCGGGGGACGCTGACCGTTCCGCAGCATTTCCCGCACTTTGGTACCGGACAAGAAGACGTGATGCTCCTTGGGGCAAGGGCAGGTTTTGGCCGTCGCCATGTTGCCGCAGCGTTCGCAGTAGAAGCTGTGTTCAAAGAACAGCGGGGTGATCCCCAACTCACCCGGTTTAAATTCGGAAAAGATGTGCTGCGCATCGTAGGTGCCGTAGTAATCTCCCACGCCTGCATGATCGCGGCCGACGATAAAGTGGGTGCAGCCGAAGTTTTTTCGTACCAGAGCGTGAAAGATCGCTTCCCTGGGACCGGCATAACGCATGGCTGCCGGAAACACGGACAAAAACACGCGATCCGCAGGATAATAACCGTCCAGGAGCACCTGATAGCTCTCCATTCTCACATCCGCCGGAATATCATCCGACTTGGTTTCTCCTACCAATGGATTTAAAAAAAGTCCGTCCACGATTTCCAAGGCTGTTTTTTGGATATATTCATGGGCGCGATGGACCGGATTCCGCGTCTGAAACCCCACGATGGTCTTCCACCCCCGCCGGCGGAACGTTTCCCGGGTTTGGGAAGGATCCAGATGATATTCGGCAAAACGCGGCCGGGTACGCTTCACCAACTGGACAGGACCGCCAACATACACCTCTCCACGCTTCCACAACCGATCCACGCCGGGATGGGCTCTGTCCGTTGTCCGGTAGACTTGCTCCGCCTCTACTGCCTTATCGGGAATGTAGGTCTCCTCCACCTGCAATACACCGTAAACCTCGCCATCCTTGACCAATTTCACTTCTTCCCCGACAGACAACCCTTCCGCCGTCTCCCGAGAGACGGGCAAAGCGATGGGCAAACTCCAGGGTAAGCCCGATGCCAGCCGCATCTCATCCACGACAGAGCGGTAATCCCGCTCCCCCATGAATCCGGTCAAGGGGCTGTAACCACCAATCCCGATCAACTCCAGGTCGCTTAAGGCAATGGCGTCCAACTCCACTTCTTTCCACGATTCCCTCACCGGATAATCCGGATTAAACCGGTTTACCAATTCTCCTCCATGGGGCACGCTTACACTCATCCCGACTTCCTCCTCTTATTCTTCGGACTAACGTATTCGAGTCGGCATGGCCGTTTTCGCTTCGTTACAAAAAGCACAAAAGCTCTTGCCGGCCACACCAACCCTCTTTGATCAGCCACGCCCTAAATCCCTCCACCGTGCTCATGTACCGACCGTTTATCCCGACGTACCGAGCGCACCAGGCTGATGGAACCCAGCGTGGCCAAGAAAACGCAGACGACTGCAATCACCGACCACATATCACCATGAATCAAAGCCTGAACCAATCCATATGCAATCACTAGAGAAACTACAGGTGAGACCGCCCAAACTTGTGCCATTTGTACAATGACTCCCTTTTGCCAAAGGGAAAATCCCTTTTGCGCGGTCCCAATCCCAATGATGGCCGAGGTGGTCACCTGTGTAAGCGGCACTGGGATTCCCCACAGGGAGGCGGTGATCACCAGGGTTGCACCTGTTCCGGAGATGGCGCTCCCTTCCAACAAAGAATAACGGGTAATCCGCTTTCCGTTGGTTTCCAGCACCTTGCCTCCCAGGAGGAGAGCACCCAGTGCCACAAACAGCCCGCCGATCCAAATACCCTCCGAGATGGATAAGAGACCCGCTCCCACCAAAGGGCCGACGGCGTTGGCTACGTTATTCATTCCTGCAGAGAACGCCTCCAGAAATCCGGTGGCCACCACCAACAAGGTCAGCCATCGTTTCCAGGTTGATCCCAACAGGGACGGGAACTTCTTTTCCAACCAATGGATCCCTTTCCCGGCGAAAAAAGCGATCGTAAAGGCCGCAATCGGGGTGAGAATCCAAAAAGAAACGATGACCGTCAAATTGGACAGGTACAGCGCCTGAAATGCGATCCCAACACCCACCACCGCTCCCACCGTCACTTCGCTAGTGGAAAGGGGAATTCCGATAAGATTGGCAATAAACAGGGAAAGACACGCGGAGGCCAAGATGATCACCGCTACCTCCACTGACAACAGAGAAGTGGGAACGATTCCTTCCCCTACGGTTTTCACCACTTCCCCTCCACCCAAAGCGGCACCGAGAAATACACCCAATCCACACAGTAAAAGTGCAACCCTACGTCGGCGTACCGCCCCGGAGCCATAAGCCACTCCCATCGATGCAGCCGCGCCGCTGGCACCGATATTCATGGCGAAAAAACAAGCGACCGCCACTGCTACAGCAAATGCCATTCCCCTCTCCTCACCTTTACGAGTGCAATCCGCACTCGGTCTTCTCGCTGCCCGTCCAGCGACCGGCACGCAAGTCTTCTCCATCCTTTACCGCACGCGTGCACGGAACGCACCCGATACTGGGGTATCCCTGATGATGAAGGGGATTGACCGGAAGATCACGCTCCCGGATAAAGGCCCATACATCCTCCCAAGTCCAATGGATCAAGGGACACACTTTGATGGATTGAAACCGTTCGTCCTGGTTGAGAAACGAAGTAAATCGCCGCGTTGGAGACTGCTCCCGGCGCAGTCCCGAGATCCAGGCCGGAACCCCTTTCAGGGCCCGTTCCAATGGCAACACTTTCCGAATACGACAGCATTGATCCGGTTCGCGTTGCCATAGGGCGTCTCCATGCTGCTTCGCCTGCTCCTCCAGGGTAAGATCCGGCTTCAACCGCTCCACCACCAAACGGGGATACCGTTTTTCTACCCGCTGGATCAATTCCAGAGTCTCAGGAAAGTGCAACCCCGTGTCTAGAAAGATCAAGCGGGCGTCCGGTTTTGCTTCAGCTAGCATTTCGATCAAAACGGCGCTTTCCGCCCCGAAACTGCAAGCATAAACCAGATCATCTCCATAAGTGTCAACTGCCCAAGATATAACGGCTCTGGCTCCATGATCGGCTCCACTGATAGAAAAAGACGGTTTCTTTACTTTATTCCAGTTGCTATAAACCGGTCGGGCTACCATACTCTCTCCTCCTTTCACAAGAAAAAAAAGGCGAACGGCACCCATATTCAGGCAACCGACCGCCTCCAGTTTGTCTGGTCAGCAATCCTTGACTTTCTTCATCGAATACGCACTTTCTCATTTTTCTCCAACTGAATTACTTTTCCATCTTGTACAACCAGTGTGATGGAGCCGTACTTCATCGTTTCCAACATCTTTTCGATCTGGTCGAAAATTTCTTTGAAATCCGTATTTTCTTTTTGCCCCACCCCAATGCCCTCCTTGTGAAAAATGAAATAAAAAAGCCTCGTCCATTTTGGAGAGACTGGGGTGTATCATAAAATAGACCCAAATCTTATCTTCCAAAATGGAAACCATTTTGTCGGAATTAGCACCTTGCTTTCCAACAGCAGGTTGCCGGGCTTCATAGGGCCGAATCCCTCCGCCTCTCTGGATAAGAGTTAGTTCTATCTTAGAGACTTCCGTCATGGAAGTCAAGGTTTTTTTCTTACTTTTTTGATCGGATTAATCCATCATTCGATTTTATCAGGCCTTTTGCTTTTTTAGCGTGTGATCCAAAATTTGTCTCCCGTTTTCTCAACAGCAACACCCAGCGATCCCACCACGGGATCCGGAGCCATTCCCCCACTTTGATTTTCACCGGTTCCCCTCTCTCTTCCTTTCTTTTTCCATTTGCATGTCATCCTCCACCGGTTGATAAAATAAGTACTCCACCGAAACGCCATAATATTGGGCCAACTTCACCTTGATATCATCCCGAGGAACTCGGCGGCCGTTTTCATACATCTGAAGAGCACTGACGCTGATATGCAACTGTCCTGCCACTTCGGTTCGGGACCGCGCCCCGCGTAAATGTACCAATTTTCTAGCCATCGATTCCCGCATACGCACCACCTGACACATGAGGTGTTCCGTTATATTATAAATTACAATAAGTGTATTTGAAACACTTCAGGTACAAATTCTGTCTATTTCACACGATTTGTGTTAAGCTGAATAAAGATGAAAGGAGGCGCTTCAAACATGTCCTTGGGGAAACGGCTTCGCACCTTGCGTATGCGCCGGAAAATGCGACAGGAAGATATCGCCAACCTCCTGGAGATCAGCAAGAGTGCCGTTGGCATGTATGAACGGGGAGATCGGGAACCCTCCCTGGAAACACTCCGGAAGCTGGCCGATCTATACGGGGTGACCACCGACTTTCTGCTGGGGCGAACCGTTCATTCTACCGACGTTCTAGGGGACAGTTACCAAGAGGCTAATTTGCGCGAGTTTTTGGAACAGGAAGAATTGCACTGGGATCATGTCCCCCTTACAACAAGGGATGTGTCCACATTTCGTCATGTGGTCGAATGGGGCATTCAGGAGAGAAAAGCGGTATACCGGGTGTCAGGGCCGCGAAAACGAAAGGAAAACAATCACTCAGACTAAGGTGTGACTTATCGAATACATGGGAGTGTCAGCATACCAACTCTTTGAGAAGTCGGTATGCTTTTTTATGGCACCCCATCCCTCTGCTACTGCTTCACTCTGTACCAGTATTTATATGCCTCTTGAAAACCTAGTTTCGAGTACAGCCTTCGGGCCGGTCCATTCGTAAGCATAACTTGGAGATACGCTTGTTTCGCTTCATTTTCGATTCCCCAATTTAGTAAATGGAGCATTAACTGCTCTCCCAGTCCCCGATTTCGATGATGCGAGTCTGTAATCATATCAAATATACCCAGGTACCCGCCTTTGATCGTACCCAATCCACAAGCGACAGCGCGATCTTCTAAATAAAGAGAGAAAAAGCATTTTTCGAAAATGATGGAGGATAACATTTGTTTTATGGTGAACCGATGATTGGGATCAACTTTTGTTAGTCTGCAAAAATGATTGAACCAACTGTTGGTTAATTTCTCGTCCCTTTTAACCGTATGGATCAAGGGCTGTTTCATTTCAGTAAGATTTAAAATTTGAACACTGGTATCATCCATTGCCTCATAACCTTTTTTTACGAGGACCTCATCCAAGTTTGCTGGATAAACGGAAGATGTCATCTTATAAATGGTCTTTAACCGCTTGTGTGAATAGATATCCTCACAATAGGCGATTTTTCTCTCGATATCACCATGTGAATCATATATCGGATGAATGGAATTAGCCCGATTCGTGTAGCCGTCAGAAAACCTTAGTAACCACCCATCATGGACGATGGTTTGCAACGCGGGCCAGGCATTCAGCGAGTATTCCTCCATTTTCTGAATCATCGGTATTCCTCCGCTAGGTGTAGTTCGAATAATAATACAATATATATGTATATTTATTCAACGAAATGTAGCACAAATGTCAATAGATCGAAGAGTACCGGTCTGTACCTCTTTTTACTCTTTCTCTCTACAAGGAAGGAGTTTCCGCAGCTTTTGGTCGTTCTCCTTCCCATTGCCGGAGACGTGAAGACACATTACTGGTCAACCAATAAAGGGAGAGTGCCGACGGAACTGCAAGGGTACAGACAAACACCGCCAGCCTGGTCAGCACTAGCCCGACATGGTGTCTCACATCGGAGGGAGACTCCTGCCACCCTTGCCACGCAGTCGTCCATCCCGCCGCCAACGGCAGCAAGAACCAGGGATCGGGCTGTCCCAATAACAACCACAGAAACCGGCTCTCCCCGATGTGCGGATCACCCCTGACCACCTGGTATAGGGCAACGATCACGGGAAGTTGATACAAGAGCGGGAAAAAGGGGATCAAAAACGGAGCAATCGTCCAAGGCCGTCTTGATTTTGGCAGCAGGGCGGCAACTGCCGACGTCCATCTCTTCCAAGCGGAAGATCGCTTTAGACTATTGAAAACGAGGGGAAGAAGCCACATTCGGAACAGGAGGGTCCCCACCAGAATCGCCCCCCCGTAGTTACCCAACCAGCGATGGAACCACTCCAGAAGCCCGATCAAGGGATGGACAAAGGCAAGGTCCCACACTCCTTCCTGATGAGAAGAGGGAGCTTCCCGCCAATCCGACTCACATCCTGTCAACCCGGCAACGCTGAGAATCCCCATCCGCTTGATCCGTCCCTTCTTCACGAAAGCATCCTCCTACAACAGGCGGCCACCGACCGACACAACCGATGACTAACAGGATGTCCGCTTCCACAGACAGATAAACGTGAAAAAACGACCGATCCGATCGGTCGTCAGATGACAAAGGGGACCCGTAACCCGATTATTCGTCGCCTCTTTCCCTTTCATAGATGTAATGCAGCCCGCTCCGCCTGGGTCCTACGGAGACACCGCTGGTAGTCCAAAAGGGGTTACACCGGAAACCGTTCCCCTTTCCCCTTCAAATAAGAGGTTTGTCAGCAGCCTTACAACCAAAATCACGTTAGTCGTTTTTCTTGCACCCCTCCCCGTCATGAAGAGCAAGGTCAGCCCGATAACGTTCCATATCCGGGTTTTCGTGGGCAATGCGGGCGGATGCAGCCGCAGCCACCCCTGCCACCAGATCGTCGAGAAAAACATGGATATTGCCGTCATGATTATTCAACCGGCTGAGAACGCCGGTTTTCGTTTTGTCCAAATAACCGAAGCTGGTTAAACCGATGGTTCCATATACATTGGTGATACTCAATGCCAGAATTTCATCCAAACCGTACAACGGTTCATCCACTTCCAGCATCCGCTGCAGGGGCTGGGGAAGACGCTGTTCTTCCGACAGAGAGTCCAACGCCACACCTGTGATAATGGCATACTGCACTTCCCGTTTCTGCAGCACATGCTCCACACTTTCCAGACACTGCTCTTTTCCTAATCCTTCGTGATACGGCTGTTGCAATTCATGGACAATCTCGGCGATTTCATTCAAGGAGACGCCCCGTCTTTGGAGCAAGTCGACCACATGGCGGTAAAACATAGGTCCACCTTCTTCGATCGGTTTCCATCCAGGATCTCGCACATCCATCATCCGTCTCGCCTCGATCACTTCGTTCCCGGATTTTCGGATCAAGCATGGTATATGGTATGATACCCGACGTTAGCGGGTGCGACTACCGGTCTCCTTGATCCGAAAGGATGCGTTCCCCATTATTTCCTCCACCCGTCGCTTCAATTCTTCCGAGGGGCGCACACCGTATTTCTCCACCGGTAGCTCTAGAAGCCGACGGTTGCTTTCATAAAACAGACGAACCGGGGCCGTTCCTCTGTGATCCTGAAGCACATGTTTCAACCGATCCAGCGTGCCTGCAGATTCTCGGTCGGGCACCACTTTGATATAAACAGCCCAAGTACGAACCCGTCGGGACGTTGTCTCCGAGCCTGTCTCCTTTCCTTCCCGTTGTAATCGCTCCAGATCTTCCACCGTATCCGCCAGGATTTTTACCCCCTCTTCATGTTGATTCACTCTGCCGGACACTTTTAGCGGCCGGTCCACTTGAAGTAGGGAGCGATATTGACTCAGCACACGGGGGAACACCACCACTTCTGCTTGGGAAGCATAGTCTTCCAGAACGGCAAAGGCCATTGCCTCTCCTTTTTTAGTGGAGATCGGCTTTACCTCCACCAGAACTCCGCATACCCCTACCCGTTCACCATCCTGCAGACCTTCCAACTCCCCCAGGGTATGAGTAGAGTAGCGCCGGACTGCCTCCTGCCATTCATCTAGCGGGTGTCCGGAGAGGTACAAACCGAGCAGTTCGCGTTCCATCTCCAGTTGTTCCTTGGGGAGAAACGGCTTTACCCGCTCATAGCTGAACCGTGTCTCTCCTTGCGGTTCCTCCTCAAACAGGCGCAATTGGTCGGTGGATTGCTGCCGTTGAAAAGCACCTCCGGTTTCAAGTGCCTCGTCCAGCATCGCCAATTGTTTGGCCCGATCATCCGGCAATCCATCCATCGCCCCGCATTGAATCAACGATTCAATCACACGTCGATTGCACACCCGCAGATCGACCCGGCGGCAAAAATCGAACAAATCGCGGAATGCTCCCTTCTTTGCCCTTTCTTCCAAGATGGATGAAATCGCATGGGTGCCTACATTTTTCACAGCAGCCAATCCAACACGGATTTTACCGTCTTTCACGGAAAAAACGCGTTCACTCGTATTGATATCGGGCAAATCCACCGTAAGCCCCATCCGCCGTCCGTCCTCGATATACTCCGCCATCTTGTTATGACTTCCCATGACTGTAGTCAACAGGGCCGCCAAAAAGTAAAGCGGGTAATTCGCCTTCAAATAGGCCGTCTGATAAGCCAATACGGCATAGGCGGCAGAATGGCTACGATTAAAGCCGTAATTGGCAAAGCGGACAATCAGATCGTAGACCTTACGCCCCGTTTTTTCATCATACCCCTGAGCGAGGCTCCCCCGAACAAACGCCTCCCGCTGTTCGTCCAACAACTGGCGCTTTTTCTTGGATACGGCTCGGCGCAATAAGTCGGCCTGCCCCAGACTGAAGCCGGCCATCCGTGCCGCAATCTGCATGATTTGCTCCTGATAGACAATAATGCCGTACGTATCCTTCAGGATCGATTCCAAATCGGGATGGGGATATTCGATTGATTCCAACCCATGCTTGGCCCGGATAAAGCGGGGAATCTGCTCCATCGGACCGGGACGATAGAGGGCCAGAACCGCGATAATGTCTTCAAAGGTATGCGGTTTTAGTTCCCGCAACACTTTTCGCATCCCGGCCGATTCCATCTGAAACACTCCCGCCGTCTGCCCCCGGGACAGCAAACGATAGGTGGCGGGATCATCCATTTCCATCCCGTTAAAGTCAATCGCCACACCCTCCTGTTCCCGGATCGCCTCCACTGTCCGTTCGATCACGGTGAGATTGCGTAACCCCAGAAAATCCGCCTTTAACAGCCCGATCGCTTCCAACGCTTCCATCGGATACTGCGTCAACGAGATTCCGTCAGCCCCCTGCTCCAAGGGGACATGATCGGTCAAATCGCCCTGGGCGATCACCACTCCGGCGGCATGGGTGGAAGCATGCCGGGGAAAGCCCTCCACTTTCCGGACCGTTTCCATCATCCGTTCCACCCGTGGATGTGCACGAATCCAGCGATCCAGCTCTGAACCGGGCTGCCACACCTGGTCCAAGGTAACGCCCGGGCCGGATGGAATCCGTTTGGCCGTTTGATCCACCTCACCATAAGGAAGCCCCATCACCCGTCCCACATCCCGCACGGCCGCACGGGGCGCCATCGTTCCGAACGTGATGATCTGGGCGACCCGATGGTCTCCATACTTGCGGGTGACATACTCGATTACCTCATCCCGCCGTTCGTAGTTGAAATCGATGTCGATGTCCGGCATGTTGACCCGTTCCGGATTGAGGAACCGCTCAAACAACAATTGATACCGGATGGGATCCACGTCCGTGATAAACAACACATACGCCACCAGACTGCCGGCGGCAGATCCCCTACCAGGACCCACTGCAATTCCTTGTAGCCGGGCAAAACGGATGAAATCCCACACAATGAGGAAGTAATCTTCAAACCCCATCCGGACAATCACCGACAGCTCGTAATCCAGCCGTTGATACACTTCTTCCGATGGACGACCGTACCGCTTCACTGCCCCTTCCATACATTTTTGTTTGAGATAGGTGGCCGCATCCTGTCCATCCGGCACAGGAAAGCGGGGTAACAAGCGCTGTCCCAGAGGAACCTTTACCTCACACCGGTCGGCGATCCGTCGGGTATTGGCTACGGCTTCCGGTATATGAGCAAACAGACGTTCCATTTCCTCCGCCGTCTTCAGATAAAATTCACGAGAGGGAAAGCGCAGCCGATCCTCGTCTTCCAACCGTCGGTTCGTACCGATACACAACAGACAATCGTGCATCTCATGGTCATCCTGACGGGTATAGTGACTATCATTGGTAACCACCAGCGGGATATCCAGTTCTTTTGACAGCTGGATCAAATGGCGGTTTACCTTCTGTTGTTCTGGAAGACCGTGGTCTTGCAGTTCCAGATAAAAATGATCCGGACCGAAAATGTCCCGATACTCCAGAGCGAGGTGCCTGGCCTTTGTTATGTTGTCCTCCAAAATCGCCTGGGGAATTTCCCCAGCCAGACAGGCACTGGTAGCGATCAATCCCGCTGCATGTTGACGCAAGATCGCTTTATCCACTCTGGGTTTATGGTGAAATCCTTCTAAATGGGCACGGGAGACCAATTTCATCAGGTTGCGGTACCCTTCGTCCGTTTCCGCCAACAACAAAAAGTGATGGATCCGTTGCTCCTTGCGGGAAGGGCGCTCCTCACGGTTACTCGGTGTCAGATATACCTCACAGCCGATGATGGGCTTCAAACCCGCTTCCCGGCAAGCCCGATAAAACGGAATGACTCCATACATCGCTCCATGATCGGTGATCGCCAAAGCGTCAAATCCAGCTTCTTTGGCTCGGCCCACCAGTTCCTGAATTCGGGATGCGCCGTCCAACAAGCTGTATTCTGTATGCACGTGCAAATGAACAAAGGATGCTTGTTTCATGGCGAGACCCCACCCCTCGCGGGGCATTCGGGCATTCCCTCCTTTTTCGTCGGCGGCATTTTCTTTTATTATACCGCAACAAAACAAAAGCCGAACATACCATCCCCTTTTTCCCTTCATAAACGAAAGCCCGTCTACATACAGATGAAATAAGGAGCAATCGGCGGAAGGTGGGGGTTTCATGGGTGATTTCTGGTCAACCACGATCCTAAATTATTTCATCGCCCTGGGTGTAGTGCTAGGCGGCACCCTCCTGGGGGGAATCGGTGCGTTTTTCGGCAATGAACCCCCCATGTACGCCATGCTGAAGTTGTCGGAGCAATTAAAGATCTGGGCACTGGTCGCAGCACTGGGCGGTACTTTTGATACCATCAAATCGTTTGAGGTGCACATTTTGGGCGGACACCTGCACCAAGTGTTCCAGCAGTTGGTTTTTATTCTCAGTGCTTTTTTTGGAGCCCATGTCGGAACCGTCCTCATCCGCTGGCTCATCCAGGGGGATTGGTGAGATGGAACAACCCGACAAGCGCTTTCGCCACCTCCGGCTGTGGATTGTTTTTGGCCTGGGGATCCTGGCCGGATCGGTTATCATGACTTTCTTTTACGGACAAAAGCTGGACAGCCTGTATCTGGAACGAGATGCCCTCTATTACGCCAACAACCAAAAAAATAAGGAAATCCGCTTATTGCGGGAAGATATGGATAAACAAGCGGAACGACACGCCCGCCGAAATCAAAATTCTGACCAGATCGAAAAAGTGGCGGTAGAGGTGGAGAGTGATGAAGCGTTTGGACAGGAAGCGATCAAAGAAAAAGTGGAAGAAATTCTTCAGCCTTTTGTGGGGAAATCGATTCACTGGGTCAGTAACAATCCGGATGTATTGGACACGATGTTAAAAGAGCGGTCGATTCAGGGGAAAAATAAGACCCAACTGGAAATTCGCCTGAAATACCTCGCATTTCTTGACACCCAACTGAAAGTGTGGGTCCAAGCCCGTGAAATTTCTGACAAAGATGTGTCCTTAGCGGATGAATGATCGCTTTCCTTCCCTTTCTGGTGTATGATAGAAATATGGAAGGGGGGATGGCTTTGATTATCAGCCGCAGACAGTTGGCAAGAGCAAAGGTCGAGAAGCTGAAAAAAGGATATTCCGCATACGCGGAAACGAAGGAAGTGGCACAGCTGATTCAAAAAGAATTGGATGCCATCGGTTTTCCCGTTCATGTAGACCAAACTTCCATCGGTTACTGGTTTATCCCGGAAATTCAGGGAGAGCTTCCTCACCCGACGTGCCCCCCGAATTCTCTAGAGTCTCCCCGGTAAGGAGAACTTGTCGCGCCTCTTTGCCAACGGCAAAAAGGCGCCTTTTGTTCATGGAAGTCGTTGTTGGAGGAGATTGTCATGGAGTGGTTACTCGTTTTGCTGATCATCGTCATCCTGTTCACCGCGGTCCGCACCTTTTCCAGCAGTCTGTCATCCCGCCGCAGCGAAGGGGTGGACCGTGCCAAGCACCGGGCACAGATGAACATCAATATGGGTGTCATGTTTATCGCCGTCGCGGTGTTGCAGGGAATTTCACTGTCTGGATCCTGGATCCGTCTTGTTCTTCTTCTCCTGATCGGATTGCTGGGGATCTACAACTTCATCCATGGCGTTCGAACGTGGCAGGCACTTCAAAACACGAAGTGATCCTGCTGGATCGATCCATTATAAACGAGCAAAACCCGTCCTGCCGGTGAAACCGGCAAGGGCGGGTTTTTACCATCGCGATGCACTCATCGAGCACAAGTCTCGCCTCGGTCACGTTCGTTCCCGGGTCTCGCTATGATCAGCGTTCGATCAGTTGGGCCGTAATGACTCCTTTGGCCACCATCTGGCCGCTATCAAAAACCTCCAGATCTACTTTCCCCACTTTTCGTCCCAGGTCGATCAACCGGGGAACCAATACAATTTCCCGTTCCAATTGAACCGGTTTTAACGTGTACAGGTGAAAATGATCTGCCACCATATCCCCCCGATGTTGTCTGCGCAAGCGGCGGAAGGCCGCCTCGGTCATGAGAGAAGTGAGAACCCCGGTACTGAGATTGCCCAAGGGATCCGTCATTTGCGGCGTAACCACTCCTTTATAAGCAATCTCCCCGTTTTTCTCCCTCACTTCTTCAAAACCACGAAACACCAGATCATTGATCGTTTCCCCCACTTGCGGTTGCTTCTGCATATACTGCAGGGACTTGATCACATCCTGACGGCTGATCACCCCCAGCAAGTGATGTTGCTGATTTACGACTGGCAACAGTTCGATCCCTTCCCACACCATCTCGTGAGCCGCCGCAGCCAGGGAGGTTTTGGGAGTAACCGTAATAGGATGGCGAGTCATCACCTTTTCAATCCGGTCGTTCCATTCATGGCCTACGACGTCTTTAGCCGTCACCATTCCATGCAACTTGCCCGCTTCGTCCACGACGGGATAGCGGCTGTGACCGGTATCCCGAACCGATGCATGAAAATTGGACACCCGATCATCCAGTCGAAGATAGATGGGCGGTTGATCCGGTGACAGCATGTCCTCCACCAGAAGAATCTCCTTTTTGATCAGACGGTCGTAGATGGCCCGATTGATCATGGCCGCCACGGTGAAGGTGTCGTACGAGCAGGAGATGACCGGCAATTCCATGCGGTCGGCCACCTCTTTCACTTCATCGGTGGCATCAAACCCCCCGGTGATCAATACCGCCGCACCCCGCTCCAAAGAGATACGATGGGCTTGGTCGCGGTTTCCCACAATCAACAGACTGTCCGGTTCTACATATTTGATCATGTCATCCAGCTTCATCGCTCCGATGACGAACCGATTGAGTGTCTTGTGCAGCCCCGCGATCCCCCCAAGCACATGTCCGTCCACAATATTGACTACTTCGGCATAAGTGAGACGCTCGATTTCGGAACGGTTCTTTTTTTCAATCCGGACGGTACCCACCCGTTCCACCGTCGACACCAATCCCTGATTTTGGGCCTCTTTAATCGCCCGATAAGCCGTCCCTTCGCTTACTTCCATCTCTCTTGCTATCTGTCGGACGGATATTTTATGGCCGATATCCAACTGCTCTATGTACCGGATGATACGCTCATGTTTGGTGGGCACCTCAAACTCACTTCTTTCCGCATGATTTGACCCGTTTTCTTCCACATTATACACAACATCCGGCCGACTCCAAAAGAAAAAAAGGAAGGTTTCCCTTCCAGAACGACCATTTGGGAAAGTTTCGCCCAAAAGAGAGGATGCCCTTCCTCCTCTTGTCAACTTCCTTCTATTAAAAGCGAAGCCGGGTTCTTTGGCGTCTCCGTTGCGATTCCAACCAGCGTCTGCGACGATCCGCTTCGGAACGCCGTCGATTTTCCTGGTCGACTTGCAATACCATCCGCCAGTTGGCCGCAATGACGAGATAGGCAAAAACGAGCCAGGAGACGGCAAACAGATTCCCCATCCATGATTCTCCCCCCACCGGCAAGCGAGGCACCGCGATCACCAACAACATCAAGGCAAAAATCAGTGAAACCCCGTATTTGTTGTTCCACATCCGGATATCTCCTCCTTGTCTACTTCATCCTACGGATGAAAGAGGAGAATCATGCAAAAAAAAGAGCCGGTGGGTTTCACCGTCTCAAAAATAGGGGGTTTTCATCCTATTTTTAGGGTAGTGGTTCGATATTACAGCGAGGTTACATCGGATTTACAGTTTGTTGTCGGTCCCTTTACAGGGAAGCCGCTTCTCCCGGTTGCAGCACACGCCCCCGAATCCCCTTGGGCTTTAGCCCTTCCACAAAAGCGTGGGGATCCTGTTCAATCATCGGAAACGTATTGTAATGCATCGGAATCACCTCTTTAGCCCCTACCCATTCCGCTGCCAGTGTGGCATCGATGGGTCCCATCGTAAAATTATCCCCGATGGGCAAGAGAGCCAGATCCACATCAGCCTGCAGCCCGATCAGCTTCATATCGGAAAAAAGAGCCGTATCCCCCGCATGATAGATCGTTTTCTCCCCTAACGTTAACAAAATTCCGGCGGGCATCCCCAGCTCGATAATCTCTTTTTTCTCTTCGTCCACATATCCCGAACCATGGAAGGCCGGGGTTAATTTCACTCGTCCAAAATCAAAAGAGCAACTTCCTCCAATATGCATCGGATGGGTTTTGATCCCTTGCCACCCTAGCCAAACCGCTAACTCGTTGGGAGCGATCACCGTGGCGTCGTTCTTTTTAGCGATTTCCACTGTGTCACCCACATGATCGTTGTGGGCGTGTGTCACCAGTACATAATCCGCCTCAATCGCTTGCGGGTCGGTTTGCGCGAGGGGATTTCCCTTTAGAAAAGGATCCAGGATCAGTTTGTACCCTTCATGATGGATTTCAAAGCAACTTTGTCCATGAAAGCGAATCTGCATGTGTACACCCTCCTCGTAAATCGTTCCCGACCCGGAAGCGATCTTACGTCCGGGGACGGGTGGACGGAATCGTTGGGGAAACGGCTTCCGTCAACACCTGTTGAATCTGTGTCGTCAGACGGGCCACTCCTTCCTCCGCTTCAACAAACCGCCGGAAAGACGGTTCCTGCTCCAACTTTTCTTTTAGCGCCTGCCAACGGATGAGCAATTGTGACGGCGGTTCTTCCCCCTGCCATCGATACGTCTCCACCTGAAGCCGCATCTCCTGATATCGAAGAAGATCGTCGGTCAGCTGCGTCTCGACCGCCAGCTCTCGCCAGCTCTGTTCCCAGGCTTTCACTTCCTGTGAACCACGGAGAGATTCTGCCAATTCCCGTGCTTTTATCATCGGATCCATGGAGCGTTCCCCCTATCCATCCCATAGAATTTATACCACACATACAGAAAAGAAACCTCTCATTTTCGTGGTCTTCTCCGGGCAAAAGCCCTTTTTTCCCCGGAACCCTTTACCAAACAGCGGTTGACTGCCCCTTTTATTCACCCGGTCATACATGCCCACATACCATACATTAGTCATTCACACGCGGAAGGGGATCGACATGGGGGTTGCACGCATCATCGTCCAAATCGTTTCTGAACGTGCCTTTCCACCAGAATCCAACCTCATCCTCAGCCAAAGTATCGCTAATCGGTTACGTCTTCCCCAACACCCGGTGTGGATCACCTTCGGTTCCGCCGCCGACACTGCATTCTTCTTCTCTACCCCCAACCAGACACCGCTGGTACGAATCAGTTCCCGGTTGGCTGAACGATTGAAACTCTCTCAGCAACAAACGCTCAATGCTTCCTACGACCCTTCAACACGGCGGATCCAACTAGGTCCCCTCCTGGGTGTCTTGATGAACCGTAACGTAGAAGGAAGCGAAAACCAATTGTTCGGACTGATGGGCGGATTTCTGGAGGAATGTGCACAAGCCGCCTCGGAACGAGGCATCGCCTTCACCGTCTTTCCAGCCGAACAGGTCCAGTTAAGAGCACAACAAGTGAAAGGCTGGGTATTTCAAAACCGGTCTTGGAAGTTGGTTTCCACACCCTTGCCGGATGTCGTCTACAACCGCATCACCTCCCGACGAATTGAGCGACTACCGCATGTGAAACAAGTGCTGAGCGCTCTCCGTCAATCCAATCGGGTGCATTTTTTCAACGAAACTTTTCTCGACAAGCAGCAAGTATACGATATGTTGTCCAAGGATCCAATCGCCCGAACACTGCTTCCGGAATCGGTCCCCTACCATTCGTCCCGCCTCCGGCCTATGCTAGAACGACATCGTTTTCTTTACCTGAAGCCCGTTAACGGCAGCTTGGGGCAAGGAATCATCCGCCTCAGCCTGTTTAACGGAAAGTGGTTGTGTCAGTACGCCGAAGTTAATGGAACGGTCACTCGGGTATTCCCCCATGCGAAGGAGGCCATCCGTCAACTGCATCGAAAAGTGACCGGATCCCGATACATGATCCAACGTGGACTTCATCTGGTCACCCATGACGGAAGACCGGTAGATTTCCGGGTGTTGGTGCAAAAAAACGGCCGAGGAGAGTGGTCAGTCACATCCACGGTCGCACGGGTGGCCAATGATCAACATATCGTCTCCAACTTGGCTCGTGGGGGGACCTTGCGTAAAGCGGGGGAGATATTAGCCGACATCCAGTCTCCCAATAAACCAAAACTGAGCCAGATCCGGGAACGTGCGCTGGAGGTGGCCCAAGCTTTCGAACGGGAAGCACAGGGACATTTTGCTGAACTGGGAATCGATTTGGTATTGGATCGACAAGGGGACTTATGGATGTTGGAGTTGAACTCCAAGCCTTCCAAAACGGAAGACACCATCAATATTCCCACTTCGGGATCCGCCCGGCCATCGGTAACCCGCCTGTTGGATTACACCCTGCACCTGACAGGGTGGTCTTCGATCCTTCCCAAACCAGTGCCTAAGCGTTCCTTATCCAAACGAACCGGGAGGAGAAAGCGATGAAATTCCCGGAACGAACCCTATTAGGGATTATTACTTGCAAATCTAAGAGAACGCCTCCTTTCCAGGAGATCACATTTTTTAAGCACTTAACCCAGGAGGGAGCCCGCTTGGGGCTGGCATTGATCGTCTTTTCTCCCATGGACATCAATTGGGATCACCGCAAGGTATCCGCTTGGCGTTGGCATCCTAAAAACGACAACTGGTTACGGGAAATACACCCATTACCATCCTTAATCTATGACCGATGCTATTATACCGACAGTCGCCAGTACATGCTTTACAAACCCTACGTGGAACGGCTGATCAAGGATTCAAACGTCCACCTGCTCGGCCGACCCTTAAGTGGAAAGTGGAGCACATACCAGCTACTGAAGCCCCATTCTTCCATCCGCCCTCACCTTCCTCCCACATCCACGCTTTTATCTGCGGAGGATTTGGAACTAGCCCTGAATCGTCACGGTTCCATCCTCATTAAACCCAATGGCGGCAGCCATGGTCGGGGCGTGATTGCAGTTATCCCCCAGGGTGGGAGATATCACGCCCGGGGGCGAACACTCCGAAATCACCCGGTGGACGTAACCTTGCAGACAAAGAAATCCGCGATTGGATGGATACAGCGGATCACAGCAAACACCCGATACATCATCCAGCCCTACCTGTCTCTGGTGACAGCAGATGGTTATCCCTTTGACATTCGAATCCTTGTGCAAAAAAACGGCTCCGGCACATGGGAAACCACCGGCTCCGCCGTACGAACTGGAAAAGTCCACTCGCTAACTTCCAATTTGCACGGCGGGGGAAAAGCGGAACGAACCTTTCCGTTTCTGCAGCGCCAATTTTCCGATGACACAACCGCCCAGATCATGAAGACCATCGAAAAACTCGCCGCTGATGTTCCCACTCAGATTGAAAACGAACACGGCCGGTTGGTGGAATTGGGGCTGGATTTGGGAGTGGATCGCACTGGTCGCGTCTGGCTCCTTGAAGTCAATTCCAAACCTGGGCGGACCGTCTTTTTGCTCACGGGTGAACGGGAGCAATACCGTCGATCCGTTCTGCTTCCCGTGGAATATGCCCGATCCTTTCTCCTCGGGCCAACAGGAGGGTCTGTATGAATTCCGTTATTTGCCGAATATTGCCGTTGTCCACCAAAGCCCCCGCCCAGGCCATCCTCCTGTCCCAATCCTTAATGAAGAAGTGGGGGTGTCTTCCCGGACAATCCATCAAAATCAAAGTGGGAAATAAAACGTGTATTGCCCGGGTCGCCGGTTTGAAGAAACCATCTTCGCATATCTATCTCCCCCGCTCCGTCACAAATCAATTGTCCCTTCCCTATTTCGGGTCGGTCCGCGCTTCCTACACCCAAAAAAACTTGCGCATCGGCCCGGTAATTGCCATTCTGACCACCGGCTTTACCGGGAACCCCTCCAATCCCTTCGGCTCCCGGTCCGTGCTGTTTCGAAACTTTCTGATGGCTGCCCAGGAGGATAAGCCCTTTTTTTACGTCTTCACCCCAGAGATGGTCGACTGGAACAGCCAATTGACTACCGGCTGGTTTTACCAGCCCGACTCCCAGGGATCTTATCGCTGGGTGAAGCGGACCGCTCCCCTTCCCGATGTGGTATACGAGCGGGTTCCCAACCGGAAGACGGAATCCCTGCCACAGGTGAAAGCTTGTCGGGAACGGCTCCACAACCTGATCCGCTGCCAAATATTTAATCAGGGTTTCTTCAACAAATGGACGGTCCATGAAAAACTGCGTGATCACGAGTGGGCGGCCGAACACATTCCCGAAACCTATCACTCTCCTTCAGCCGGTGTGATCCGGGAAATGCTGGAGCGCCATCAGATGGTTTATCTCAAACCCAGTGGAGGAAGCCTGGGGCTGGGCATCTTCCGGATCACCCGACACCCCCGGAGCGGTTACTTCTGCCGTTTCCGAAACGGAGACAGCAACATCCTGCGGCGGTTCGCATCCCTCGACACTATGTTGAGACATCTATTCGGCCCCCAATTAACCCGCCTGCCTCGGTATTTGGTCCAACAGGGGATCCGGTTGGTCAAATACGATGGACGGTCCGTCGATTTTCGCGTCCATATGCATAAGGACAAACAGGGAGAGTGGCGGGTGGCCGGCATGGGTGCCAAAGTGGCCGGTATCGGTTGTGTAACGACCCACGGTCGAACCGGCGGTTCTCTCCTGACGGCGGAAGAACTCTTACACAACGCCTTTCCCGGGGAAGAGCAGGAGATGATGAACCGGATCCAGCACGCATCCATCATAATCGCATCAGCACTGGAAGGAGAAGTAAACGGGCATTTGGGTGAATTAGGACTGGATATCGGAGTCGACCGTTACCGGAAGGTATGGCTGTTTGAAGTAAACGCCAAACCGGGTCGACACATTTTTCTGCATCCATCACTCCGTCACGCAGGACGGCAATCAGCTCGATATATTACGGAATACAGCATGAAACTGGCACAATTTGTATAGTGAAAGGAGTGGCAATATGACGAAATCGAAGGCGGGCTGGCTGGTTGTTCAGCCAGGGGGAAATCGATTTGTACCCCACCCACGATTGTGGAAAGGGGAAGCTCCATCTAAAATGCCGATCTTCTGGGGAGAAAAACCCCGCCGCGTCCTGCCGGTTCAGACCGCTCCTCTGGGAAAAGATTCCCACCACCATCTTCCCGCCCGCTTAATGGAAACCCCCTCCGGCTCTTTTCGGGCCGGTCCGTTTCTCGCCATCCTCACCTCCGCCGATAAGGGGAGTTTTCGCGGGAATCGTGATAATTTCAGGGACATCATCCAAGCGGGGCGGCGACTGGGTGTAAGCGTTTATGTACTGACACCTGAAGGAATCAGGGGAAAAGGTCAGCTGGTAAAGGGTTTCCTGTTGGACAGCCGCCGCGGAACAATCCGCTGGGTGCATGCAACCCTGCCCATGCCGGATGTCGTCTACAACAGGATTCCCAGCCGCTGGGCGGAACAGAAAACCGCCGAACAAAACGCCCTCCGTTTTTTTAGCCAACACCCCCATATCCATCTGTTTAATCCCGGTTTTTTTGATAAATGGACGCTATACACGTACTTAGAACGTTCACCCAAACTGAGAGCATTGCTGCCCGACACGGCTGCTTGGGGAAACCCGGAAGATTTTCGGCGATTGGCCAGCCGCCATGACACCCTATTTTTAAAACCGACCGACGGCAAAGCAGGAAAAGGCATGATCCGGATCCGGAAGCGTGGAAACCGATATGAAGTGATTCATCAACATACAAACCCCCCGGCCATCTATACCTGTGCCAGTTGGAGGGATCTATCCCAACGGGTGAACAGTCTGGTTCGTTCTAAAAAATATGTTGTTCAGCAGGGTGTGGCACTGGCCCGTTATCAGGGACGTCCTTTTGATCTGCGCCTTTTAGTACAAAAAGACCAACAAGGGGAGTGGGCATGCACCGGCATCGGCATTCGCGTCGCTGGTTCCCGTGCCATCAGCACCCATGTTCCCATGGGAGGAACGATCGCCAACGCGGATGTAGTATTGAAGGAAGTTTCCGGAGAACAGGCGGACGAACTGAAAGAACAGATTCAGATGACAGGTTTGACGATCGCCCGTCACATTGAAGCGGAAGAGGGAAAAAACCTGGGTGAGATGTCCATGGACTTGGGGTTGGATGAAAAGGGGAAACTCTGGTTTTTTGAAGCCAACGCCAAACCGATGAAGTTTGACGAACCGGACATCCGCCGTCGTTCGTTGGAAGCGATCATTCGTTATGCCGTCTATGTCAGCGGTTTCGGCCAGTGGAGACGTACGGGGGACTGACAGCGATGCGAATCTTAATCCTTACCCCCCAGCTGCTCGCCCGCCACCGCGACCGCTTGATCCGATTCTCCCTTCGCTTTGGTGACAAGCGCATCACCCACAAGGCCCTGCGTTGGTTGAAACAGGTACCGGTCAACCAACCGTTCCCGGAAGGAACCTGGATGGCCATCGCTCTCGACCGGGACCGTCTGTGCGGATTTATTCTCTTTGGCCGCTTCGGATTGGAAGAAGCCTTTATCGTCGTCCATCCATCAAAACGAAGACAACGGGTGGCCGAGCAATTGTTGGAACTCGCCCTTAACCGATTGGACCGGATCTACACACGGGTGGCCTGTGACAACATTCCCAGTCTGAAACTCTGCTTCGCCATGGGACTGGTCGCCTTCCGCCTCGTCACCGGCCCCACCGGCAAACCGACCCTCATCCTGGCCAGCGGTAACTGGTCACAGGAGGAGTATGATCGCCACGGGGAACCGTAGGGAGATTTGCCTAAGGCAGCGATTCCAGCAATCAGAAAATCCCCTTCAGGTGTGTCTGCCTGAAAGGGATTTTTTAAGGGAAACACAAAGACTGTTGGTCCATGCAAAGAAAAGTCTCTGATAGTTTTACTGATAGCGACCAAAATAACTGCGTTAAATGGCGTAATTTAATTCCATACATAAATATAGTTTTAAAATATGATCCGAAATGAGGGCGAAAATGGCCATTTTTCATGTCTATTAATGTCGAATTTTGTCTCATTTTTAAAACAATGAATATATTGATAATTAAGGGTATAGATGATAGGATTACGCACAAAGGAGTCTGTTACCTTGAAAAAAATCGTCTTCATCGCCTTGCTGATCAGCTTTGCGTTCTCCCTCTCGATCGCCTATCAGCAGATCAAAAATAATGAGATCGAAAAACTGGCCACCCTTGAAAAGGGGGTTGCCACTCCATTTATGATTCCGGAGCACAAAGGTTTGGCCGATCCGGAAGAAGTGTACCCCCTTTTGCTGAAAGCAGCGAAGGAAGCGGAGGTTAATCTCTTTCGAGGGGGTCGTTATTATCGACCCGATGAGCAGATTGAGATGATTAAGTATCTTTTGCTGACCGGTGAAACGCGTTTTTTCGATCATATTGAGCTGGCGAGCGGCCGGACTCTGCAACCGAAGGAGACCCAAGACAGCCGACAGTACCTCTCTTCCATTCAAACGAAAAATAAGAACCAAGTCGGTCGAATTTACTACTTTGACCCGCAGCAGCTTGTCACCGTTCAACCGCTACAGGCGTCTTACGACTACCTCCCCGTCGATGGGCGTTACTTTGCTGAAACCAAAGACGATACACAGTTACAGCTCTTCTTAAAAGCATTGAGCGATGAGATCAATACCTACCTACGGAAACAGGACGGAGAGAAGGCTCACTCTTATACCCCTGCCGATTTCCAACCCCCTGAGGCATTTACGGAACCTAGAGAAGGTTTTTTTGCCCTAACCTCTTTGTCAGGGTTACGATACCAGCAGTACATCCTGTTTCTCGTAACCCTCCTGCTGTTGATTTACTATATCTTTAATACGGCCAAGCGAGTCGGCATCCTTAAAATGCACGGGGTATCCAATCTGCATCTGTGGTGGATGACCGCCGGTCGGTTCATCACTGTGGCTGTTGTCGTCGCAGTCCTGGGCAGCGTGCTGTTCGCGCTGGGACTGTATAAGCCGACGACCTTCGTGTATCAGAGCTTGATTCAACTAGGGCAAGCCTATCTCATCTTAACGATCCTGTCCCTGTTCTGCTATGGGTATCTCTCCACCATCAAAGTGAGCCAAATCCTTAAAAACAGAAAAGACACCCGAAGCATCTTTGTGCTCAACATGGTGCTGAAAGTGATCTGTGCCGCCGTCCTGATCTTCATCGGTTTAGAAACCTTCCAACAGATTGCCGATCTTCGCGCCCAGCAGGAGCGGATTCATGCCCAAGAGGGACAGCTGGACCACTGGGATCAAATGGAGGATTACGGACTTCTCAAAGCTTATCGGGGCCATACCACCGCCTATACCGTTCAAGAATTAGCAGCAGAAGATTTTAGAGTCGATAAAGCTCTCAATAAACTGTATCCGTACGTAAATGCCCTCGGGTCTCTGTACATCGATGCAGGTGAATATGAAGAGGAAACCCTTCTATTGAATCAAAATTATAGTGGTATCCTCTCTATCATGGTGAACGCCAATTATCTGAAGGCCTTTCCGGTGTATGACAAAAAGGGCAATCCTGTTCAACTAACCGAAGAGACCACCGATTGGGTGGTGCTCGTTCCAGAGCAATATCGAGATCGAGAAGAAGAAATCCGTGATTTCTTTGAACGAGATAAAGAAATAAGAAACTTTTACCTCACGGTTGATGAAGGGCAGAAGATAAAGATTATCTGGCTGGCTCAGAATCAATACATATTCAGCTTTAATCCTGATGTCTTTCCAACGGAACAGAATAAAATTGGCGACCCCATCATCCATGTCAAAACCGAAGAGAATCAGCTGTTCACATTTAGAAGTGGGACAAAAGGGGGGGGACTGACCGATCCGTTGAAGCTGAAACTGATCGACGGGGATCCCGCACTCACTTACGAGAAGCTGAAGCCGGAGCTGAAGCGGCTAAAATTGGATAATCTCATCGACATCCAATCCTTTCATCAGTATGTGTTACAGGAAATGGACTTTTTGTACCGGGAGATCCGAACCGCTCAGCTCACCATGCTGGGTATCATCGGCGTGTTTCTCTTCCTGATCGTGCAAAACCTGCTGATCTTTTTCCATAGACATCAAAAACGGTTGGTGGTCAACCGTTTGTTCGGCATCGGCTACTTTCGGACGTACCGATCGGTTTTTATTTGGTGGACCGTCACCTCGATCGCGTTCGTCGTGCTTAGTTATGTGGCGGATCAGGCAGAAGATCCCCGGTTCCAGTTGATCAGCGGAATCACTGATCCCCACTTTTGGATCCTCGTCGCGAGTCTGCTTGGGATCGAGATTCTCGCAACCGTCATCGCACTGACCATCATGGAACGTCGTAACAAGATCCAGGTGATTAAAGGAGGAGACTAAAGATGCTACCGATCTGTGAGCTTGAAAACGTAACGAAACGATACGGGGATCACGTCGTTTTGGATCAGATCAGCATAACCGTCCACGAAGGGGAGATGGTGGCCATTACCGGCCAGAGCGGCTCCGGCAAAACCACCATCCTCAATCTCATGGGCATGTTGGAAAATCCTGATAAAGGCACGGTCAAACTATTCGGCGAAAAACGCCCCCCTACCCATTCCAGAAAAGCCAATCACATATTGCGAACACGCCTGTCGTATTTGTTTCAGAATTTCGCACTGATTGATAATGCCACGGTCAATGAGAATTTGGCAATCCCGCTGATTTACTCCAAGAAATCCAAGAAGGAAAAACAGGATCTAAAAACTGAAGCTCTTCAGAAAGTCGGTCTCAACATTTCACTTAAGCAAAAAGTACATACCCTTTCAGGCGGCGAGCAGCAGCGAGTGGCGATTGCCAGAATTCTGTTAAAACCGTGCGACTTGATCCTGGCAGATGAACCGACCGGTTCGCTGGATGCGGACAACCGACATGAAATTTTGGAGATCTTAAAGGGTCTGAATGAGGAAAACAAGACCATCATCATCGTGACCCACGATCCAACCGTAGCAGAAACCTGTCATCGAACGATCCCTTTATCTTAACTTGAAAATTGTACACGGCTAGGGCGTGTCTGAACAATCCGTAGGGCGAGACCCCGGTTCGGTATGGCTGACTTCGTTCGTTGCAAAAAGCGCATAGCGAGACCGGGGAACCCAGGCGAGACTTGTGCGTTCATAAGGGGGATGGGCCTGTGTCCGACTGCCTCCTTCACTCCAGTCGATTATCCAAATAAAATCCAGATCATGTCATAACAATTTTTTGTACCTTCATAAGAATAAAACTGTGTCACCCATCCCCTCTTACCACCAAGTATCTGTCCCTCATCGGTAAGAGGGGATATTGTTTTTGCCTCGGATGCACAACAGCCAATCGATCTTCAGACAGTTGAGGAATGGATGAATGAAATCCGCACTTACCAGGCGATAAATAACAAATGATCCGCAAAATATGCGGATCATTTGTGTTTTCCACAATTTCCACAACAAAATTTCGGTTAACGGAAGAACTATCATAGTCTAAATAATCTTAAGCAGTCTATTCCAGGATTTACTTACACTCCTTACATTCCCGTATGGCGCACAGAGTGGCATCCCTACAGCCGTGGCTGGCTGAGCCCGGACTCACTTCCAAGGAGTTTGATCGAGAACCACCTCATATTGATGAACCCTCTGACCGTCTTTCATACTGATCTCAAACAGTTCCATGATTAAGGTTCCATTGACCGGCATCTCTTTCAGAGGGATATCGATGGTTTCCTTGAATTTCCCCCACTCCGGTGCTCCCATAGAAGCTGTTCCCCAACCTTCCACCAGGTAATCGTGTCCGTCACTGACGGCAAAATGATAAGTACCCTCATATACTCGGGCTTCCCCGCTGACACGATATTTCACCTTCGGTTCGTCAATCCTGATGTTTTTAAAAGCAGCGTTCTTCTTTCCCGTACTCCCCGCTTTCAACGGCACAACCAATTTATTGACTTCCGATCCGTCCTTTGCGGATTCTTCAAAGAGTTCCAGCTTCAAGTTTTTTTTCATAGCGGATTTGCTTTTGGGAATCTGAATGGTTTGCTTAAAATCCCCCCACTCCGGTCCCCCTGCAGAAGCGGTTCCCCACCCTTGGACGACGGTTTCTTTGCCGTCTTTGACCCGATAATGATACGTCCCTTCAAAAACCCGCGCTTTTCCTTCGATTTGATACTCCACCTGAGGCTTCGATACTTTTACATGACGAAAGAATTGGTCTTCTTCTGCGAGTACATTCGCGTTTATCAACGTCGGAAATGCCACTACCAACCCTGTTAAGGTTAACAGTCCCAAAAACCACTTTTTCAATTCATCTCGCCTCCTTCGCTCCTTCTCACATCCATTCTATACCCCAAACCGAGTGCTAAAAAGATCCTGAAAATGATGAACCTGTCTCCTTTTCAATATCTCCCATATCCATGCCAATCGGGATCCCTGTCCCACTAAAAGTCGCTTGGAACCATCTGAGTCATACATGAAAAAGCCTCGACAAACAATGGAACGTTTGTCGAGGCTTTACTTCTCCGGGTTTTAAGGCTTATACGCATAGCGTCCATGGCCTGTTTTTTTAATCACGGGACTTACCCGCAAAATACTCTTCATCAAGATCGTAGGATTGGCACCCAGATCCCCGCCTCGCTTCTTCACCTCATCACGAAGATCAGCCAAACGGAGTTCCCCTCGCTCCTTGAGAGTTTGTGCGACGATCTCAGCCGTTTGAATGGTTTTCTTGTGAATTCCTTTCGCCTGACTGTAATCGATAAGGGGAGGCTCCTCCTCCATCTCTTCGACAGCATCCTCATCCAATTCATCCACCAAGCCCTCTGTCAATTCGAAGGCCTTTTCTTGATTTTGCAGATAAAGTTGCAAACTGTGGCTAGTCCCTGTGTTCATGGCGGACAGCAACAATGCATTTTCCTCTCGGATTACCTTACGAATCTTTCTCTCGATCAAATTCTCCAATCGCTTATCCAGTTCCATTAATGTTCCTACTCCTTTTTATGTTGATCTGTTATTCCCTACAAGCGGAATGATCACTCTTTATATTTATGGTCAAAAGTGCCGTTAAATATAATGATCTAAAAATCCTTATGAGAAGTAAACGGATAAATTGATCCAGAAGAAACAGTCATTGCCAAAAAACAATCCTCGTTTCAGGCTTTTTCGTTAAATCGATGGTAACACATCCGATCATCGTCGGCCGACGCACTAATAGCTGCCACAATAACCATGACAGGATCACCCTTCGCCGAACTGATACACAGACAACCACGGGTACGAGAAGTAACCCCACACTTGACCACAGAGGGCGGGGGTTAGGTTTGTCTATTGATAAAGATGATTGATGGAAAAATCCCCCTTAATGATGAGGAGGATTTTGAAATCTACATCCTGTATTTGGAATTCGATTTTTGGCAGTCTTTATACAACATCGTAACAAAAAGAATAATCACAGTCTATTCTTTTTTACCGTTCTGGTCCATACTTGTCGACGTAATGGAAAGGAGGCCGTTTATGGAAATCAATCACTCTCCATCCTACCGAAAGAGCAGCGACGATTAAACAAGACCGTAAAACAGCTGCAACGATTATTAGCCCAGCGAACAAAAAAACCCCGTTATGTCGGACATGATTTCACCGAACAAATGTTGGACCAGATGCATGATGAAGACGGACCTCAAACGGGCTCTGGCGGAACCTTACTTTGGACGGCTCGACTTCCAAGAGACCGGATTGGCGGTTCGACGTATTATATCGGTAAAACGGGGGTGATGGACGATGACAACAAGGAGCCCATCATCCTCGATTGGCGCGACCGAACAAACGCGTTTACGATACTGGGAGATTTAGCACAAGGAATCCATGGATCTCAAGGGACATCTGATTGGAAATTATTTCAGTCCTTGTTTCCGGAAGGGAAAACGGCACTCTTTGAATTGACACAAAGCTATCGCTCCACGATGGAAATCATCCGATTTTCCAATCATATTATCGACCAAGCCTCTATCGGTGTATCGAAAGCGGTCCCTGTCTTTCGCAGCGGAGAACCGGTCAAGCTAATCCGTGTATTTCCCGGGAAACGCATTCCATTGATCTCGACCTGGTTGAATCAGATGAAACAACAAAAGGTGAAAAGTCTAGCCGTCATAACCAGAACGGAACCAGATGCCAACCAAATCCATCAGGAACTCTCCCAAGCCGGTATCTCCACCACGCTGATCAACGCCAAACGTCGCTCTTACATGGGCAGGGTGTCCGTCCTCCCTGTCTATTTAACAAAAGGGTTGGAGTTTGACGCAGTCTTGCTGGTGGATGTGAGTGAGCGGCATTATCAAAAAAACGATCCGGATGCGAAGTTGTTGTATGTGGGATGTACCCGTGCATTGCACCAGCTGTGGATGATGGCTGAAGATTCCCTTTCTCCCCTGATTCAAGGGATGGATTCCACTCTATATGAAGAAGCGACTCTGTAAATGACAACAGCCCGTTGGAAAGCTTCCGACGGGCCCGTTTTGTCCCTTTTTATTCCGAATCGACCTACTTGCCCCTACCTGTTAATAGAGAGAACCATACTTTGGGATGAAACAAATAAACGACTCTGAAAAAGGACAAACCGATCATCCAACCCGCCAGTTAGCGGATTGTCCATCCATTTTTCAATCCTTTTTCACGCCCAGTTTTTATCTCGACCGTTTCCGCTTTCGCCCCTGATGAATATACCTATGGTGGGAAACATGGAATGGAAAGGGATGAGTAATATTGAACCGTAGGAAAAAACCCTCCCGCCGTCCATCCCGGCCGCGCCCGCTCGATGACGAGTGGGTGCTGGAAGAAATCATAAAACGGGAATGGCGGGAAACTGAAAAACCATCCACCAGCCCGCAACCAGCTAAGAATAAGGATACGGTACCGATCTCGCGGCAAGAAAGTTCACCACCTGACCAACAAAAAGTCGACCGGACCAAAGACCAAAATCAATCTTCAACGCCCGCTGCCGACTCCGGGCAAGAGACGTTGTCCGTTCACTCTTCGGCTCCATACAGTTCTCCGGAATTGGGAATGGAACAAAAAAGAAGCCATGCTCCCTCCCTTCACCGTAAAAAGGAAACAAGACTCTCCTCCAGTCACAGTCCTTCTTTTGTCTATACACACGATCTCGTGGACGGGTCCATCACCAACGAAAAGTTGGGGAAACGTTCCATCGACGGCAGCAACATCCGGGTTCAGTCCATCGATACCGATCATCTGAAAGACTTGTCCATAAGCAGTTCCAAATTGGCTTCCCAATCGGTCCAATCCTCTAAGATCGCACTGCGGGCCATTAAAGAACAGCATCTGGACGCAGATATTATCGGACCCGAGCAAATTCAGCGGGAATCCATCCAGTCCGAACATATTCGGGAAAACAGCCTGACTGGCAGCCGGTTACGGGATGACACCATCGATGGCAGCAAAATCCGACAAAACAGCATCCAATCCCACCACATCGCACACGGACATATCCAAGCCGAACACTTGACTGAAGGAGCCATTCGCTCCGACAAAATCGAGAGCGGAACAGTCACCACTCTCCATTTGGCCAATCAAGCAGTCAACCAGGCCAAATTGGCTTCCCAAGCCGTCGCCACGGAAAACCTGGCTCCTCAATCGGTCACCCATGAAAAATTGGCTTCTGAAGCGGTCACATCCAAAAAACTGGCGCCAGGATGCGTCCAAGCGCAACATATTCAAACACAATCCATCCATGGAGCCCATTTGGCTGATGGGTCCATCCAAGCCTCCGCCCTCGCTGACGAATCCATCGGATCCAGGGTATTGCAGCCGCAGTCCGTGGATTCTCTCCATCTGAAGGATCATGCGGTAAAGGGAAAACACTTGGCGTCTTCCAGCGTCGGGGAGGATCAACTGGCACCGGATTCGGTAGGGAACACCCATTTGAAGGACAACGCCGTTCACAACCACCATCTAAACCCTGGGATTATCCATGAGGAACACATCCAGGAGAGAGCTGTCACGACGTCCAAACTGGCTCTATCCTCTGTCCGCCAGGATCAAATCGCACCACTGGGGGTTCGGGAAAAACACCTGGCCGACCATATTGTCCAAGAGCGCCATGTGTCGGATCAGGCTATCAGTTCTCGGCACCTTCAGGAGCGGGTGATTCAGGGGGAACATCTGGCGGACGAATCAGTTCGCGCCACACACCTGGCGGATCGTTCCATCACCACTTCCAAGTTGTGTCCGGAATCTGTCTCCACGGACAAATTGACCGACTTTGTCATCACTTCCGATAAATTAGCCAATACAGCGGTCACTTCAGAAAAAATCGCTCCCCGAAGTATTTCCGGCCAACACCTGGATGACGATGTGATAGAGTCCCGTCACCTTAAAGCCGGTCAAATAAAACGGGAGCACCTGGCTCCGACCAGCATCGACAGTGAAATACTGTCTACCGACTCCATCACGGAGATCCATCTACGGGATGCTTCCGTCCAGCCCCGTCATCTCAGTGAAGGGGTGGTGCAAGAGAACCACATCCGCGATCGCTCGATCCAATCCCGCCATCTCCATGACGAGGTGGTACAGGAGAGACACATCCAGCCGGATTCCATCACCAGTAACCATTTAACAAATGAAACCATTGACTCGCACCATCTTCGGCCGGACAGTATCGATAGGGAGCACATCCGACAACAAAGCATCCAGTCGGAACACTTAAGCGAAGGCGCAGTGAAGGAAGACCACATCCGCGACCAATCCGTCCACTCCCGGCATCTTTATGAAGAAGCAGTGGATGGAAGACACATCCAACAACAGGCTATCACCGGCAACCATATCGGAGAGGAAACGATCGGATCACACCATCTCCAGCCGGACAGTATCCACAGTGGACATATCCGGCAACATAGCATCCAGTCGGAACACTTGGCTGATGAAAGTATAGGATTAGAAAAATTATCCATCGATTGGCTTCGGTTCCTGCCTCAAAGTGGTTCGATTCCATTCTCTATCGATCCGGCATCCCCGCAATTTGAAGTGAAAGTCAAATTAAATAACCCCTTCCCGACACCGGGGTACACCGCTGTCGCGATGACAGACCTGCCTGGATGCACCATCAGCTTGACGGAACGGGAAGAAAAAGCCTTCACCCTGTGCCTGACACTTTCCGATCCCTCCGAAACCCGCAATCAAGGCATCATTACCTGGATTGCAGTCGGTTCGGATCAACCGCTTGAACAAAGCCACTACTCGTCTGAAAAAAACGATGAACCCATCCCTTACGAAGAGGAATCTCCGACCGCGATCATCCCCGACAGTATAGACCAAGAAACCGACCACGCTACTCCCTTAATCGCTTCTGCAGAAGATGCTGAACCATCCTCCACTCATGTGGAATCCGACGAACAGCCGGACTCCTCGGAGCCTTTCATTCTTCAAGATCAGGAAAATTCAACAGAAGATTCAACCTATGAAAACGAGGATGAACCTCATCTCGACGATGAGGATCGGACATTCGGAAACGAAGAAGCGCGTTTCTACCCGGATGAGGGTTCTTATGTGGAAGATCCCGATACAAATACAGAGCAGTAACCCACCATAATCACACCGGTTTAGCAAGCCGGTGTGTTTCTTATGGTTAAACAGCCGATCCAGAGACGATCCGGTAACTTTATTTCTATGCGCTGTCAGCAAACGAAACGAAGACAGCCGTACAGCCCCGGGGTAGTAACCGATGAGATGCGCCAGCGTGACAAAACCGGCACCCAATCCATATTGGATGAGGATTAACGGTAAAATCTAACGGGCCCACTTGTTCCAGGGAATCTATGCAAGCGTCAACCCGGCCTGTCCGCTGCCCGAAGGAACCACAAAATTAAGCAAACACTGGGTGAAATACATTCCCATCGCCGCAAAAACAGACGGGACATGACCGATTGCCGAAGCCATCCCGGCCATCGACGGTTTCCCGTTCAAATTCTCCCGGCGTGACAACATGGGTAAGAATGCCGGCCAATACCATCAGGGCAAACAATATGGCGTACACATGTGGAATCCGCTTCAAATCACTCTTTCCTTTTATTTTGTCTATTCAGAAAAAAATAACTAAACGATTCCATCCAACCGGCTATCCGGCTGTGGAATCGCTTTGCAGTCAGTTGGCTTTAACCGGTTTATGGATAGGACAAACCCGTCTCCTCTTTTTCTTCCACTTGATCACCGTCCGCCACAACGGTCAATTCACCGGTTTCCGGATCGATCACCAAACCGTGAACCGGCACGCCAGACGGCATCAACGGATGCTCCCGAATGACACGTACACTGTTTTCCACACTTTCCTCCACGGAAGCAAATCCGTGCAGCCATTTCTTCAAATCGATCCCGGATCGTTCCAGCGTCCGAATCGTTTCATCGCCGATTCCACGCTCCCGCATCTTGGCCAAAGTAGCTTCCGGTTGAATACTTCCCATTCCGCACCCGTGGTGTCCGACGACACATACTTCCCGGGCCTTCAACTCATAAATGGCAACTAACACACTACGCATCACACTGCCGAAGGGGTGGCTGACGATAGCCCCGGCATTTTTGATCAACTTGGTGTCTCCGTTTTTCAAATTCATCGCACGCGGGAGCAGCTCCGTCAACCGGGTGTCCATACAGGTGACGACAACCAGCTTTTTATCCGGAAACTTCGTCGTCTGGTATGGACGATACTCCTCGTTGGCAACAAATGAACGGTTGTGTGTTAAGATTTGATCCAACATCCTCATCATAAATCCCTCCTACATCTGATCCTATTTTAAACGAAGTGAGCACTTAGGCAAAGTCACAAAAAAATCCGACGGCGTCGTGCCGTCGGATTATTTCTCTACCTTTGTTCACAAGACTTACTCTGCTCTTTTTAACAACCGGCTGATCGGCAGTTTACGAAATTGCAGGTAGATCGGGGCGGCGGACAACAGGGTTAGGATGAAGATACACATAACCATGAGTAAAAGGTACAGCGGTGGAACGAAAGAAAAGGACCCCATATAGAGAAGGATCATCAACAGTGCTGGAATACTCACCAACACGAGCACTTCAGCCAAAACATACCGAAGCAGCTGATTCATAGTCGCCCCTGATATTAAGTGAATCGACATGTTTTTGTAGTTATCTTGTATTTTGGTCATCATGAGAATAGAGATACTTAAGATACAACCCACAAACAGCACACCGGCTAGGATCATAACCCATTGGATATGTGTTTGAATGGCAGCAAAGAGATTTTCAAGAGGAGAATCATCTACCCCGAGAATCATGATATGTGGAAAATCAGATTTGGTTTTGATCTTTTCTAATTTACCTACTATCACACCTTTACCTTCTGCACTGTAAATACTCCCATTAATTAAGTTAAAATAATGTTTTCGTTGGAAGTCCCACTCTTCCTCATCGACAGGTGCATCAAACTGCTGAGCAGGTATCACAATATACCGGTCCAGATAGATTTCGGAAACAAACGTGTTTGATGGGATAAATCCCTTAATCTCTAATTGGAAATCCTTAAATAAATATTCGGCTGTTAGCTGATCGCCAACCTGATAGATACTTTGATATTCTGACCCCAATAAAACCGGGATGACGCCTGGATTGTTATTGTGATCGAAGTCTTCAGGAGACAACGCTTCTCCTTCACTCACATCAATAGTGAAACTGTCAAAGGCTTGCTTATTCATCTGTACGGCCTTAAAAGCATAATAAGGACCTTCCTTTTCTTTATAATAGGACCTCTCCTTTACTTTATCTGCATCTCCATCCTCATGCCCATGTAACAACTTCTCATCCCATTTTACGTTACCGGGAGACAATGCGATCGATTGTGTATGTATATGAAGATATTTTTCGCCCAAATTCTCCTCTAGATACCCATAAAATCGCCTCACTCTCTCCAAAGCGTTGGGCTCGTTAAGGTATTCCTTCCAATCACTATCCTCGAACAACGTATCCCCAAGTTCATAACTGCTTAATCCTTGAAATGATTCTACTTTTCCCCCTTTCGCTTCAATGTGTATATAATTCTGAAATAAAACTGTCACCGCAAAAAAGAACACCATCAGACCAAAACCAATCAGACAGGCAAACAGTTTTCTTCGCTTGAGGCTTTCTAGTACTTCTCGCATAACCATCTTCATCCATCCTCTCACCCTTTTCTCAGTCTCTGTCTGATCGACTTCCTGAATGACAACCACATGGAGATTCCAGCAGACAACAGGATGAGCCCGTAGCCGACAATCAGATGGAGGGTGTGCATCATCCCGGCTTGTGGGTTCTGGAGATATCGTGGAAGCCACCAATAGCTCAATAGACCAACCAAGAGATAGCATCCTGATGCAATCAGAACAAGCGTAATCGCATAGCGTTGATAAGCTCGCCCAATAGGAATCCCCAGCTGCCATAGGATACGGATTTCCGTGCTTTTCTTCCCCAGCCAATACTGGGTGAACAGCAGGGTCAAACTGACTAGTATCAAAAGTAGAAGCAAGAAAATCACCAATTGATAGACATCCATACTTAAAAATCGCTGAACACCCAAATCTCCTTTATCAATGACATCGACCGATACCGTATGATCCCCAAACTGCAACGATCCATTACTGATGGGGTTCTTTCCTATATTCATCACATAAACTGCGGATTCTCCCATTTCCTCTTGTTCGATGGCATCTAAATTAAACAGAATCATATCATCGATTTTGGATGAATACGAGGCACCCATCGTTCCGATGATTTCAAAATAAACACCTTTAAAGACATAATATTTTTTTCCGTTCTGTTCAATATAATTATCTTCTGATTTTTCCACATTTTTACCGATGACAGCTAATCTTTTTTCTTGGTAAAAATCAGCTTCCTCAAAAAATCTCCCTGAAATCATTGGAGGTTTGTAAGTATTTTTGTGGTAGTAGATACCTCTCGCATTGTATTGTACTAATTCATCGCCAATTTTCCTATATACTATTCCAATATCATTGAAAGTTGTAAAGGGTTGGGTTGTTTTCAGTTTCCTCCAGTCTACTAATATATCTAAATTGTTAATTACAAACGATATTGAGTTCATATTATATAGACTTCTAGTCAATTTGTTTAATTCTTGTTGCTTAACTTGATAAAAGCTAAATGAAACTGCAATCACGCTAAGTAACAGGTAAAGCACTAAAATCCAAATTATTCTATTTATTCGCAAACTCGTTATTGTAATTTTTCTCATTGGTATCCCTTTCTCCATAATCATAAAAATGCCATTTTATAATGGCATTTTTATGATTTTAAAGTGTGTTTTTATATTCACAAACTGCTATATACTTTTAACGTCCATAATATGTTCTAGCGATTCCTTTCGAGGAACAAGCGCTGGCTTTAGTATAATTAACACCCCATTTTCTTCCACTATCAGCATAAGTTTTCTTCCCTCTTATAGACTCCTTTCGTGCTCGAGTGTAGTGATGCACATTCCTCCATTTTGTTTCACCTATTGCACAACCACCATTACTCCATCCTTTATGAACAGGCTTAGAGCTCATGGTGCCCACTTGGTTCAATGCTACCTCGTTTTTAGTCCAATACCCTTCTCCTTCCGTCCAACCTCCCAACGCTCCTGCTTCTTCGTCCGCAAAAGCCATCGATGGAACCGCACCCAACAGTCCTACCGCTGCTACTACTGGAATGAGCTTCTTACGAATGTTCAATATCCTTCCCCCTCTCAATGGATGGGACAGAGCCTAGAAACTAAGTCCCACTGCCTCTATCCTACCCAAATTATATTTATCAAAAACAGAACTGTCCTGAATTCTACTTTAAAATCCCTTCATACCAAATTTAAGCTAATTATATTAGCGGGTAAACAAGCATCGGCCGTCTCGTATATAAACCGTTTGATCACAGATTTCGGCCACTTGTGGATTATGGGTAACGAGGATAATCGTTTTTCCCTGTTGATTGAGATCCTTAAACAGAGCCAGTATCTCTTTTTCTGTTTCTTCGTCCAGAGATCCCGTCGGCTCATCCGCCAATATCAGCTCCGGGCTTTGAATTAACGCCCTAGCAATCGCCACACGTTGGGCTTGGCCACCGGATAATTGATCAACCGCTTGTTCCTTTAATTCCTCTATGTCTAATGAAGACAGGATTTTCTTTACTTTTTCTTTTATCTCATCATCCGATTCTTTGCTGTACCGCAGAGGTAGCGCTACATTTTCAAACACATTTTTACTATCGATGAGGGCATAGTTCTGAAGGATAAACCCGATCTTCTTCCTGCGAAAATCGGCCAGCTCATCCAGGTTTAGATCACTAATCTGATCCTGTTCATACCGATAGGTCCCGCTGTCCGCTAGATCCAATCCCGCCAGGATATTGAGCAATGTTGACTTCCCCGATCCGCTCCTGCCCATGATGGCGATCATGTCCCCTTTTTCTATCTCTAGGTCGACTCCTTTTAATACTTCCAACTTTTTTTTGCCTACTGGGTACGATTTTTTCAGTTCCTTCACTTGTATCATCACAATCACTCCGCTCTCTTCAGTAATCGGCTAATAGGTAACTTACGAAATTGGAGATAGATCGGAAGGATGGACAATAGAGTCATCATAAACACACAGGCAACGATCAACAAAATGTATTGCGGTGGAACAAAATAGAAAGCTCCCATATAGAGAAGGATCATCAACAACGCTGGAACACTCACCAACACAATTACTTCGGCTAAAACATACCGAAACAGCTGATTCATAGTCGCCCCTGAAATCAGGTGAATCGACATGTTTTTGTAGTTATTTTGTATCTTGGTCATCATGAGAATGGAAATACTTAAGATACAACCCACAAACAGTACACCGGCTAGGATCATAACCCAGCGGGTATGTTCTTGAATCGCAGCAAACAGGTTTTCAAGAGGCATATCTATTCCGATGATCTCAATGTGTGGAAAATCTGATTTAGCTTTGATCTCTTCTAATTTACTTACAATCACATCTTTATCTTCTGCACTGTAAATACTCCCACTAATCAAATTAAAGTAATGTTTTCGCTGGAAGTCCCACTCTTCCTCATCGGCAGGAGCCTCAAACTGTTGAGCAGGCATTACAATATACCGGTCCAGATAGATTTCGGAAACAAACGGCTGGGAAACAAACGTGTTTGAAGGAATAAACCCCTTAACCTCTAATTGGAAATCCTTAAATAAATATTCGGCTGTTAGCTGATCGCCAACCTGATAGATACTTTGATATTCTGACCCCAGTAAAACGGGAATGACGCCTGGATTGTTACTATGATGGAAGTCTTCAGAAGATAACGGTTCTCCTTCACTCACATCAATGGAAAAGCTGTCAAACGCTTGCTTATTCATTTGTACAGCCTTAAAAGCATAGTAAGGATCTTCACTTTCTTTAACCTTCTCATTGTTCCCATATCCATCCTCATATCCATGTAACAACTTCTCATCCCATTTTACATTACCGGGAGACAATGCGATCGATTGAGTATGTATATGAAGATATTTTTCGCCCAAATTCCCCTCTAGATACCCATAAAATCGTCTTACTCTCTCCAAAGCGTTGGGCTCGTTAAGGTATTCCTTCCAATCACTATCCTCGAACAATGTATCCGCAATTGGATAACTGGGTAATCCTTGGAATGATTCTACCTTCCCTTCTCTTTCCTTTATATGGATATAATTCTGAAATAAAGCCGTCACTATAAAAAAGAAAACGATTAATCCAAGAGCAATCAGATAAGAAAACAGTTTTCTTCGCCTTAGGCTTTCTATTACCTCTTTTATAATCACTATCCTCTCACCCTTTCTTCAGTCTCTGTCTGATCGACTTCCTGAATGACAACCACATGGAGATTCCAGCAGACAACAGGATGAGCCCGTAGCCGACAATCAGATGGAGGGTGTGCATCATCCCGGCTTGTGGGTTCTGGAGATATCGTGGAAGCCACCAATAGCTCAATAGACCAACCAAGAGATAGCATCCTGATGCAATCAGAACAAGCGTAATCGCATAGCGTTGATAAGCTCGCCCAATAGGAATCCCCAGCTGCCATAGGATACGGATTTCCGTGCTTTTCTTCCCCAGCCAATACTGGGTGAACAGCAGGGTCAAACTGACTAGTATCAAAAGTAGAAGCAAGAAAATCACCAATTGATATACATCCATACTTAAAAATCGCTGAACACCAAGATCCCCTCGATCAATGACATTCACCGATACCTCGCTATCTCTGAACTGCAACAAGCCATTGCTGATGGGGTTACTTCCTATATTCATCACATAAGCGTTGGATTCTACAGGCTTTCCTTGTTCGATAGCATCTAAATTGAATAGAATCGTGTCATTGATTTTGGATGCATACGAGGTGCCCATCGTTCCGATGATTTGATATTTGATACCTTGTAAGACATAATATTCCTTTCCATTCTGTTGAACATATCCATTCTGTCCATCCTTTGCTTCTGATTTGTCCACGCTTTTACCAATTACAGCTAGTTTTTTGTCTCGATAAAAGTCGTTCTCTTGAAAAAACCTTCCTGAAATTATAGGGGGGATGTAAGTAGATTTATGAAAGTATATTCCTCTCAAATCGTAGTCTTTCCCTTTACCTTGCATCTTTCCAAGTTCGTTAAAGGTGGTAAAAGACTTAGCTGTATTCAGATGCCTCCAGTCGATAGACTGATCATGATCGTTAATCGTAAACGATAACGGATTCGGATCATACAAACCTCTGGTATGTCTCTGTAATTCTTGCTGCTTGATTTGATAAAAACTAGCGGAAACCACAATCACACTGAGTAACAGGTACAGTATCAAAAGCCAAACCGTTCCATCTTTTCGTAAGCGTGCTATTGTAAACTTACTCATTTTCCCCATATCCTTTTTTCACTAGAACGATGAAACTACCATTAGATGGCGGTTTCATCGTTCTAAAGAATTGTATTCTTTTATGACTGTATACGATTAACGCCCATAAAATGTTCTTGCACGTGTGCAATCGGAATTAGGCGACGTTGCTTTGGTATAACCAACTCCCCACTCCCTTTTGCTTTCTCTACATGTCTTTCCAGTTAAGGACACCATTCGTGCCCGAGTATAGTGACGCACACCTTTCCATCCAGTCTCACCCACTGCACGCCAGTGACCTCTTCCCCCTTCTTTCCAACCTCTGTGCATTTGAGGCTTGGAACTCATCGTACCTACTTGGTCCGCTTCCACTTCACTTTTTGTCCAATACCCTTCCCCTTCCGTCCAACCTCCCAGCGCTCCTGCTTCTTCGTCTGCAAAAGCCATCGATGGAACCGCACCCAACAGTCCTACTGCTGCTACTACTGGAATGAGCTTCTTACGAATGTTCAATATGCTTCCCCCTCTCATTATTGGGACAGACGGCCTCGAAAGTTCATTACCCTCTATCCTAATCAAATTATATTTAATCAATTATCAGTTGTCCTGAATTCGAGATTAAAATATCTTAATCAACTTTTAGCTAGAAATTAAACTTTATGTCTTTCAACTATTACTAGGGCTTGCTCACCCTACTTTCAGCAGAGAATAGCTCCTTGTTGAGCTAGAGAAAAGTTAACCTTCTCTCTGAAATGATAATGCTTAATTTTATATTAATCTTTCTTTCACTTTGAAAAAGTAATGTCACGATCATTAACCAAAGATAAAAGTCAATAGGCCTATCTTTATCTTGTTAAGGAACTCTCAACGGCCATAGTATGTTCTAGCACTCCCTTGACCAAGAGGCGACTTTGCATAAGTATAACTTATTCCCCATTTCCTTCCACTATCAGCATTTACGTTTCCATTTAAATACACCATTCGTGCGCGAGTATAGTGATGTACATTCTTCCATCCAGTTTCACCCACTGCGCTCCAGAAACCCCTTCTTCCTCCCTCTTTCCAACCTCTGTGAAAGTCGGGCTTGGAACTCATCGTACCTATTTGGTTCACTGTTACCTCACTTTTTGTCCAATACCCTTCCCCTTCCGTCCAACCTCCCAGTGCCCCTGTTTCTTCGTCTGCAAAAGCCATCGATGGAACCACACCCAACAGTCCTACCGCTGCTACTACTGGAATGAGCTTCTTACGAATGTTCAATATCCTTCCCCCTCTCAATGAATGGAACAGACGGCTTCGAAAACAAGTTCCGTACCCTCTATCCTCATCCAGATTATAACTGTTCAAAAATAGGACCGTCCTGAATTCAAATTTAAAATTCCTTTATGTCATCGCCTTTCCCGCGTGGAGACCCCTATTTTCAAACATGGGGAGGAAACACGGGTTGGGCGTTAACCCGCAAACGAATAGTGGTATCCATCGGCTCGCTGAAGCAAGCGACAAGTTCGACAACTAATCCCCTGTATGGTTTGAGTGTTCGTCTTGATGTTAAAACTTCCCGATGTTCGGACGGCTACCCGTCCGACATAGGTTCCAGCTTTTTTCCCTTTTGTCACAACCGCCTTCACGAAATCACCAGTCTGAAAGCCTTTCACTCGTTTGTTCTTTTTTGCGGATGTTCGCGGAAACCCATATCGATCCATCCGGCACATCTGACGGGAACCCCGCCCCATGGCTTGGATCAGGAGAGGAGTCAACCTTTCCGGAATCCAAACCCGTTCGCCGCTTTCTCCCACACAAGCGGCATCCACCCAATGATCTTTCTCATATCCTTGGCAGATTCGGTTGTACTTCGTCCGTCCGCCAGACCAGAAGGTAACGGGTAATCCGAAGGCTTTCAATTCTTCCCCGATGGCCCACCGGATGGCATTGATCGCCGCCGCATCCTGAAGGGGAAGCTTGGCTTGCCTCAGGATCTTGTCCAACACGTTCGGTTTCTTGGAGAGAAAGACTTGGATGGACTGGTTGTCCTTATCGAGGTTACACTCCCGGCAAGAGACGGTCAGGTTGGAGATCCGGTTGGAGCCGCCTTTGCTTTTGGGGTGAATGTGTTCCACCTCCAGGGGAACGCCTTCTTTCCCGCAGTAGGCACATTGCCGCCCCCACTTTTCTAACAGATACTCCCGGACTTCGTATCCAAACAACTCTCCTTGTTGGTACTCCATTCCCATGATTTCGGGGTTTTGAATCTTTTGCGTATCAAACCCGACCGTTTCAACAGCGATGGATTGGATCGGAATGTAGCGCAACAACCGCCCCATCCAGTTCTTTATATTCTCCACCCTGGAGCGGAGCGATGGCGGCAACCATCCTTTTGGCTTACGACGGTTATGGAAACGGGCCGGGCGATACCGAGTCTTGCGGCTGCGCCGTCCCCGACGGATCGCACGACGATCCGTTAAGGCTTCCCGAATCGCCTGTCCGCGATGATGGAGGTTGGCCGCCCAGACGACTTCACGTCCACGGGGAAATTCAGCGACTACCGCCACTCCGGTTCCTTTGCTTCCAGGATCGATCTTTCCTTCTGTGGGTTGCACCTCTCCACCTTCACGATCTTTTAAAATGATGGTAAACGGATAACGGCGGTACACAGCCGCTCGTCCCTTTGACAACAACTTTCTTGCCCGTGCCGGATGACAGGGCATTAAGGGTTGTTTCTTGCTATCCAAGACAAACACGCGTTGCATGTGCTTACGCACCTCCTCCGCTTTCGCGGGTAATGGTCCCCTCGCCAATGTTATGGAGCGGTTTTTTTGCAAGCAGCACTGGCTTCACCCCGTTACACCTGTTTAACCACCTGCCGTAGAGCATGGGACTGGGGAAGCATCCCATGGTACCTATCCATTCGCTCCTAACGTAGTCAAAGACGAAGGCTGGTCAGATTCAGACTTTTTTCAAGCCCCCGGCTTTAGCCGTGGGGTTCCTGACCTTTAACTAATTGGTAGCCAAGGCCCCGACATGTCACAATAATTTGGGGATCACTCGGGTCCGCTTCAATCTTTTTTCGTAACTTCCGAATATGAACATACAGAGATTCGCTACCGATTCCATGTTCATGTCCCCATACCTCATTCACGATCTCGTCGATTGATATCGGCTTTCCTGCTTTTTTGGTAAGTACGTTTAATAATTTACACTCCATACTAGTTAAAGGGATTCGCTCATCATTTACCCATACAGCATGATTGTCTTTATCAAACCAGATGTCTTGATTGATATAATAAAGGCTGTCGTTCATTTTTGGAGCCTTGCTCTTCGGTATGGAATAGTTGATATGGATCATAGTTGGCAATCCATGTTTTTGATTCCATTCCTTTAAGCGTACAAAATCGTCCTTCGTTAATGTATCCATATCCACAATGAGTGCTAAGCATGGCGTTTTTTTTGAAAGATCATAGGCTTGTTCCAAATCCATACTATGTACAACGTCAACGGATTTCTCATTTAAAGCCCATTTAAAGATATTCACTAGTGTTTGGTTATTTGTTTTTAAAACAATCCCCATCTCCGCCCTCCTATAACATGTTCAAACACCGTCATTCTACCACAAATTAGTTGTTATGGGAATAAAAAAGTAATGGATGCGACATATCTAGATATTATTCGATAAAGAAATGATATTATTTATATAGTAAAAGAATCGATTCTTTCCACCTATTTTCGATTCTTCCTGTCCGTATGGGTGCCCCCCATGTAAAAACAACCGGACAGGATCACCGCCCCACCCGGTTGATGCGTTTATCGATATCAATCTTTGATCGGGTTTAAAATTGCCATATTTCCTCAGATCTACAAAAACCGACGGGTACACTTCTTCCCGTTATACGTAAACAGAACATCCCGGTTTTCGATCACCGTCTCGATGTGGACCGGACGCCTCCATAACGCATACACATGGGGCAGCGTTTTTTCGATGTATTTGACATCCAGTTCCAGTCCTTCAAACCGATGCTTCAACAAGAGCTCCCCGTTGTTCCGATAATCCCCGTCCTCCACCACAATCATGGGATGCCCCCCGTTGACGCGGCTGGCGATCAGGCTTTCACGCACTTCTTTCCACCGTTTGTCTGAGATGGTCCATTCGTTGCCTTCCCGCTGAAACACGTACAGATCCAGTTCTTCCACCAATTCTTTGGTGAGATAATTGCGGATAAAGGAGGTATCCATCTCCAGTTCCCGTACTTCAAAAATCTT